>JAYVNA010000428.1:0-14260 GCA_043758715.1 Archangium sp.
CCCACCTCGGAAGACGAGGCGCGCGTGCGCAAGAATCTCGAGCGCGCGTTGGGCGTGGCGATTCCGGTGGCGGGCGTGGCGGCGGCGACGACGGCGACCAGCGCGCAGGCAGCGACGAGCGTGTTCTCGGCGATGGGTGCGGGCGCAAAAGTCGCGGTGTTGATCGCGGTGACGGCGGTGACCGCGACGGTGGTGGTGTCCCTGTCGCCGAAGGCCAGCGAGCATCGTGAAGCAGAACGAGCCAGGCCCCGAGTGCAACAGGTGGCGAAGCCGGTGGCGGTGGAACCGGAGATCGAAGTTCAGCTGGAGCCTCCTCCTGAAGTCGTTGCGGTGTCGCCCCCCGTCGTGGCCATCGCTCCCGTGCCGGTGAAGTCGAACCCGCAACCGAAAGCGGTGGAAGCGGTGACCCCGGTGCCCGCGCCTGTCGACGAGCCCGAAGTGGCGACGCCGCCGGCGACGACGCCGGAGACCTGGGATCTCGAAGTCGAAGCAAACTTCCCCAACTGCGACGCCGTCACCGAGCTGGCCTCAGCGCAGAAGGCCCAGAGCCTGCTGAAGGCCGAGCGCGCGGAGGACGCCGTGTGGCTGATGGGCGCGTATCAACGGCGCTGCCCTTCAGGGCGCTGGAGCAACGAGGCGTGGTCGGTGCGCATGGCTGGGTTGTGCAAACTTGGCCGCACCGCGGAAGTGATCGGTTTGTTGCAATGGTTCAGCGCGGAGTACCCGGCACGACGTGCCGCCGTGGTGAATGACCTGCGCAGCTCGTGTTCCGAGGACGTGCTCAAGCCCGAGCCGTGAGTACAGTGCGCGGCCATGTCGCGACCTCGCATCGGAATTTCCCTGGGTGATCCTTCCGGCATCGGTATCGAGGTGACGCTGGCAGCGCTGGCGTTGCCGAAGGTGAAGCGGGCGTTGATACCGGTGTTGTTCGGAGACGCCTCGGTGCGCGCCGCGCAACACGAGCTGCGGGTGATCAGTCAGCTCGCGGCCAACGACCGCAAACCGGGCAAGCCCACGCGCGCCGGTGGACTGGCGCAGCTCGCGTACGTGCACGCGGCCATCACCGCCGCGAAATTGGGAGAGATCGACGGCATTTGCACTGCGCCGGTGTCGAAAGAAGCGATCACGAAGGCGGGCGTTCCTTTCGCGGGTCACACCGAGGTGTTGGCCGATGCGTTCGGCGTCGAGGTGATGATGTTGATGAAGGGGCCGCTGCTCTCGGTGGCGCTGGCGACCAACCATCTGCCGCTGCGCGCGGTGCCGGATGCGTTGTCCACGCGGAAGCTGGTGGCGCAGTTGCAGTTGCTCGACCGCGGTCTGGCTCCCGGGCTCGGCCATCGACCCCGCATTGCGGTGTGCGGACTCAATCCGCATGCGAGTGATGGCGGCGTGCTGGGGAACGAAGAGGCGCGCATCATTTCTCCCGCGATCCGCAAAGCGAAGGAGCTCGGCATCGACGTCAGCGGCCCCTTCGCAGCTGACGGGCTCTTCGCGAACGCGCGGAAATTTCCCTTCGACGTGGCGCTGGCGATGTTCCACGACCAGGGGCTGGTGGCGACCAAGACGCTCGACTTCGCGCGCACGGTGAACGTCACGCTGGGGCTGCCGGTGCCGCGTACCTCGCCCGATCACGGCGTCGCCTACGACATCGCCGGGAAGGGTCGGGCTGATCCCACGCCGATGGCCTCTGCACTGCTCGAGGCCGCGGCGATGACCAGGAAGAACGAACGACGACGCTGATTCCAATGCGGCCCTGGGGTTGGGCCCCGCTCGTCCGTGCATGCGATAGTGCGCAGGTCCGCACTGGGAGGGGGAGACCATGGAAGAGCAACAGACGAGCCCGTACGGCAACGTGGTGCAGTGGTTGGAGCAGGGCATCAAGCCGAGCGAGGTGGTGACGCGACTCAAGGCGAGCGGGCTGGGCGCAGAGGAGATCAGCCTGCTGCTCTCGGCTGCGTCGAGGAAGCTGCGCGAGGACGGCAAGCCCGTCGAACTCGGAGAGGTGAACATTCCGGTCGACGCGGCCGAGCGCGCCCAGGTCGATCAATCCTCGACCGGTGTCGCCCCGGGGAGCGGATTCAACGCCAACGCGCTGGTCGGCATCGCGATGATCGTGATCGGCGTGGGCATCTTCTTCATCAGCGGAGGCCGCTTCATCGCGTACGGCATCGTGATCGTCGGCATCATGCGACTGGTTCGCGGTGGGGCGCGCTGATCACGGCGTGAGCGCGCCGCACTCACCTGCGGGCATCCCCGCTGCGAACCAGGCATCGAGCACCTGCCGCTGCGCTTCGGTCAGCTGCCGCTCCGACCTGCGCGGAGGCATCGGGTAATCCGCCGCCGGCTGAATTCGCGCCTTGAGCAACTGCGCGAACCGGGGCTCCATCACCTCATCGCGGGTGGTGAAGGGCGGCGCGTAGGTCTGGTGCGTGTGACACGAGGCGCAGTTCGCCTGCAGCACTTCACGCACGTCGCAGGGGAAGCCCGTGAGCGGCACGGTGCTGGTCTCGACCTGCGGCGCCTGATCCACCGCGGGCGTCTGTTCGACGGGCTGCTGCAGCTCGGGACCACATGCGGCGAAGAATAGCGTCAACCAGAGGGCTCGGTTCATGCGCGCACCATGGCGGCTGAACCACCATCAAGAGAATCGATCTTCCGTGAACGCGATTGTTCAGCTTCCCTGATGAATCACCGACGCATCACGAAAAAAGGCGCCCGGTTTCCCGAGCGCCTTCGTTCTTCAGCGAGTGACTTCGACTCAGCTGTTCGGCTTGGCGGTCGGCTGACCGGCCTGCTTCCAGCCCGCGATGCCCTCAGGCAGCACGGCGACGTTGGTGTACCCGTTCTCCATCGCGCGCTTGGCGGCCTGGTGCGACGCGCCGCACTTCTGGTTGGCGCAGTAGAAGACCAGCTTCGACGACTTGTCCGCGGGGAGTTCGCTGACCGCGTACTGCGAGCTCGAGGTGAGCAGCACCGCGCCGGGGATCACGCCCTGCTTGCTACGGGTCTCCTGGCCGTTCGCATCGACCGGAATGGCCTGCTTCGCCTTGGTCCAGGTGGCGACGTCAGCGACGGTGGCCTTCGCGGGCTCGTTCACGGAAGCCTGGTGGCTCTCACCATCACAAGCGAACGCAGCGGCGGGAACGAGGAGCGACGAGGCAACGGCGAGCGAGAAGAGGATGCGCTTCATGGTGTGACTCCTGCGTTGGGTTGGGAACGAGCGAAGTAATGCGGAGGGACTGGGCCTGCCGCAACCTTCTTATGACCCAGGGTAAACCAGAGTTTCAGGCAGGTATTCCGTGCCCTTGGCTCAGAGCACCGACGCCAACCGGGCAGTGAAGGCATTGAGGAGCGTCCAACTGGGTCCGCTGACCCCTTCGATCACCAGGGTGGCGCTCATGAAGATCACGGCCGCGAGCACGAGCCCCGCCGGCGTCCACTTCAGCAGCGCGAGCAGATCTTCGGCAGTCCACGCGGCGCCATCCCGCAGGCCCCGGCGCTCCTGCACCCGGAACATCACGTAGCCAAACGGCACCAGCGCGCACATCCACGCGATGAAGTTCACCATCGGCACGCCGTGAAACCAGCCCGGCAACGAGTGGTGCCACACCCAGCACCCGACCGCGGTGGCGATGGGGTCTATCTGCATATCCAGCAAGGTGGCGAAGGTGCCCACCGCGATCGCCGACAACATCGCCGAGCGGCGCAGCCACGGCAGCCGCTTGCGCAGCCCCCAGGTGATGAAGGTGGCCATCGACAACACCACGCTCCAGCCGATCATCGTGGCGACCGGCGCGACGAAGGGCTTGACCATCGTGTCGGTCAAATTCGTCTCGTGGAAGAAGCCCAGGATGATGCCGCCGTTCTCGAGGGCGGCGCCGTAGAGCAGCCCCACCCCGAAGAAGAGCGCCACGTGCGTGCGCTGATGCCGCCACAGGTGCCAGATGAGCACCGCGGCCCAACCGAAGTTCGACCACTCATAGATCCGCAGCAGTGAGTCGTGCGCGAGCGGAGCCGGCGTGTGAAAAAAGAAGGTCAGCGTCGGCAGACCGAACGCGAGCACGAGGCTGGTGATCAGCATGCGCCGGGAGCCGGTGCCATGGGTGAAGCGCACCACCTGGTAGATCACGAACACCAGCAACGGGAAGACGATGGTGTGCGCGAGATCACCGCGCGCCGGGCTGAAGTTCGTCAACTCGGTGTTGAGCAGCAGCACGCCGTAGATGAAGAACATCCACGCGGGCAGATGGCGCCACAGCTCGTTGCGTGCCGCCTTGAAGGCCGTGCCCGGCGTGAGCGCTTCCGCGGGCATCGTGTTTTCCGAGGTGATCGGGTCCATCGCGGGGCGCAGCGTGTTCGGCTGCGGGGGTGCGCGTCAAGCCACCTTCAGAATGATCTCAGTGACCTCTCCGCGCGGCCCGATGCGGAACGGAGGGCCCCAATAACCCGTGCCGTTGCTGGTGTAGGTCGGCACCCCGTGAATGGTCGCGAAGCCGCCGATCACCGGCTGCTGCAGCAGCACGAACATCATGAACGGGAAGATTTGCCCGCCGTGCGTGTGGCCCGACAACATCAGCGAGACCTGAGAGTCCTTCGCCTGCCTGGCGAAGCGCGGTTGGTGCGCGAGCAGAATGCGGGGCACGCCGGCGGGCGCCTGGGCGAAGGCGAGCTCGACGCGCGGGGCGTGGGCCTCGGAGAACCGCGCTCCTTCCAGGTCGGTCACGCCGCCGATGACCAGCTTTCCGTCAGCGACCACCCGGTGCTCATTGTGCAGCACGGTGAAGCCGAGGTTCCGGCCCTCGGCCTCCCAGCTGGCGCCGCCGTGGTAGTACTCGTGATTTCCCGTGACGTAGAAGACGCCGTGTTTGCCGCGCAGCCCGCCGAGCGGCGCCACCTCGTCACGCAGCCGGGCCACCGAGCCGTCGATCATGTCGCCGGTGATCGCGACCAGGTCCGGTGAGAGCGAGTTGACCTGATCAGTCACCAGCTTCGCGAAGTCGCGCGTGAGCGTCTCCCCGATGTGCACGTCGCTGATCTGCACAATCTTGAAACCCTCGAGCGATGGATCGAGCCCGGGAATCTTCACTTCGATGCGCTTCGTTTCCGGGCGGCGCGAGACGTAGAAGCCCCACACCAGCGCGGGGATCACGATGCCGATCACCACCAGCGCACGACCCTGCTGCCACGAGGCGTCGACCACCGTCAGCTTCGAGGCAATGAAGAGCACCAGGTCGGACACCGCGGTCGTCACCAGCAGCAACCCGAACGCGCCCATCCACACGAAGCCGAACCACTGAAAGATCTTCGCGATCGGCCGGGGGAAGAGCCGGCCTCCGAGGAACCCGCCGAAGATCGACGCGAAGAAGATCCACAGCGCGATCCACCCGGCGGTCGCGAACGGTTCAGGCACCAGCGCATCACGAATGAGCCGCGCGCCCAGATACCAGTGCACGCCGACGATCACGCTGGTGAGCACCGAGAGCAGCAGCAGCCCGCGTACGAAGAGCAGCACCGGAATGTCCTTGATGCTCGCTTGCTGCGCGTCAGCCGTCTTCTCGTCACTCATGGAGCGGCGGAAGGTAATGGGTCAGGCGCGTGACCGCCTCCACCCCTGCAATTCTTCGCAACCGCGCGAATCATGGCGCCGGGCTGGGGTTTTCTGGAGCAGCTCCGCTCCACACCCACACTGTAGGCACTGTCAATAAAGCTACATCTAACCCTTTGAAGAAACTCGGGAATCCCCTTCTCCGACAATCCAGACAGCAGCACCGTTCATCAGGAGGAAATACCGTGCCCATCTCCGCCGCCCGCTCTGTCGCCACCAACCGCCTCACCAGCAGCAACCCCGAGCTTGGCCAGGGTGACTTCGGAGCGAGCGTCACCGAGGTGCAGCAGCTCCTTCAGCGCGCCGGCGTTCCGACGGGGCCGATCGATGGCGCCTTCGGCCCGATGACCGCGGCGGCCGTGCGGCGTTTCCAGAGCGCGCGCGGATTGCCGGTCGACGGCATGGTGGGGCCGCGCACCTGGGCGGCGCTCAAGCAGGCGGCCCCGACCTCTCCGGCGCCTTCGGGCGCGGCACCCTCGCTGCGCAGCGGTGACTTCGGCGCCGACGTCGAGAAGCTGCAGCGCGAGCTGGTGCGGCACGGCTTCGACACCAACGGCATCGACGGCAGCTTCGGTCCGGGCACGCGCGCGGCGGTGGTGAAGTTTCAGCGCGCGAAGGGTCTCGAGGCTGATGGCGTGGTGGGCCCCGGCACCTGGCGCGCACTCGCGGGTGCAGTGGTCGCGCCGACACCTCCGCCTTCCGGTGGTGATTTCCGCGCCCGCATTCTCGACGCCGCGCGCGCCGAGCTCGGCACCACCGAGTCAGGCACCAACCGCGGCGAGGCCCTCAAGTACCCCGAGCACTTCGGCCGCGGCGCCGAGGCGTGGTGCGGCGACTTCGTCAGCTACGTGATGCAGAAGTCGGGCGGCGACATGAACGACCCCTACTGCCCCAGCATCGTGAGCGACCTGAAGGCGAGCGGCGGGTGGAAGGGCAAGAGCAACCCGCAGCCCGGTGACCTCGTGCTCTTCGATTGGGACGGCGACCGCGAGGCGGATCACGTCGGAATCGTCGAGAAGGTGAACGGCGACGGCAGCATCAGCACCATCGAGGGCAACACCGGGAACCCGCAGACGGGCCGCGAAGGCGTGTGGCGCCGCACCCGGTCGATGAGCACGGTGCTCGGCTTCGGCGCGCCTTACTGAGGGCTGAACACCAGGAAGAATTGTTCGGGCAGGAAGGTGAAGGTCTGGGTGAGCTTGAAACCGGCCTGCTTCAGCTCGGCCTCGACTTCGTCGGCGGGCACCTTCTCCGCTGACTCCGGCCCCATCTTCGAGGCGCGGGTGAAGTCGATGATCGCCAGGCGCCCACCGGGCCTGAGCGAGGCCTTCAGCTTCGCGAAGTAGACCGGGCGCGCTTCGATGTGGTGGTACGTGTTCACCATCAAGATGAGGTCGACCGGCTCGGGAATTTTGGCGTCGGCGAACTCAGCCAGATGCGAGGTCAGGTTGATCAGCTCTTCCCGCTCGGCGCGCTTGTTCAAGTAGTCGACCATCGAGCTCTCGACGTCGACGCCGTACACGTGCCCCTGGGGCAGCGCCCTGGCGAAACGCACCGGGAAGTAGCCGGTGGCTGAGCCGATGTCCGCGAGCCTGGCCGTTGGCGGCAGGGCCAGCGCGGCGATCACCTCTTCAGGCTTCTGCCAGTCGTCTCGCTTCGGATCTTCGAACTGAGCGGCCCACGCGTCGGCGTCATCGAACCGGCGCGTGAGATGGCCGTTGGTGTCGTGCTGGTCTGTCTTGCAGGCCAGAAAGAGGATCGAAACGAAGAGCAGAATGCGCATGGCAGCGGCGTATCTAACGCAGCCGTGCGAGGGTTGGCGCATGAGTCTTTTCCGTGAGTGCGCGAGCCTGTTCGTCGTGGGCTTTCCCGGCCTCTCTCCGGATGCCGAGGTGCTTCGGCTCATCGATGACGGGGTGGGCGGGGTCATTCTCTTCAAGCGCAACGTCGATTCGCCCGCGCAGGTCGCAGGGCTGGTGCGCGCGCTCAAGACACACGCCGGCAGGCCCCTGCTGGCCTCGGTCGATCAAGAAGGAGGAAGGGTCGCGCGCCTGCGCGGCGCTCCGTTCACCGCGCTGCCCCCGATGAGAGAGCTGGGGCTCGCGGGCGACGCGGCGTTGGTCGAGCGCGCAGGCCGGTTGCTCGCGCACGAGGTGCGGGCGATGGGGTTCGACGTCGACTTTGCGCCGGTGCTCGACGTGGACACGAACCCGGCGAACCCGGTGATTGGAGATCGATCGTTTCATCGTGACCCCGCTGAGGTGGCGCGGCTGGGCGTGGCGCTCGCGCGCGGCATGGAAGCGGGGGGCGTGGCCTCGTGCGCGAAACACTTCCCCGGGCATGGCGACACCGCGAAGGACTCGCACACCGATCTTCCCTCGCTCCCGCACGGGCTCGAGCGGCTGCGACAGGTGGAGTTGCTGCCGTTCGCGGCGTACGCGAAGGCGGGGCTGGCGTCGGTGATGACGGCGCACGTGATCTTCGACGCCCTCGATCGCGGCGTGCCCGCCACGATGAGCACGCGCGTGATGCATGGGTTGTTGCGTGAGGAACTCGGCTTCGAAGGCGTGGTGGTCAGTGACGATCTCGAGATGAAGGCGATCGCGGATCACTTCTCGGTCGAGCGCGCGGTGGTGGAAGGCGTGAAGGCCGGAGTCGATTGTTTCCTGGTCTGTCACCACGCGAGCGTGCAGCGCTCGGCCATCGAGGCCCTGGTGAAGGCAATCGAGTCGGGCGAGGTGAAACGTGAGCGGCTCGAAGAGGCCCGGGCCCGCATGGGCGCGCTGACGCGGCGGTTCGTGCGCGGCCCGGAAGATCTGCTCTCCACCCTCGGAACCCCGGCCCATGAGGCGCTGCGAGCCGGGCTCAGCGTGGACACCTTCAGCGGACGCGATCCGACAGAGGTGATCGCGTGACGGAATCGAAGATCTCTTTTCGGTTCCGCCTCGCGCTCGCGCTCAAGGCCCTGCTCCTGCTGGCGATGTCGGCGCTCTTCCTCGGGCTCGCGTGGGCGGCCTGGTCCAAATGGGAATGGCACGTGCTCGCGCGGCTCAGCGGGGCTGGGTTGCTGGCCGTCGCGTCCGTCTCGGTGGCCTGGGCCGCGAGCCTCGGAGTCGCTGACGTCGTCCTCGGAAAGGCCCTGGTGGCCACGGGCGCAAAGCCGCTCAAGTCACGCCGCGCCGGCTACTCGTTGCGACTGCCGAGCGGCCGCTTCGTCGAATACGTTCTCTACAACCCGTGGCCGGCGCTCGCGCCTGACGCCACCTACACGGTGGTCTACGGGCGATTCTCGGGCGTGCTGGTGGCGCCGCCGCAACCAGAAGCCAGATGAGCGCCTCCCTCGGGGGACTCGGCTACTCGCCGAGGTACGCCTTGCGAATGTCTTCACTGGCGAGGAGCGCCTTGCCCGTGCCCTCCATCACCACTTCGCCGGTCTCGAGCACGTAGGCCCACTGCGCGAGGCCGAGCGCGAGGTGCGCGTTCTGCTCCACCAGGAGAATCGAAGTCCCGGTGGAGTTCACGTCGCGCAAGATTCGAAAGATGGTCTGCGTCACCTGCGGCGCGAGCCCCAGTGAAGGCTCATCGAGCAGCAACAACGTCGGCCGCGACATCAACGCGCGCGCGATCGCGAGCATCTGCTGCTCACCACCCGACAGCGTGCCGGCCATCTGGTTCTTCCGCTCGTCGAGAATGGGGAAGTAACCGAACGACTTCTTCAGATCTTCCGCGATGCCGGCCTGGTCGCGGCGCAGGTAGGCGCCGAGATCGAGGTTTTCCTTCACCGTGAGGTTCGGGAACACGCCGCGGCCTTCGGGCGCGTGGGCCATGCCTTTGGGCACCAGCTGGTGTGACTTGAGGCCGGTGACGTTCTGCCCGCGCAGGGTGATGGTGCCCGCCTGCGGCTTGAGCATTCCAGAGATGGCGCGCAGCGTGCTCGTCTTGCCTGCGCCGTTGGCGCCGATGAGCGCGACCGCCTCGCCCTTCCCCACCGACAAGGCGATGCCCTTGAGCGCCTTGATGGCGCCGTAGCTGACCTCGAGCGCCTTGACGTCGAGCAGGTTCTCGAGCGGGGCACGGTCTCCCAGGCGACGCGGCTCAGACATGGGCGGGCGCCTCCCCGAGGTAGGCCTCGACGACTTTGGGATCGGTGCGCACCGCGGCCGGCTCACCGCGCGCGATGGTCTCTCCGTGATCGAGCACGGTGAGGTGTTCGCAGATGCCCATCACCAGCTTCATGTCGTGCTCGATCACCAGGATGCCCAGCTCGAAGCGGGTGCGCAGCTCGCGAATGAGCACCATCAGGTCGGCCTTCTCGCGGGTGTTCATGCCCGCCGCGGGTTCGTCGAGCAGCAGCACCTTGGGCGCGGTGCCGAGGGCGCGGGCGATCTCGAGCCGGCGCTGTTCACCGTAGGGCAGGTTGCGCGCGACCTCGTCGGCCCGGTGCGAGAGCCCCATCACCTCGAGCAATTCCCGGGCGCGCTTCTCGATGCCGGCTTCTTCCGCGAGGAAGGCATTGGTCCGCAGCAGCGCGCGCCACCAGTCGCGGTAGTTGTCGATCGCGTCGAGGGCAGAGCCCATCGCCCGGCCGGGATACGGGCCCCGGCGCAGCGCCTCGACCTTCATGCGATTGAACAGCGGCTTGCGATCGGGGAGCACCGCGATGCGCACGTTGTCGAGCGCGGTGAGCTCCTTGAAGAGGCGAATGTTCTGAAAGGTGCGCGCGAGGCCCAGGCGGTTGATCTGGTGGGGGCGGCGGCCGTTGACCTTCTCTCCGCAGACGAACACCTCGCCGTCGGTGGGCAGGTAGACGCCGGTGAGCACGTTGAACGCGGTGGTCTTGCCCGCGCCGTTGGGACCGATGAGGCCCTTCAGGTCACCCTTGCGGATCTCGAGGTCGAACTCCGAGAGCGCCTTCAAGCCCCCGAAGCGAATCGAGACCTTCTTGGCGTGCAGCAAGGCGTCGCTCACGACGGTGCGCCCTTCTTGCGCTTGAAGAGATCCCACGCCTCGTGCGTTCCGAAGAGGCCCTGCGGGCGGGTGAGCATCATCACCACCAGCAGCACCCCGAAGATGGGCTTGCGGAGTTGATCGATGCTCTGCGCCAACTGAACGTTGCCGCCGCCGATGTGAATGAACACCGCGCGCATCGCCTCGGGGAGCAGCGTGAGCACCACCGCCGCCACCACCGCGCCCGAGGTGCTGCCCAGGCCGCCGGCGACGATCATCACCACGATCTCCATCGACTTGACGAAGCTGAAGCTGTCGCCCGGCGTGATGATGCTTTGAAAGTGCGCGAACAGGCCACCCGCGATGCCGGCGAAGAAGCTGGAGACCACGAATGCGCGCACCTTGTACGAGGTGGTGTCGACGCCCATCGCCTCGGCGGCGACCTCGTCTTCCCGAATCGCCACCAGGTTTCGGCCGTGCGGTGAAGCGAGCAGCCGGCGCGCAAAGAGAATGACGACGAAGACCGCGAACCAGACCGAGAAGAAGCTGGTGTGCTGCGGGGTGCTCGAGAGCCCGAGCGCGCCGCCAAGCGTGCTGGTGTTGCGAACGATCACCAGGATGATCTCGCCGAACCCGAGCGTGACGATCGCCAGGTAGTCGCCGCGCAGGCGCAAGCTGGGCAGGCCGACGATGAAGCCGCACAGCCCGGCGAGCGCGCCACCGACCGTGAGCGACATGAAGAAGAAGAGCTGCCGGCCGACGGCATCGGGCAGGAAGCCGAGCTGGTACTGGTCGAGTTGCTGCGAGACGAGCGCCGAGCTGAACGCGCCGACGGCCATGAAGCCGGCGTGCCCGATGCTGAACTGCCCGGTCATCCCGTTGATGATGTTGAGGCTGACCGCCAGGACCACGTTCACGCCGACCAGCAGCGAGAGGTAGACGAAGTACTCGCTGCTGGCCGTGAGGGCCTGGAGCAGCGCGAGCACCGCGATGGCGATGGCGACCGGAGCGAGGGACTTCACGAGGCGCCGCTCCTACACCGGGCGCCCGCCAGAGACTATCTCCCTCTCCCCGCGGGGGAGAGGGTCGGGGTGAGGGCCAAAACTGCCTTAGAGCTGACCCTTCTCGGCCAGCACCCAAAGGGTCGCCGCGACGTCGGCATTGCAGTCATAGGTGCGCTGCGCGTCGCTGGCGGTGGCCCAGCTCGAGCCACCCTTCTCGATCTTCCCGTTCTCGAAGGTGGCCTGGGTGCTGCCGCCGACCTCCACGTACCACTTGGACCCGCGCTTGACGGCCTTGCCCTTGGTCGAGCCGCCCTTCTCGATCACGATCTCGCTCGAGGACTCTTTGTAGTTGTACTGCGTCGAGCCGCCCTTCTCGACGCGGCCGCTGTTGCACTTGTAGTCGGCAGCGAGCGAGGGGAGCGCGACGAGCATGGCGAGGGCGAGGAACTTGCGGAGCATGGTGGGTCCTTTGAGTGAGGTGACTGCGGCAGGACCCTCCGAGCGCCAGGCAGGTGCAGAAAAAATACTGAACGCCCTCTCCCCAACCCTCTCCCCCGCGGGGAGGCGCGGGGAGAGGGAGACAGGGGTTTGAGGTGTATGAAGCCTCCCGTGGGCTTCTTCGACGACGTGCAACGATGGCAGCGGCGGCGCAAAGCGAAGTCGCTGCTGGAAGCCGGAAACGTCGACGCGGCTCGTGACGCGATCGGCAACGACACCGCGCTGAGACAGGAACTCGCCGAAGCGCTGCTCGACGCCGGCCGCCTCGATCTCGGCCAGGCGCTGCTCGGTCACAAAGGCGGGTCCACGCTCGAAGCACTCCTGGGCCAGGTGCCCGCCGATCCCGAGCTCGACCGCCTGATCGCCGAAGCCCGCGGGCGGGAATTGCCTTCGAACGCCCGCGTGCTGGAGCTCTCCCGCACCCTCCTCGACCGCGGCCACACCGAGCCCGCCCTCGCGCTGCTGGAACGCGCCGGACAATCGACGCGCAACTGGGAACTCATTCGCGCGGGCATCGAGGCGTCGCTCGAGGCCAAAGAATGGGAACGCGCCTGGCACCTGGTGGAAGCGGGGCTCGGCGCACTCAAGGGCCAACGCGGAAGCCCCGATCACGAACTCCTGTTGCGGGCCCATCGGCGTGCGCTCAGCGAACTCGAGGGCGAAGAGGCGGTGACGATCGATCTCCTGATGCGCGGCGAGCTCGATCTCTTCTCCTCGAACAATCACGTGCTGCTGGCCAGGGCGCTGATGCGCGAAGGCCCCGCGCTGGCGACGCGGCTCACGCTCGTCTCGGCACCGCAGGAACTCCGCGAAGGCGAAGACCGCATTCGCACCGAACGAAAGAACGCGAGCGGCCTGATGCAGGTCGGCAGCGCGCGGTTGCGGTTGGGAGAGCTCGACGAAGCCGCCGATGCGTTCAGCCGCGGTCGCGATACCGCACCCCGGCAATTTGCGCTCGTGGCAGGGCTCGGCGCCGCGCGATTGTTGATCACCCAGGACGCCCTCACCCGCGTGCGCTCGCTGCCTGACATCGGCGTGATCCAGCGCCTCGATTCCCTGTTGCCCGAGCTCGAACACCTCACCACCCTCGAGCTGCGCGTGGTGCACGCGAGCGTGAAGCCCCTCGCCTCATGGCTCCCGAAGATCGACGGCCGGCTTCGCATCTTGCCGATCGACGTGCGTGTGACCGATCTCCCCGAGTTCAAAGACGTCGACCTCAGCGCACTGCAAGGGCTCGCGGGTGATGGCCTCGGCTGCGTGAGGGTCGAGACCTTGTTCGACACCAGCACCTGGCCGCTCGCGCACGAACTCGCGCACCTCGTCTTTCCGACGCTCCCAGAGAAGTTGAAAGCGCAGCTGCAGCAGTCGGCCGGCGCGAGTGACGTGAACGAGTTCTTCGCGCTCACCTACGCGCGCTGGCTCGGGCATCGGTACGGAATGGCCCCGGCTGCCGGGAACTTCACCTCCCTCGAGGGAATCGTCTCGTGATGATCACAAGCACCCCACTGCGGCGATTCCTGTTGCTGTGCTTCTTCAGCGGCTGCCAGTGCTTGCAGCCCGTTTCCGAAGAAGTCGACGCAGGCCTGACGAGTGACGCGGGGGTTGCCGAGTGCGTGCGAGCCGGGGACTGCGTACCCCGGGTGGCTCCGCGCGAATGCGGGTTCGGTGCCGGCGCCCCGAGCCGCTCCTGTTTCGACGGGCGATGCGTCTTCGATTGCGAGGGCACCCGCACCTGCTCCTCCGCGCACGCTTCCTGCCTCTCGTGCGACGGGGGGAGCCAATGCAATTCCGCCAGCTGCGCGTTCGTGAACGAGGGCGCGACCGGGCGAATGTATCGAAGCTGCACCGCGGGAACGTCAGACACCCTGGGCACCTTTTCGCTGGGGCTCGAGGTGAGGGAGGGGGAGGCGAGGGCAGGCGAGGGCGGCGTGAGTCGATTCGACTTACGGCTGCGGAAAGGGATGCCCCCGCGTTCAAGGGCTTGTTCGGGTGACCGTGGATGTCGGCGTGCGCGGGTAGGGTGTTTCAATGGCCCACCGAACTTCGATGCCGCCCCGACTCTCACTACACGCGTTTGACCGCGCGCGAGGCCGAAGCGGCACTTCAAGGGGGTCTGGATCACGTGCTGAGCAAACGTAAGCCCTCGGACTTGTGCGGGTTTGGTGAACAGGCCATGAAGGGGCATGAGCACAAAGCGCGGGACGAC
>JAYVNA010000429.1:0-4764 GCA_043758715.1 Archangium sp.
TACCGGCGCACTGAGGGGCCTCCGCTGCGCGCGCCAAAGCTGCAACGGCGTGATGGGAAGGTGATCATTGCAGGTGGGCTCGCGTGGAAGCCGGAGGCCGCGGTGCCGATCTTCGAGTGGGGCGAGTGGCTGCGGCTCGAGAGTGCTTCGGGAGAAACGATTCAGGCCGAGCCGACGGTGGTGCTCGATGAGTTCGCTTCGGCCTTGTGGTGGACCGTCGAGCTCACCGAGTGGCCCGACAAGATCATTGTGCTTCTCGAGCACCCCGAAGGGCGCGGGAAGTTTGAGCTGATGGTGAAGTGAGCTTGCCCTCTCCCCGACCCTCTCCCCCGCGGGGAGAGGGAGCGCAGGAGTTTCAGGAATTCAGGGCAGCGCGGTGGGCTCGCCTGACGCCTTGCGCGCCTGAGTGCTCACCCGGTACGCCGCGCCCCGCGCCCGCATCATCGCGCCCACCGGCCGGAACTCTTCCTGCGCATGCCACGGATCAAACGAGAGCCCCTCAGCCCAGGTGCTGAACGCCTCGTTCACCGCCTGCTGCGGCAACGTCAGCTTCGCCACCGGCACCCACGGCCCCACCCAGTCACGCGTCGAGTCCTCCAGCGGCGTGTTCTGTTCGTCGGTGAAGAACTGCATCTGCAGTTCCCAGCGCACCGGCTTCGTCGCGAGCAACTTGCCCAGCGCGCCACCCAGGTCCGGCTCACCTGGCTCCGTGGCGGCCTCGGGCACGAAGCTGTACTTCGCCGCATACGAGCCGAAACGAATGGGCAGCGCCGAGTAGTACCGATTCGTGTGCAGCCCGCACAGCGGAGCGCCGAGCCCCTTCTTCAACCGCGACAACAACGCGAACAACCGGCCCGGCCCCAACCGGAACAGCGCCTTGGGCAACAACGTCGCCGGGCTCTGCGCGGAAACCACGAACCACACGAAGTCTTCCGGCGTCGCGAACGGCTGCGAGGACGTGAGAATCGCCAGGAAGTCCTGCGTCGCCGCCGATTCCAGCCCGGGAATCAGCTTCTTCCCGCCTACGCCGATCACCTTCACCGCGATGCCGCGCACGTCAGGCTTCTTGTCGCCCTGCGGAGCCGCGGCCCCGTTCGAGAAGCGCACCACCGCGTCGAACTTTTTCGGCTCGGCAAACACGCCCACCCGCGCGTGCGGAGGAAGCCCGGCGAGCACTTCGAACTCGGCCCGCGCCGCGACGTTGCCCTTGGCGTGCAGCGCCCGGTGCTGAGCGCCGCGTTTGGCGGCGATGGCGGCCTGCACTCCTGCGAGATCCTGCGCGAGGCGTTCGAAGACGGCGCCCTCGTCGGGGCCGATCACTTCTTTCCACTCAGTCGATGGCGTCATGAGCGGCGCACCTGAGCAGACTCAGTGCTCCTGAGCCAACTGCCGGATGCGCGGGTCGAACTCGCCCTCGGTCACCACGCGCGGCGGCACCGTGGGCACGACGCTGTCGAACACCGTCAACCAGAAGTGATCGAGGGGCCGCGCCTTGAGCCAGCGCGTGGGGCCCAGGGCGAGCCCGAGCGCGCAGACCACGATGGCGTGATGCTGTGCCACCCGGTGCAGCCGATCGAGCACCGCGGTGAGCGCGGCGCCCTCGAACGGATTGTAGAGGAAGAAGACGGTGCCATCTTCGATCGGGGCGTCGCGTGCGTCGGCCTGCACCAGCTCGACACCCTCGAGCCTCGGCGCGCGTCTGAGCAACGCTGGCTGCAGCTCGATGCCTCGCACGCGGGCGCCGGTGAGCAGCTTCACCAGACTGGTCACCTTGCCCGCGCCGGCACCGAGATCGATGAAGAGGTCACCTTCTCTGACGCCGGCCTCGAGGATCATCGTGAGCACCGGCGCGATCCCACTGGGGTGATACCCGACCAGTCCCGGCGCTGGAGGGCGGGGGTCGATCTCCCCGGAGATCCCCAGCACCCGTTCCAGCGCTGCATCGCGGGTGTTCGGTGGCAGCGCGGTCAGAAACGCCAGCAACTCGTCACCGTTCGGCAGCGAAACCATTCACCGCGAGCATCGCAAAAAAGTGAGGGCGGAAGGAAAACGCCCTCATGAAAAAAGAGGTCGTCAGGCTTACTCGGCGTCGCGACCGTCGATGATGCGCTGCACGATGGCCTGCTTGAGCGCGGTCTGCTCGGCCTCGTTGAGCGTGCCGTCGTGGTCCGCGTCGAACTGCGCCACCACCGCCGCCCGCCGTGCCTGGAACGCCGCGATGCGATCGTCGCGCAGTTGCAGGCGCTCGCCGTCGTCGAGCACGCCGTTGCCGTTCACGTCGTACTGGCTGAGGAGCTGCGCGCGGAAGGCCTGCACCCGGGCGATGAAGGCGTCCTTGGCGGCCTGCTTCTCCGAGGCATCGAGCGTGCCGTCACCGTTCGCGTCGAAGCGGGTGAGGAGGGCGGCGCGAATGCGCTGGCAGCGGGCCTCGAGCGCATCGACCATCGCGGTGCGTTCATCAGTCGACAGCGTGCCGTCACCATTGGAATCGAAGACCCACTGCATGCGGCGAATGACGTGCGCGCGGTGCAGCAAGCCGAAGCGCACCGCCATGGGGTGGCCGACGCGCGCTTCGAGATCGGCCTTGAGCGCCTGGCGTTCGCCGGGCCCCAGCTTGCCATCACCGTTCGCGTCGTAGCGCGCCAGCACCCGCGCCCGCCGCGCGCCGAGATCGCACACGCCATCACCTTCACCCGGCTCAGGGAGCGACGCCGATTCATCACCGCTGACCGCCATCGCGCTCGGGTCTTCACCGGCGACCGCGTCAGCCGTCACGTCGCCCGACTCTTCGGCGACCGTCAGGGCCGAGCTCGCCTCGCCCACCAGGGTCTCGTCTTCCGTCATCGGGGCGCCCTGGCAGGACAACCCACCGACGGTGGTGGAAGCGGTGAGGCAGAGGGTGAGCAGGGTCTTGCGAAGGATCTTCATGGGTTTCTTCTCCGTGTGAGAGGTGTCCAACCGGCCTGCTCGATGAACCCGGCCCGCGGGAATTAGTTGCGGGAGCGCTCAACACCGTGTGGGCTCGGGGCCTTGCGCCCCGGGAAGCCTTTGATCGCCCTCGTGTTGTTCACGAGCCTCACCGCCGTCGCCGAACCCACGCGCGTCGCCATCGGCATGCACGTGGTGCAGATGCGCGCCGTCGACGCCCGCACCGAGAGCTTCTACGCCGACCTCTATCTGTGGATGCGCTTCCCCGCGGGCACTGAGGAACGCGCCCAAGAGATCATCGAGAAGCTCGAGCCGGTGAACGGCAAGTTCGAGTCGAAGGAAGTGGTCGACGACAAGACGGTCGGTGACGAGCGCTACGTCTGTTACCGCGTCACCGGCACCTTCTTCTTCGTGCCTGATCTGAAGAACTACCCCTTCGACACGCAGTTGCTGCCGATCACCGTCGAGAACTCCACCCTCGAGATGGAGCAGATGATCTTCGTCGACGACACCATCAGCTACGAGAAGAGCGGCACGCCGCAGCTGCGCTGGGGCCTGAGCCCGTCGTTGAGCATTCCCGACTACACGCTCAAGCAGGTCGAGCGCGCCATCTTCGAATCGAAGTACCCGACCAACTTCGGAGACCCCGAGCGCAACCCGCTGGGCACGCACTACTCGCGGTTCTCCCTCAAGGTGAGCTTCGTGCGCGAGTACTGGTCCTACGCGTTCAAGATTCTGATCCCGCTGCTGATCATCTTGATGATGGCGTACCTGGTGTTCTTCCTGCCGCCGGCCCAGCTCGACACCGCGGCGTCGATCGCGATGACCGCGTTGCTCTCGTGCATGGCGTACAACGTGGCCGTCAGCCAGAACATGCCGGAGATCGGCTACCTCGTACTCTCAGACAAGTTCTTCATCGCGACCTACGTGTTGTTGTTCCTCACGCTGGCGCAGACCTTCATGTCGTTCATTCTCGACTCCAACGGCAAGCAGGCGGCTGCGCTCCGGCTCGACGTGGCGGCCCGCTGGCTGTTTCCCGTGCTGGTCGGAGCGATCTTCGCGGGCTTCATGGCGGGGGTGTGATGCAGACGCTCGCGTTGCTCCTCCTCCTGGCCGCTGATTCCGACGCGCCCGTGATGCCGATGGAGCCCAACGAGGTGGAGAAGCCGGCTGAGCCTGAGGCGCCTCCGGATTGGTTTCACGGTGCACATCTGACCGGCGAGTGGGGCGGCGCGCGCACCTGGCTCGATGATCACGGCGTCACCTTCGACGTCTTCTACGCCATCGAAGTGTTCGCGAACGCCGCGCAGCAGACCACCGGTCAGAACAGCACGGTGACCGGCCACCTCGACGTCGCGCTCACCCTCGACACTGAAAAGCTCGGCCTGTGGAAGGGCGGCAAGTTCTTCGTGATCGGGCAAACCAACCACGGCCAGGGCATCAACGAGATCGTTGGCTCGACCAGTGAGATCTCGAACATCGAAGGAAAACCCTACGTGCAGCTGGGCGAGTTCTTCTTCGAGCAGAAGTTCTTCGAGGAGCTGATCACCGTTCGCCTCGGCAAGCAGGACGCGAACCGCGAGTTCGGCACTCCGCGCTTCGGCGGCAACTTCATCAACAACAACTTCGGCATGCTGCCCTCGACGCCCTTTCCGTCGTACCCGACCAATGGGCTCGGCGCGGCGCTGATCGTCAAGCCGGTCGAGTGGCTCGCGTTTCGCGCGATGTTCACCGAGGGCCGACCCCAGGTGGGCAGCTTCGGCTTCGACAGCGCCGCGGTGCCCAACGCAGGTCACTTTCTCATCACCAGCGTGGCGGCGACGCACACCTTCGGCC
>JAYVNA010000430.1:0-14239 GCA_043758715.1 Archangium sp.
TCGAGGTGGTGCGCAGGGTCGAGCCGAGCGCGACGCCGCTGGAAAGTTCGCTCGACAGCGTGCCGGTCTCTTCAGCGCCCGTGAGCAGGTCACCTTCAGCCGTGGTGTCGCCCGCCGTGCCCGCGCAACCCATCAGACCCACCGTCACACTGAGGACCGCCAGTCGAAGCGTGTTCATGGGCGCTCCACTTTGCGATCTGTGTGCCGCCGGAGGCCGCGCGGGGAGAACCCCGGAAATCGACAATGCTGTTTACAGTTTCCGATGAAGGTCTCCCCACCCCAAACCGAACTGTTTCAGGTCGGGTGTCCGAATCGAGAGCAAGCGCGTGAGGTTGTCACTCTGGAGTGACACCGTGGCGGGCGGTCGACCGGTGTGCTTTCACGCGCTCGCATGAAGCCTACGGCGCGCATCGGAGTGGTGGTCGCGGTGCTCTTCGGGGCGGCCCTGGCGTTCTGGACCTTCCGTCCCCGCCCGGGATCCATCGAGGTGCTCGAGGACGAGCCGAAGCCCAACGCGGCCACCCCTTTCGAGGTCACCAGGCAGGCGACCGCAAAGACGACAGCGGCTCCCCTCGTCGATGCCGGAGTGCCCGAAGCGAAGACAGGCCCGGGAAGGGTGGTCGCGAGCTTCGGCTGGGGAAGCGGCACCGGAGACCTCGGCCGCTCGAAACCCGACGAGGCCAACCCCGAAGCGCCGATGAGCCTGACCGTCGATGCCCTCGGCCAGATCTGGATCGTGGACCAGGTGAACGGGCGCCTGGTGAAGCTGGACAAGGCGGGCAAGCCCATCGGCACGGTGCCGCTGACGGTGCAGGCCGCGCAGGACGTGGTGGTGGGCCCCGACGGTACGGTGATGGTGCTCGACCGCCTGGTGGACAAGTCGATCTCGCTCACCGGCGCTGACGGCAAGCCGCGAGGTGAGCTGCCGATCATCGGCAAGGGCCTCGAAGAAGGCGGCGCGGTCACCGGGGTCTTCAGCGACGGCAAGGACGTCTTCGTCGAGCGCGAACACGGCGACTCGGTGAAGGTCGGCACCACCTCGGGTGAAGCGAACAAAGATCGCCCCGAGGTCCCCGGCCGCCCCGCCGGAGATGGCCGCACGTATCTGACCGCCGGCATCGTCGACAGCCAGTCAGGCACCGTGATGGTGACGGCGATCGATCGCGAGCCCCAGCAGCACCGCTTCACCCGCCAGTTCTCGGTGGGGCGGCCGGTGCTCGCGCTCAACGCCCTCGACGCCGATCGCAGCGGCATCATCTATCTGGGCACGGTGATCGAAATGCCGGGCTCGACGCCCGAGGCGCCGCAGTTCGAGGTGGCGTTGGTGTGCCTCGACCCGCGAGATGGGCAACCGCTGGGGCAGACGCGATTTCCCGCGAACGCGATGCCGGAGGAGACCTTCCGCGAGATGACCGTGCTGCCCGAAGGCGGCGTGTTGTTTCTCGAGCGAACCGCGACTGGATCCCGACTCGTTCGTTACGGCTGCGGCAGCTGACCCACCTCAAGCATCACTTCACCGCTTCAGCGAACGCCCCTTCGGCCTGCGCGGCATCGCGCGCGACCCCGTCGACGAGCAGCTTGAGCGCCTGGCGTTCGAGCGGCCGGTGCGTGGCGGCGGTGGTGGCGCCGACGGTGACGAGCACGGGGACGATGTAGCGCTGCTCCGAGGGCATGAAGACGAAGCCGTCCGTCGCGGCCGAGAGCTTCGGAGGTGTCGACCAGTTCACGCTCAGTTCACGCCGGGACACCCCGACGATCGCCGCGTGCTGACGTTCCCCCGGCATCGCGACCGGAGATGCCGCCGCCTCGCGCACTTCGCGGGAGAACGCCGGCTCGGCGCGCCAGGCCGCGGCGAAACGGCGCCCTTCGGCGAGCTCCTTCGCGGTCTGGGTTTCGGGGTTCGCGAGGGCGGCGAGGCCCTTGAGCCTGGGAATCCACACCTTCGCGGTGGCGGACACCGGGCCGCTGCGCTGGCCATCGGCTCCCAGCGCCTCGAGGCTGGTCAGCTGCTCTGCCTTGAGCGCTTCGACCAGTTTTTCCAACGACTGAGCGCCCCGCGCGAACACCTCAGGCAACGGCTCGACCTCGAGCGAGGGCGGAACGAGCAGGCGCACCTTGAGCTCGCTGCGCTCTTCATCGCTGCGCTCAGGCCCGCCCCGGTCACCGCGCGCGTCTTCGGTGCTCCCGAGCAACGCCGCGAAGGACGCCTGCAGGCGGTCCCGCCAGGCCCCATCGAAGCGCAGGCTCTTGTTGCTCTCGGGCAGGCAGAGCGCCCCCACGGCGGCGTCACGCGCTTCGGGCCAGTTGGCCTGGGCCGGAACCATGCGGCCATCCTGAATCGCGGTCGCGAGCTCGGCGAAGGCGTGGCTGCGTTCGGCCCCTGAGAGCTCGCTCAAGAATTTCCCGAACGGCGTGACCGCGGGCGCGACCAGCGGCGGCGGAAGGCGCGCTTCCATCGGGAGCCCTTCGATGAAGTCGTTGAGCCCTTCGATCGCCTCGTCGGGTTTGCCGGCGGCCTTCTCGCGCCACTGCAGAATCAGCTCACCTGAAGGGGCGCCCAGAAACCTGTCGCGACGCGAACGCACGCGATCCCACTGCGCGGCGAGCTTCTGATCTTTCGCGAGCAGGTCGAGGAAGAGCAGCACCGCGGCGGTGCCGGCGCGGGTGCGCTCGAAAGGCTGACCGATGGCGCGCGCCCGAACCCAGGCGCACTGCAGTTGCGCGTTCCAGCTGAAGGGCACCGGGGGCACCAACGCGTCGGGTGAATCGCTGAGGCGGACGATCTCCGCATCGACCGCCACGGTGAGATCCGAATCGGCGCGCACCGACGGCGCGACCTTCGTCTTGTCGAGACACGCGCTGGCGGCGCTCACCCGGGCGACCAACGCGAGCGCACCTTCACGTGCGTCACCCTGCCCGCTCTTGAACTTCGCGATCGCGCGCTCGAGCACCTTGTTCCACAGCTCGCGGCGCAGGGCTTCGGTGTCGAGCTCTTCAGCGGCGAGGGCGGAGAGCTCGAGCTGGCGCACCTGCCAGGCGATCGTTTCGGCCGAGAGCAACAGGTGCGGCTCGACGGGATCGAGCGGGGGCCGCAAACGGGCACCCGACTTGTCTGCGAGTGGATTGTCGGACGCCATCGGCCCTTCGGAGATGGTGGCAAACGAGGTGGAGAGCTTGCCCGACTCGACGCCGCGGCCCGCGCCGATCTCGAGGCTCGCTCCGGGCGAGACCACCACCTTCATGGTGCGGGGCAGGCCCTTCAAGAAGGCCTTCACCTTGTCTTCACCGTGCGTCGCGTTGGCGTCGGCGGTCCCGCCCGCGCTCTTCACCGCGGTCAGATCGTACGAGTACTCGAGCGACCCGTCGGGAAGGTGTTTGACGGCAAAGGGTGAGACGTCCGCCAGCGGCGCGGCGGTGAGGAGCAGCGTCGCGAGGAAAAGGGTCATGAAGGAGGGGCGAGCTTGAGCAGCGTCTGGACCGTCTCGAGGACTTCGTGGGCCTTCACCGGCTTGATCAAGTAGGCGTTGGCGCCGAGCTTGAGGGCACGCTCGCGATCTTCCTCGGCCGCTTCGGTGGTGATGATCACGATGGGAAGATTGGCGTTCGCGGGATCGCTGCGCAGGTGCGCGGTGAGCTTGAGCCCGTCGAGCACCGGCATGTTGATGTCGGTGAGCACGATGTCGAAGTGGCTCGCCTGAAATTTCTTGATCGCCTCGGCGCCGTCCTGGGCCTCGACGCAAACGATGTCCCCGATGCGTTGGAGCGCGTACATCACGCTGCGGCGCAGCTGCATCGAGTCATCAACCACCAACGCACGAATCGTCATGACGCGCGGGAAGGTATTCCCTTTCGACGTCGGATTCACGATGGGAGTTCCTCTGCTCGACGCCTTCGGGGCTCACGACTACCCTCCCGTGCATGGTGCTCGCGCTGACGTTGTGGGTTTGTTCCGCGCTGCCTGTCAGCGAAGTCGCCCGTCCGGGTGGGGCGATCGCGAAGCCGGTCGTGCAGGTGTTGCTGAGCGAAGCCGAGGTGAACATTGACCCGGGGAGCGGCAGGGCCGTCTTCAAGGCCGCCCGCGGGATGTTGCTGCAGGAAGCAGACACGGTGCAGGTGGGCCCGGGCGCGTGGGTGGCGTTGGCGATTCTGGGCAACCAGCAGGTGGTGCGCCTCGACGACGACCTGAGCATGAAGATCGGTGAGCTCGCGCTGCTCAATGCCCCCCCGCAGGCGACGAGCGTGGTCCATCAGCTCGACCTCGTGCTGACGAGCAAGGAACGTGAGCGCACCGAGCGGCTCATCGGGTGGCACGCGAGCCCCACCGCCGCCAACACCCCGCAGATGAACCAGCCTCCGCACGGCAGCGGCCCGGCGCCCAAGCCGCCTCCTCCCGGCGCGGCCATGGGGGGACCGTCTGCAAACGCCAAAAGCGACGACGAGGAGCGGACGGCGGCAGCGCCCAAAGAGGCCGCGGTGACCGGCGAAGTTTACCGTCCGGATCCGGCTCCGGCCGCGACCGAAAAGCCCTTTAGAAGGGCGGCGGCGAAACAGAAGAATTCGCCCAGGCCCCGAAGCCAGCTGCAGCAATGCATCGAGGGTGAGGCGGCGTCCTGGGGTCCTGAGGTAAAGGCGAAGCTGGGCAAGCGCGTGAACGTCGAGGCGCGCCTGAAAGATGGCGAGGTGCTGGCGCGGTTGCCGCTCGGAGTCCCGGCGCCGGCCTGCGCCGTCGAGTTCTTCGAGGACCGGGGCGGGCTGAGCACGAACTGGACGAACGTGACGGTCACGCTCCAGTGACGCGGTGGCGCCCGTTGATCGGCGCAGCGGCCGTCGCGTTGCTCGCGGCGTTCGTGGGCACGCAGGCTCGCTCGGACGTCGGCACCGGCACCCTGGAGGTGATGGAGCGCTGGTCGCTGGACTGGCGCTTCCGGCTGCGCGGCCCACGGGCACCCCACCCTTCGCTCGCCCTGGTGGTGTTCGACGACAAGACGGCCGAGCAGGCGGGCCCCTTGTTCGAGCGGCGCGCCGGCTGGGCCAGGGTGATCGACGCCTTGAGCGCCGCCCGCCCCGCGGTGATCGGCATCGACGCGATCTTCGACGTGCCCGAGCGCCTGCTCGGTGAACCCCTGCAGCAGCGCGTCTCGCAGTGGAAGGAAGCGCACCCCGCGCCCGGCGCAGAGGGCAGCGAGCTGTTGCTCGACGACGTGTCAGCCGAGCTCGGCGGTGACCAGACGCTCGCCGAGGCCGTAAAGCGCGCGGGCAACGTGGTGCTCATTCTGTTCGCCGGTGATGGCGAGAAGCGCGTGGTCGATCCTTCGACGCTGGGGCGCGCGCGGTATGCGCAGAGCACGCCCGGGCCGGTGGCGCTGCGCGAAGTCGAATCGTTGCAGGCGAGCCAGCCGATCATCTCCGCGGCCGCGAAGGGCATGGGCTTCGCCACGGTCTCCGAAGACGACACCCGAACGGTGCGGCGGGTGTCGTTCGTGCGCGCTGCACCCGGTGGGCTGTACATGCCGTTCACCGTGCCGTTGATCGCGGTGGCGCAGGGCGTCTCCCGGGGGCAGGTCGCATACCTGGGCCCTCAGCAGGAAGTGAAGCTGGGCAGCTCGTCCGTGAAGCTCGACGGCGATGGGTTGTGGCTCGACTTCATCGGCCCCGCGGGCAGCGTGCCCACGTATTCCGTCATCGACGTGGTGGAAGGCCGCGTGCCGGCGAGTGCGCTCGCGGGGAAGGTGGTGATCCTCGGCATCACCCGGCTCGGGTACGACGCCGTGCGCACGCCCTTCGACACCATTCCAGGCTCGGAGGTGCAGGCGACCGCGGCCGACAACGTGCTGCGCGGCAGTTCACTGCGCCGCTCGGGTCCGAGCACCGATGTGCTGCTCACCGCGGGGCTGGGGCTGCTGGTCTCGCTGCTCTTCGTGTGGCGGCGCGCCAGCGTGCAGGTGCAGGTCTCGGGTGGGTTGGTGGTGATCGCGGGGTACCTGGCTGTCAGCGCGTTCCTCTTCTCCCGCGAGAGCCTGTGGTTGCCGTGGGTGATGCCGGGATTGAGCGCCCTGGGCTCGCTGATGATGGGCGTGGTGCTCTCGTACGCGTCAGAGGCGGTGCAGCGGCGGCAGTTGAAGAAGGCGTTCGGCCACTACGTGGGCGACGACGTGCTCGAGGAACTGGTGGCCCACCCGGAGAAGCTGTCTCTGGGCGGTGAACGGCGCACGCTCACCGTCTTCTTCTCCGACATTCGCGACTTCACCACCCTCTCGGAGAAGCTCTCGCCGGTCGAGCTGGTCGCGTTTCTCAACACGTATCTCTCGCCGATGACCCGCGCGGTGCTCGCGCAGGGAGGCTTGCTCGACAAGTACATCGGCGACGCGGTGATGGCGGTGTTCGGCGCTCCGGTGCCGCGCGAAGACCACGTGCCCCAGGCGCTGCAGTGTGTGCTCGTGATGCACCGCGAGCTCGACGCGCTCAATGACGGGCCGCTGCAGCGCTTCGGAATCAAGGTGGCCATCGGGGTGGGTATCAACACCGGCGACATGGTGGTGGGGAACATGGGGTCGGAGGAGCGGTTCGATTACACGGTGGCGGGTGACTCGGTGAACCTCGCCTCCCGGCTCGAGGGGCTGAGCAAGGTGTACGGCGTCTATTGCCTGGTCGGTGATGCGACCCGGAAGGCCGCAGGCGCGGAGTTCGTCTTCAGGGAACTCGACCTGGTGCAGGTGAAGGGGAAACACGAGGCGGTCGAGGTGCACGAGCTGCTGGCGGGGCCCGGCCGGGTGGTCTCGAAGTGGGAACAGCTCGCGGAATGGGAAGCGGGCCTCACGGCGTTCCGCGCGGGAAAGTTGCCCGAGGCGCGCGCGCACTTCGGAAAGTTTGCTGAGCTCAATCCATCGGACCTGGCGGTGAAGCGCTATCTGGAGCGGCTCGCTGACCTGCCCGAGCTCGCGCTCGAGGGGTTCAGCGCGGTCACGGCGTTCAAGACGAAGTAGTCAGCGGAGCGCGGCAGCGAGCGCGGGGCCGAGCTCGTCGAGCGGCAAGGTCTTGGCGACTGCGCCTGCCTTGATGGCCGCTTCAGGCATTCCGAACACCACCGCGGTCGACTCGGCTTCCGCCCACACCTCAACGCCCGCCTTCTTGAGGGCCAGGGCGCCCTTCGCGCCGTCGACGCCCATGCCGGTCAACACGATCGCGCGCGTGCCTTTGGGCGCGATCTTCGCTGCCGAGCTGAAGAGCCGGTCGACCGACGGCGCGTGCGCGTCGTTGGGCGCGGAGACCTTGATCACGATCGACAAGCCACCGGTCGGACGTTCCTCGAGCTCCAGCTGCTCTCCGCCGGGCGCGACGTACACGCGGCCCGGAAGGATCGGGTCGCCCGTCTTCGCCTCGCTCACCCGAAAACCAATCGACTGATCGAGCCGCTCGGCGAAGGCCTGGGTGAAGCGGGCGGGCATGTGCTGCGCGACCACCACGCACACCGGCAGACCGACGAGCGCCTCGAGCAGCTTCTGCACCGCCGGGGGCCCGCCCGTCGACGCCCCCACCAGCACCAGCTTCGCGGCCTCAGGCTCGGCGGGTTTGGGCGCCTTCAGCCTGGGCGCAGGCGGGGGGGTCTTCGCGTCTTCGCGCCGCATGTAGCGGGCCGCGCGCAACTTCTCGATCAGCTCTCCGCGCACCGAGGCGAAGCTCGCGTCGTCGTCTTCGGTCGGCCGCGCCACGAAGTCGAAGGCTCCCAGCTGCAGCGCCTTGAACACGTCAGAGCGGTGCCCGTACGAGGAGACCACGATCACCGGGGTGGGCTGACGCGCCATCAGCAGCCGCAGGAAGGCGTGCCCATCCATCTTCGGCATCTCGAGATCGAGCGTGATGACGTCGGGCTTGAGCTGCAGCGCCTTCTTGAGGCCGTCTTCGCCGTCGACCGCGCGGCCGACGACCTCGAGACCGGGGGCGGTCTCCAGCAATTTCGAGAGCGCGCGCCGGGTGGCGGCCGAGTCATCGACGATCAACACGGTGGTGGGGCGCTCGAGCTTCTCGCGAGTCATGGACCGGGCCTCCGGTACACCAGATCACCCTCGAGCTGCACCAGCTCGAAGCGGGTCGAAAGGTGGAGCAGGTTTTCCGAGTGGCCGAGCAGCAGGAAGCCACCGAGGTTGAGGCGTTCGTAGAACAATTCGATCACCCGGCGGCGCGTAGCCTGGTCGAAATAGATGAGCACGTTGCGGCAGAAGATCACGTCGAAGCGCGGGAGCAGCGAAGCGGCCGAGGTGTCGAGCAGGTTGAGCTGGCCAAACCGCACCGGTTCCCGGAATGACGGCAGCACCCGCACCCGGCCCCCCTCGATGGTCTCGAAGAACGCCGTCTTCCGTTCGGGGGTGGTGGCCCGCAGCGCCATTGGGCCGTACTCCGCCTTGCGGGCCGAGGTGAGCGCCTTGCGCGAGAGGTCGGTGCCCAGAATGTCGAGCTCCCAGCCCTGCACGGTCTTGCGATCGCGCAGCAGCATCGAGAGCGTGTAGGGCTCTTCGCCGGTGGAGCAGCCGGCGGACCACAGTTGGAGGGAGCGGCTGCGTTCGTTCTTCTTTTCCAGCAGCGGCATCAGCTCGTACTCGAAGCACCGCAGCTGAGTCGGTTCGCGAAAGAAGTACGTCTCGTGGGGCACGAGGAGATCGATGGCGGTCTCGAGCTCGTCGGCGCCCCTGGCATCGAAGCGCAGGTAGCGGGCGTAGCCGGCGAAGTCGCGCAGCCCCAGCAACTCGAGGCGCGGCGCGAGGCGGCGCTCGGCGATGAACTTGAGATCTTCGCGCAGCAAAAAACCGCTGGCCTGGGAGAAGAGATCGCGCAGGAGGTGCAGCTCCTCGGCGCTCATCTCGACGCGGGTGTCACCCAGGCCCATTCGCTCAGACCCGCCGGGACAGCGTCTCGACCGCCTCTTGCAGCAGCGCGTGCGCCACCCCGTCGGTGGTCTCGCGCGCGACGGCGTCTTGCAGGGGCGCGAGCGACTCCTTACCGCCGGCCACCGAGAGCAGGCGCGCGGCGGCGACGCGAACGTCCCACCTCGGGTGCAGCAGCGCAAAGACCGCCTTGTCGAGGAGGAGCGGGCGATCGGCGCCGGTGGTGAACGCAAACTTCAGCACCTCGGCATCGGGGTGGCCGGCCGCGCGCAAGAGCAGCTCGTCACCGAGCCGGCCCAGCAGCGCGAGCGCTTCGAGAGAGGCGAGCGCGACGGCGGGGTCGAGGTGCCGGGCGAGTTCCTCCAGGCGGGGCGCCGACTCGAGATGACCGAGCGCTCCGGCGGCGGCGCAGGCCAGGGCGAGCACCGTGGGGTCGGCGTCTTTCAACGCGCGGGGCAGCAGGGCCCGGCCCTCGGTGAGCGGCAGCCGGCCCACGGTTCGAGCCGCCGCGCGCCGCACCAGGGCCGACTCGTCCATCATCGCGGCCTGCAGCACCTGCAGGGTGTCCTGCGGGGTGAAGAGCGAAGCTTCGGCGGCGGCGGCGCGCACCGCGTCGTGTGAGTCGTGCAGCGCGCGCTTGAGCACGTCGTGCGCGAGGGGGCCCCGGGTCTGCCCCCAGGCGCGAACGGCGTGGGGCCTCAACTTGCCGGCCACCAGCGGCGCGAGCGCGGCGCGCACCTCTTCAGGCCAGGTCTGGGCGAGGTTCACCAGCGAGCGCGACGCGTGCACGGCCAGCACGTCGTCGTCGAGGCACCGCACCAGCGCGTCGACGGCCTCACGGGCCCGGGTGCGGCCGAGCGCGCGGGCGCCCAGCTCAGCCAGCTCGGGATCGCCGCTGTCGAGCAGCGAAATCAGCGAACCGCACAGCGAGGGTTCAGCGAGCAGCACGATCGCGTCACCCGCCACGGCGCGCGCTTCGGCAGGGAGATCGGCCAGCGCCTCGGTGGAGGCCAACAACGCGCGCGCGCCCTCCAGCCCGAGGCCCAGGAGCGTCTGCAGGGTCTGCTCCCCGTCGGTGCCGCCGCGCACGGAGCGGGCGATGGCCAACGCGAGCCGCACGTCGCCCAGCGCGCGGGCCACCAGGAGCGCCCCGCGGTGGACCTCTTCATCTGACGAGGCGAGCGCGCCCTCGAGCCAGCCGCTCAGATCGCCCGCGGGCCGCAGCACACTGCGCAGCTCGGCTTCGGTTTCACTCGAGAGCGCCCGGCCCGAGGCGCCGATGGACACCAGCGCGGCGTCACGAGACTCGCGGGCCGCCAGCGCGCGCACGGTGAGCAGCGAGGCGGTCGGGTGATGAATGTGACCCAGCAACCGCCAGGCGCTGCGGCGGGTCAGCGGGTCTCTGAGCAACGGCACCAGCATCGGCAACGGCACCGGCAAGCGCAGCTCGGAGAGCCCCTCGAGGGCACAGACGCGCAGCAGCACGTCACCCGAGAACAGCAGCTTTTCGAGCGCCCGCCGCGCTTCCGGGCCACCGACATGGCCGAGCGCTTCAGCAGCCGAGGTCCGCACGTTGGGGTCAGCGTCCTGGAGGGCGGCCACCAGCGGGGCGACGGCTTCGGGTGTTCCGATCGCACCCAGAATGTCGGCGGCGAACTTTCGCTGATCGGGGTCGGCGTGCTCGAGCAGCGTGACGACGGAAGGCAGCACCGGCGCGCCCAACTGCGCGAGCACCGCGGCGGCGGCGTTGCGGGCCCCGGTGTCATTCCGATGGCCCAGCATCGAGATGAGCTGACGCACGGTCTCGGGCGAAGGTTGAAGCGCGCCCAACCGCTCGGTGGCCAGGCGACGCACCCGCCAGCTCTCGTCGGTCAACGCGGTGAGCAGTGAAGCAATCGAAGCAGGGACCACCGGCAGCGCGTCGAGCGCCCGATACCTGTTCTCAGCGTCAGCGTCGGCTTGAAGCCAGCTCACAGCGGATCCTCCGTGAGCAGGGCCTTCACGTCGAGGAGGAGCGTGAGGTGATCGCCTTCACCCGTCACGCCCAGAATGTGCGGCGCGGCCCCGGGGCGGTTGGCGAGGGGCGCGGGACGAAGCGAGCTGCGCAGCACCCGCTGCACCTGGGTGACGCCATCGACCAGCACGCCGATTCGCCTCGACCCGATGCGACAGACGACCAGCCGCTCGGTGCGCTTGGGCTTGCCCGAAGGCTTGAGCGCCTGCACCGCCATGCTCGTCACCTCCAGGCGCTTGCGGGCATCGACCACCGGCACCACTTCTCCGCGCAGCCGCATGACCCCTTCGAGAAAACGCGGCGCCCGGGGGAGCGGCGTCACCACCGGGACCGGGAGGATCTCGTCGACGCGCTTGAGATCGATCGCGTAGGACTCCGCGCCGATGCGCACCACGCAGAGCTGAATGGCATCGCCGTCATCGGTCATGAGAGCGCCTGCTCCACGTCGAGCAGAATGTAGAGCTGGCCGTCGCGGCGCCCCAGCCCTGCGATGGCGTTGCGATCGATGCCCAGGCCCGGCGCTTCTTCGAGACGCGAGAGCTGCAGCTTCACCACGCCCTCGACGCGATCGACGAGCACGCCGGCGTCACCCTCGAGATCCTTGAGCAGCAGGATGCGCGCGGAACGGCCGACGTCCTTCCCCGTGCGGACGACCGGGGTGGTGGTGGCCAGGCGCAGCCGCACCTTCACGTCGTAGAGCGGCAGCATCTCACCGCGCACGTTGATGAGGCCGATGATGTTCTTCTGCGCGCGCGGAATCTCAGTGACGTCGGTGACTTTGAGGATCTCGCGGACCGCCCCGATGGGCACCGAGTAGGTCTCGCCTTCCAACACGAAGGCGAGGAACTCTTCGGGGGTCTCTTCCGCGAGGGGCTGCGTGATGCGATCGCTGACGGGCGCCTGCTCGAGGAACGAGCCGATGGCTTCGTCAGGCCGATAGAAGAAGCGATCGAGGAGCTCTGCGAAGTGCGGCACCGCGCCGCAGCCTACACCGTGATTCGAGCCGGCGAGCCCGTTCAAAAGTTCGGCGCGCTGCTTCCACTCAGGGCCATGAGAATGCCTGCCAACGCCCTGCACCTCTCGGCTGACGCGTCCCCCGAGCACACCCGCCACTACCAGCCGTCGGGCCGTGTCTCCCCCCTGGTGCTGCCGCTGCTCGCGCTCGCGTTGCCCGCCTCGGCGCTGCTGGCCACCGTCTATTCGTACGTGACGCTTTACCTGCCGATCATCGGCTACTTCACCGTGCTGCTGACGCTCGGCCTGGGCTTCGGGGTGGGGGCGATCACGGTGGCGGCGTTGCAGCGGGGCAAGGTGCGAAGCCGGCTGTTCGCGGTGGTCGCGTCGCTGGGCCTGGGCCTGTTCACCACCTGGGCGATGTGGGTGACCTGGGGGTACGCGCTCTTGCAGCAAGGCGACAGCCAGGTGCCGTTCGTCGTGCTGCTCTGGCCTCCGGCGCTGTGGCAGTTGGTCAGCAACGTGAACGAGACGGGCGCGTGGTCGCTCAAGGGTGCGACGCCGACCGGCGCCATCCTCTGGGTGTTGTGGGCGATCGAAGCGGCCATTTTGGTGGGGATTCCGGTGGTGATGGGCCTGACCGTCGCCGAGGCGCCGTATTGCGAGCACTGCGAGACCTGGTGCGCGCACCAGAAAGCGGTCTTCCTCACGCCGCTGGTGGAGAAGGACTTCGCCGGCGAGCGAATGCGTCAGCGCGACTTCAAGTGGCTCGAGTCGTTGGGGGGTCTCCAGCGCCCGCCTCCGCCGAAGTTCACGCGGTGGGACTTGTACGAGTGCGGCTGCCGGGCGACCAACGCGGTGAGCGCGATCGGTATCGAGGTGGCGCTCGACGACAAGGGCCACCAGAAGGTGACTGAGTCGACGCTGGTGCAGACCGTGCTACTCGCGCCTGACGCCGTGCCCGGGTTCCGAGCCATCGCCCAGCAGTTGGCACCGCGCGACTAGCAGGCTCGTCCATCCCCCTCTCCCCCGCGGGATTCGATCGTGCACCGATGTAAGCCGACGGCCCGGCTGCCTGCAGAGCAGCCTGCTAGCGCAGCGGAGGAATGGTCAGGGTCGGCAGCGGCACGGACTGGGCGTCGAGCTTGCGTTCGTTGTCGCGATACTCGACGCGGTCCGAGAGCTGGTTGACGTCGAAGTTCGGGGTCATCACGCAGGCTCCGATGACGTGGCCCACCACCTCGCCCTGGGAGAGCGTCGCCACGCCGTCTTCAGCGAGCTGAATTCCGCACTGCAGGCTGCGCGCGAGGCTGAAGCCCGTCGCTTCGAACGCAGAGCCCGCGCTGAGCACGACGACAGAGGAGCCGCCGAGATCGGCACAGGTGCCCGCCACCGTGCAGGCGCGCTTGCCGACGTCTTCGATCCGCAGATCGAAGGCCTGCAGGTGCGACGCGAGGCCGACCATCACCCCCACGTCGACGGTGCGGCTGATGCGCGCGCGGGTGAGCCGCACCTGGCTGTTCTGAAGGTGGACGCCGCGACCGAAGATCCCAGGCACGTCACTGGTGATGTCGCTGATGGTGAGGTCGGCGAGCGTCACGGTGGCGTCGAGCACCTCGAGCCCGGCGGTCCGGTTGCCGGTGAGCGAAACGCGGGTGAGATCGACCACCGAACCACCTTGGGCGACCAGGCCAGACCCGCCCGAACCACTCGGACTGCTCGCCTGCGTGTTCATGATCGCCAGGTCCGACCCCAACAGCCCGCTGGCGCCATCGACGAGCACGCCCACCCGCTCACTCTGACTGACGCGCACGCGCTCGACGGTGACGGAGGCGCCGCCTTTCACCTGGAGCCCGCTGCTGGCGTCATCGGCGGTGCTGCGGGTGATGGACTTCAGCTCGGTGTTGCGCAGCGTCACCGTGCAGCCGCTCGCGCCCAGGGCCGCGCTGTGGCTGCGACCGATGAAGGCGTTCTCGACGGTGATCTGCGCGTTCTCGCGAAGGTCGAGGCCCGCACCATCGATGCCCCCGGCCGCGTCGACCGCGGTGTCGAGCACGAGCAGATGGGTGGCCGTCAGCTGGCCGCGGCTCCTCACTGCGATGCCGAGCGCGCGATTGCGAACGAACGCGACGCGGTTCAACGTCGCAGTCGCGGAGTCTTCCACCACCAGACCGTCTCCGCCGTCGCCCAGGCCGATTGACGACTGGGTGTCGCGCACCAACACGTCGGTGAGGTGAAGGGTTGAGCTCGTCCCAGCGAGCACCGCGGCTTCGTGGTTCTGCTCGATCAGCACGCGCGTGAGGTCGAGCTGCCCCTGATTGCGCAGGCTCACGGCCCGGCCCATCGCTCCGTCGGCACGCGCGCGGGTTCCACGAATGACGCCATCGGTGAT
>JAYVNA010000431.1:0-4762 GCA_043758715.1 Archangium sp.
CTGCGCAACCTCGAGAAGGAGCTGCGCGGCGTCATCTTCGGCCAGGACAAGGCGATCGACGAGCTGTCAGCGGCCATCAAGCTGGCGCGCTCGGGTCTGCGCACGCCGGAAAAGCCGGTCGGCAACTTCCTCTTCGCGGGGCCCACGGGCGTCGGCAAGACCGAGCTGGCCAAGCAACTGGCCAAGGTGCTCGGGGTCGACTTCCTGCGCTTCGACATGTCGGAGTATTCCGAGCGGCACACCGTCTCGCGGTTGATCGGCGCGCCTCCGGGTTACGTCGGGTTCGACCAGGGCGGCCTGCTCACCGACGCCGTTCGCAAGGCGCCGCACGCGGTGGTGCTGCTCGACGAGATCGAGAAGGCCCACCCCGAGCTCTTCAACATCCTGCTGCAGGTGATGGATCACGCGACGCTGACGGACAACAACGGCCGCAAGGCCGACTTCCGCAACATCATCTTGATCATGACCACCAACGCCGGCGCGCGTGACTTGAAGAGCAAGTCGCTGGGCTTCGGTGAGCGGCCCACCATCGACATGAGCAAGAGCAAGGAAGCGCTCGAGCGCGCCTTCAGCCCCGAGTTCCGCAACCGCCTCGACGCGGTGGTGCAGTTCGGCGGGCTCGCCAAGGACATCATCCTGATGGTGGTGGACAAGGAAGTGCGCGCCCTCCAGGCCCTGCTCGTCGACAAGAAGGTCACCATCGCGCTGTCCGAGAAGGCTCGCGAGTGGCTGGGTGAGAAGGGCTACGACCCGGAATTCGGGGCCCGCCCGCTGGCCCGCATGGTCGACCAGCAGCTCAAGAAGGGCATGGCCGAGGCGCTGCTGTTCGGAGTGCTCAAGAACGGCGGCAAGGCCTTCGCAGACGTGAAGACTGACGGCTCGGGCCTCGAGCTCACCTTCACCACTGCCGAGGCGTGAAGTGACGTGCTAGGAGCGCCGCCCGATGAAGCACGCGCTCAACCCGCCGCAAGAGAACAAGCCACTGACCGGTAAGGCGGCCTTCTTCGACATCGACGGCACCCTCATCAGCACCAACGTGGTGCACGCGTACGGCTACTACGCGATGAACGAGGGCAGCGTGCCGGGCATCCTCCGCCGCACGCTGGCGACGGTCGCCCAGATTCCCCTCTTCGGCGCCCTCAACTTCGTCGACCGCAAGATCTTCAACGAGTACTTCTACCGCCAGTACGAGGGGCTCACCGAAGACCGGCTGCTGACGCTGACCGAAGATCTGTTCGAAGACGTGGTCAAGCCCGCCATCTACCCGAAGGCCAAGGACCTCATCGACGAGGCCCGGCGCGCGGGGTGCCGGGTGGTGCTGGTGACGGGGGCGCTCGACTTCACCATGCGTCCGCTGGCCCGCCACCTGGGCGCCGACGACCTGATCGCCAACCGCATGCAGTTCGTCGGGGGCATCGCGACCGGCAAGGTGATCCCCCCGATCATCGAGGGCGCGAACAAGGCCAACGTCATTCGCGAGTACTGCGAGACGCACGGCATCTCGTTGATGAAGAGCTACGCGTACACCGACAGCGCCTCTGACTACGCGATGCTCACGGTGGTGGGGCGGCCGACCGCGGTCAACCCCGACATCAGGCTCCGCGCGCTGGCCCGCAGCTACAACTGGCCCATTCTCGACGTCCGTTAGGCAGCTGCCGGTCAGAAGCCACAATTCGCCAGGGTGGAGTTGGTGATCCCCCAGATCTGATCGGACCCGCACAGGTACACCGAGCTGAGCACGCAATCGCGCGCGTACTGATCGCTCACCAGCACGTCCCAGGTGCCGCAGGCCACGCTGACCGTGATGCGCTCGTTCGGGTAGAGCACGTCACTGCCCAGCAGGTTGGGACCCCAGCTCGAGCTGCGCACGGTGGTGACCCGAACCTCGGTGAGCACGTAGCTCGAGGCGTTGTCGATGGTCATGGTGGCGTTCGTGGGAACGGGCTGGGGCCGCGGGCCCGGGTCCTCGACGTAGAAGCACCCGGAGACGAACACTGCGAGCAGACCGGTCAGGAGAGCTGAGGTACGCATGAAGCCCGGTCAGCGCAACTTCGGGGCCAGCCGCCCGCCACGGTGATTCTGGGTGCTTGCAAGGCTGGTCCCCATCGAAACGATGAGGTGGCTCCGTCGTCCCGATGTGCCGACTTTGCCTTGATTCCAAGGCCCCGGACGGCGAGAAGCGAAAGCTCGATGCGCCCTCTGAAGACGCTCAAGAAGCTGTACGACGAAGAGTCCCACATCGTCATCACCGAGAAGGGTTCGCCCCCTCGGGTGATGTTCTACGGCGAGGACTTCTGGGTCGAAGACCTGCCCGTGGGCACCCGCGTGATCTTCCCGCGCCCGCCGCTGGAAGGGGTGCCGAACGTCAAGGCTGCCATCCGCTACGCGCTCAACCACCCGGAGGGCATGGACCCGCTCCACGCCCTGCTCAAGCCGGGCATGAAGGTGACCATCGCGCTCGACGACATCTCGTTGCCGCTGCCGCCGATGAAGACGCCCGACGTGCGTCAGACCGTGTGCGAGATCGTGCTCGAGCTGCTCGCCGATTCAGGCGTCGACGACGTGCACCTGATCATCGCCAACGCCCTGCACCGCCGCATGACCGACGCCGAGATGAAGCGCATGGTCGGCGAGAAGATCTACGACGAGTTCGCGCCCGATCGTTATTACAACCACGACGCCGAAGATCCCGAGGGCATCACCGAGCTCGAGCGCACCTCTTCGAACGAGGTGGTGGCGATCAACCGCCGCGCCGCCGAGTCGGACCTCGTCATCTACGTGAACATCAACCTGGTGCCGATGGACGGCGGCCACAAGTCGGTGGGCACGGGCCTGACCAACTACGAATCACTGCGCGCGCACCACAACCCGCAGACCATTCGTGACTCCGAGTCGTACATGGAGCCGGGCAGGAGCCAGCTGCACCGCAGCGTCGATCGCATCGGCCGGGTCATCGACAAGACCATCAAGGTCTTCCACATCGAGACCACCATCAACAACCGGATGTTCGAAGAGCCGGTGGGCTTCCTGATGAAGAAGGAAGAGGACTTCACCGAGTTCGACCGCCTCAAGCTCCAGGGCATGAAGTACGCGCTCTCGAAGATGCCGCGCCCGATGAAGCGCAAGATGTTCTTCAACATCTTCGCCCCCTACGAGGTCACCGGGGTCTTCGCGGGCAGCACCGAGCCGACTCACGAGAAGACGCTCGAGATGAGCTGGAAGCAGTACTCGGTGCCGGTGCAGGGCCAGAGCGACATCGTCATCTACGGGATGCCGTACGTCTCGCCCTACAACGTGAACAGCATCTTGAACCCGTTGCTCGTTCAGGTGATGGCGCTGGGCTACCTCTTCAACTTGAACCGCGGCGTGCCGTTGGTGAAGAAGGGCGGCGTCATCATCATCACGCACCCCTGCTACGACGAGTTCGACCCCGACCACCACGCGCCGTACATCGAGTTCTTCAATCGCTGTCTGACCGAGACCCGCGACGCGCACGTGCTGTCCCACAAGTACGAGCGCGAGTTCGCGAAGAACCCCAGCTACGTGCACCTGTACCGCAAGGGGCACAGCTACCACGGGGCGCACCCCTTCTACATGTGGTACTGGGGCGAGAACGGAAGGCAGCACGTCGGCAAGGTGATCGCCGCGGGCGCCGAGAACAACCACGTGCCGGCGATCCTGGGCTGGGACCGCGCAGATACGTTGTCGGAAGCGATCGAGGACGCGCGCGGCTTCATGGGCCGCTCAGCGAGCATCTCGTTCGTGCACGTGCCGCCGATCTTCCAGGTCGACGTCAGGCTCTGAGTTTCTGCAACACCCGGCTCCGCTCGCGATGAGCGGAGTCGACCATTCGCGAACGATCAGCGGCGAGCGAGCACGCTGCGCTTGACCACTTTGGCCCCCGGAGCCGACACGTTCTCGACGCGGCGGGTCTCCGGGTAGGGCCACGAGCGCATGATCGGAATGTTGAGCGGGCGGTCAGGCAGCACCGCCACCGACTTGAGCGCCTTGTGCGTCGAAGGTGCGTGAGCGACGTTCACCACGATGAGCGAGATCAGGATCACCAGGGCGCCTGCGATCAGACCGGCGATGCGAACGCGGCGGTCGTTGAGGAGACGCTCGAGCGGGCTTCCGATGTCGAAGGTTTCAGTGGCCATGGTGTCGGCGGACTGAGCAAGGGCTGGGCCGCGCCACGGGCGCACTCGATCCAGCCACTTGGAGGGCACGCAACTCTGCACTGACTGCGCAGAGACGCTCCACTGGAGTGCGCCCCTCTCATTTGTAAGCGATTTTACAAGCTGCTCGCGGGCACCCAGCGCTCGTCGCCTTCCATCGTGCGCACCTTCACCTCATCGCCTTTGCGCTCGAGCTCCTTCACCCGCGTACCCACGCCCAGGCTCTGGCCCTTCGGCGCCGCTTTGATCGCCTTGCCGTACATCGAGTCGATGCGGCCCTGGTCCTTCTTCCGCTCGACCACGATGTTCGAGGTCATCTGCTGGGCGGCGTAGGCGCTGCCGAGATCGCCGGCGGCCACGTCATCGGAGAACTCGGCCTTTCCTTCGAGCGCCTTCTTGGTGGTGGGCGAGAGCGCGGTGTCTTCCTTCAGGTACGCCGAGCTCGTCTTGGCGTCGGCCACCGTGCGCGTCTGGTTTTGCTGGAGGTAGAAGTGGCTCGCGATGTGGAGCACCTGGCCGTCGCCGTAGCGAAAGTGCACTGCGATCGGCGCTTCGCCGTAACGGGTCTTCATCTCGCTGCTGGTGAT
>JAYVNA010000432.1:0-14205 GCA_043758715.1 Archangium sp.
GTACGAAAGAGCGGCTGCGAGAATGGGGGCTGCTGTGAAGAGGGAAGACATCGCGGCGATGGGGCCGTTGCAGCGCAAGCAGCTCCTGGAGGACGTGGCTGCACTCTTCCATCGCGGTGAGTGGCGGCTCGGTGATGCGGTGCGGTTCCTGCGCACGGTGATCTTGCGGAAGAGTCGCCAGGACTTCGCACGCCTGGTCGGTCTCTCACCGGCGGCGCTGCAGAAGCTCGAAGATCGAGACGATGCCAACCCGACGCTCGACACCATGAACCGCGTGCTGCGGCCGTTTGGTGCAGCGGTGGGGCTGGTGTTTCCCCGCATGGCGCCCCCGCCGCCTCCCACAGAAGACAGCGAGCGGCGACGTGGAGCGCTGAACGCCGCGCTTGCGGGGACCCGAAGGCGGCGTCAGTGATTGAGCTTCAAAGAATACAGCCCGGCACCGGCTGACCCGCCTGCAGCACCGCGTTGCGAACCTGCGCGCGTTCGCGTTCCCAGAAGCACAACGAGTCGCCTTCGCGCAGGTAGCCGTACTGGTAGAAGGTCGGGTTCGGGGTGTCGCGCAGAATGGTCTTGGGATCCGGATCCCACAAACCACGCCGGCGCCGCGCGACGATCACCTTGCCTGCTGCGAGCTCAGTCTCGGCCGCGGTGATGAAGCCGCCATCGCTGCCGGTGTCCGCGTACGCGAGCGTGGCGGCGTACAGCGCATGAATGAAGCGCACGCGCGCGGCGGTCACCTCAATGCCGTCTTTCAACTCGGCCATCACGGGATCGTCCGACGGCAACGCTTCTGCCTCAGCAGCGATGGCGGTGAGCTCATCGGCATGAACCTTCAATTTTGCGAGCACGCGCGTGCGGAAGTCCTCTCGCACCGCGGGGGTCGCCGCGAGCAGTTCAGTGAACTCCGGGCGGTCAGGCTGACTGAAGATGCCGAGGCGATCGCCCGCGTCGATCACCTGGTCTCGCGAGGCCACGTAGGCCGCCAGCCGCTCGAGAATCAGCGCGCGGTGCTGCGCTTCACCCAGCCGCTCGACGAGCGTGGTGGCCTTCGCGCCTACCGTCCCCCAGCCGCCGTAGATGTCGGCCACCGCGTCGATCCACTTCGCGGGCCGGGTGTAATTCATGCGCAGGGTCGCGGCGTCGGTGAGCCAGTAACCCCATTCCCACCCCGAGCTGAACAGCACGTGATCTTCGAGTTGACCCGCGGCAGCGAGGCGCTCCATGTCGAGGTGCCGCGACCGCACGTACAGCGGCAGGAACGTCGGAATGTTGATGTCGAAGGCGATCCAGTACGCCGATTCGGGGAAGTAGCCGATCGGCTGCCCGGCGCGGAGGCGGCCCTCGAGATAGTCGCGGTGTTCGTTGAACTGCTCGTGCAGGTACGCCAGCCCCGCGTCCTCGTAGAGGTTGAAATACATCGTGGTGTGAACCCAGGGCACGATGGCCGGGTTCGCGTAGCGCACGAGGAAATAATAGAGCTGCCGCGTTCCCATGTAGTCGACGCGCAGGTTGTCGAAGTTGCCGACGTGAATGGTGGCGGTCATCTCCACGCCGGGCTGCACCTTCTGCATCGTCGCGTAGGCGGAATCGACCGCGGCCACGAAGCGCGCGGGATCCGCCGCGAAGAATTCACCGAAGCTCAGGTTGAGCGTGTCGAAGCCGGTGTCATCGAGCAGCACGTGCAGGCGGCGCTCCATCTCGGGCGCGGGGTCGACGGTGGTGTCGTCGATGAGGTCGAAGGCGTTCTGCAGGTTGCTCTGACCGAAGAGCTGGAGCGCGACGCCGGTGTGCACTCCGTGAGCGTGCGCGAAGTCGGTGAGCTGTTGGGTGTGCGCAGCCCAGGCGGGTCGTAGCGCCGGGTTCTTGTCGATGTCGTCGAGCGCGCACCACTGCAGGTAGTTGCCGCGGTTCTTGATGAGGAAGTCGATCGCGCGCTTGCCGCCTTCGAGGTTCTCCGGCGAGGGAATCCAGAAGTCGTAGAGCGACTCGATGGGGTGCAGCGTGTGCAAGTGCAGCCCGCGCCGCTTCTTCATCTCGGGCGCGTAGTCGCGGTTGAGCACGGAAGGATCAGCCGCGAGAAACTCCCCGGGCCGCCTGGTGTAGCGCGGGTGAGGGAAGCGATAGCCGAGCGCCTCGAGCGCGTGCCACAGCCCGTACTGGCGGCCGAGCGGCCCGCCGCCGCGCACCTGCAGCAGGGTGCCGCTGCCTTCGAGCCGGTAGCACTGGTCGCAGGCGTCGTTGCTGCTGAGCGCGACCACCACGCCTTCGCGCGAGGAGAGGTCCTTCTCGGGTGAGCTGACGATCTTCGTGTGAATGCGCTCGTCGGCGATGAACGCCAGACCATCGCGAACCAGCGCTTCGTCGTCGGCGGTGACCAGAATGGTGAGTCCCGCTTCCTTCACCTTGCAGCCGGCGAGCAGGAGCACGAGCACGAACGCGTGTTTCGACATCACGCGCTTCTGTTCGAATCGGCCGGAAAAGAAAAGCTCAGCGCCCTGGCCACCAGTTCCTGTTCTTCCAACGCCCGTTCAGCACTGCGGAACGCGATGCCCAGCTCGATGGCCGGCCCTGAGGGCCGCTCCAGCTGCACGGTGTAGAACTGTTCCCCGTTGGCGATCGACTGCTTGAGGCCGACCTGGGCGAGGTCCCCGGGGGGAATGAGGTGGCGCCGGGCCTTCGCCGGCCAGCGACCGATGGCCACCGTGATGCCGGCTGGTGAACGCGACAGGCGCACCTTCGAGAAAAAGTGCGGGCTCAACACCAGCGCGGCGATCGCCAGCAGCGCGAGGAAGAGGGCGAAAGGCAGCGACCCTTCACGCAGCAAAAAGGTGCGATCAGTGGCCGGGTTACTCTGGAGCATCGCGTTCAGCTCGTTGGCGGTGTCTTCCGCGCGTTCGCCGTTCTTGCCCACGCCCTGAAAGTCGGTGCGCGTTCCATCGGCGTGGCGGAGCACGAGCTTGAGCGCCCGCGATCGCCCGCCCGTGTCCCACTGCACCTCGGCCTTCTTGATGGGCGCCAGCGGCGTCCGTACCCCCAGGCCCAACGGGTAGCGCTCGACGTGGGTGCAGCCCGAGCTCGCCTGACACTCGAGGCTCGAGTCGTGGCTGACGAGCACCGCCATCGTTCCGAAGAAACCGGACAGGCCGAGCAGCATCGCGACCATCAACGCCTGCACCGGCCGGCCGTAGCGCGCGCGGACCAAGAGGAGTTCGTCCATGCGCGGCCTTGTAGCTGTGTTCGCTGCGGCGAGTGAGCCGTCAGTGCGAGAGGAACCGGCAGAGCAGTCAGCTCACTTGCCAGAGTACGCGCGCAGCTGCCCAATCAACTTCGCCGCGCCGTCGATCGACTCGCGGAACACGCGGTCCTTCCCGCCGAGGAAGAACGGGGGCACGTGGTGCAAAAGGCTCATGGTGCACACGTGAATGCGGGTGCGGCCCGGGCCCATCGATTCATGCGCGGTGAAGGTGATCGCGCGCTCGGCGGTTCGCCAGCCCATCACCCTCACGAAGTCGAAGTTCTTCTGCACGATGATCGACGCCGGTGCCCTCGGGAGGAAGCCGAAGAAGTTCAGCAGGGCGGGATCACCGGCGACGCTCTCCCGGGTGGGCGCTTCGAGCCAGGTCAGGCGAAAGCGATTGCTCGGCGTCTTGGCGGCCCGAAAGGTGCCGTCGGCTTCCACGCTCAACCCGACCTCAGGCGCGACCTGCTGCAGGTACCTCACGTCTTTGGCGCGCGTCTCGTTGAAGAAGCTGATGTCGCGTTCAACCGTGTAGACGAGCCGGCTCATCATCACGTGGTACGGATCGTCGATGCTCGACTGGTCGTCCATCGCGCGGAAGCGGGCGAGCGCGGACGAGGCCGGCGGGCGCGGGTCAGGCTCGGCGAATTCGTAGAAGTACTGCACCCCGCCGTCCTGCTGCAGCGAGTCGTCGATCGCGAAATCGAGCGACGTCTCCCGCCGCATCTCGATGGGGCTGGCTGCGAGGAGGACGGCAAGGACGAACATGCACGCAGGATAGTGCTTCGTGATGAAATCTCAGACCATGATCCTTGTGGTTTCTTTGATGGCCGCGTCGTTGAGCCAGGGTGCCGCTCCGAAGACGGTGTTCGACTATTACAAGCTGCTCGCCGCCGCCGAGAAGGTCGATGCCGTGCTGCTGCAGCAGGGCAAAGACTGGAAGTACGTGCAGGCCATCGACGGGGAAGAGGTCAGCTCGATCGCCGCGCCCATCGTCGACCTTCGCAGCGGCTACCTCCGCGCGGAGTACGGCTTGGCGGCGTGCGACAAGAAGGTGCTGGAGGTCGCGCTCTTCACCGCGGCGGGGAACAAGCGGTTCGTCGCGGTGGGCTTTCACGATGGCTGCATGGAAGCGATGCGCGCGGGCGTCTCGTTCTACGAGTTCAAGGGTGAGGCCTTCAGCGATGCGCTCGCGGCTTCAGGTGATCTCGCCAGCGTGAAGTTCTCTTCGTTCTTCGAAGAAAAGAAGCAGGTCGAGGCCGACGCGGTCGAGGAGGCAGTGCAGCTCGAGTACGCACTCCCCCGGCAGGGGCTGACCGTGGTGGTGCGGCCGATCGTTCAGCATGAACCGAATACCGGTATCGATCAGACGCTCGGGCCGAAGGCCGAAGCCCTGGCCTCACGCTCACAAAAGTTTCAGGCACTCGAGCTCACGTGGTCTTCAAAAGACGCGCGGTTCACCTTCAGCGCCAGGAAGCCTCGTTAGCGCTTGGCGCGCGCCTCGATCATCTTCACCCACCGCAGCCCCAGCGATCGGCGGCTGCCCTCGGCGATGAAGGGTGGAATGGCACCGCCGGGGTCTGAGAACACCACGTAGGTGAACTTCGTCTTTCCCTCGACAGGCTCGAACAGCCAATAGCCGTGCACCTTCGTCACCCGCACCCAGCCCTCCACCGGAGGTGGCGCCAGCTCGTCAGTCGCCTCGAACGTCATCCGGCAGGCGCTGCCTTCCATCGCCCAGCGCGCCTTCACGACGTAGTCGCGGTGGTCCACCAGCGGCGGGGTGATCTGGTCGTAGGTGATGCGGGTGTCGGCCGTCTCACTGAGCACCTTGCGGGACTTGAGGTCAGGGTCGTCCTTGTCGAACTTGCCGTCACCGAAGACCGCCGCGCAGAGCGCTGCAGGCGTCTTTTCGCTGGTGGTGGTGAAGCGCAGCTCGACGAACTTCGAGTCGCTCACGTTGCGCTGTTCGATGGTGATGCCGTCGGTGATGGTGACCTTCTCCCAGGCCGAGGGTTCGGCGGAGAGCAGCAGCAGGACCGGAAGGAGCATGGCGCACGCTAACCGTGCTGGCCCATCTCATCCACTCCCAGCACGAGTCCCTCGATGTCGTGCTTCTGCGTCACGGGCACCAGCTCCTTCACCACGCTGCACACCAGGTGCTCACGCAGCCCCGCTGGCAGCGCGTCGAAGTAGTCCTGGGTGACCATCATGTCGTGCAGTGCGGCGTGACCTGCGCCCGGCGCGTCGACGCCCAACACCAGCACCGGCCTCGCGATGGGAGAGAGATGCGCGGTGCCACGATGCACGGTGAGCGCGCTCCGCGCCGAGAGGTCGCCTCGTTTGGGATATTTCTTCACGCCGCGCTCGGCGAAGCGGGACCAGGTCTCGGGCGGAGGAAACATCTGGTGCTTCCACCCGCGGCCATCGTCGTACTGCGTGCCCGGCGCGATCTCGAAGGGCCCCATGTCTTCGGTGACGTCGACCGCGCTGAGGTTGAACGCGAGCGAAGTGAGGCGGTGCGCTTCGAAGGTGTCGGGCGGCGAGGGGAAGTCGCGATGCCAGGGCTGAAAACGCGCGCCTTCGAAGGGAACGTCGAAGCCGAGCTCGACGATCTCGTATTGGGGTCCCAGCACCGCTTCGCTGATCCCGGTGACGAAGGGATGGGTGGCGAGCTCGATGAAACCGCTGATCTCCTGCGGGTGCACTTCGACGTACCAGCGTCGGGGCCCGCGACCGACCGCGCCGCCGGGGCGTTGAATCGCCTTCCAGAACGCGGTCATCACGTCTTCGCGCATGCGATCGACCCATTCGATCGAGAGTGCAGACTTGAGGGCGGTGATGCCGTCGGTCTGCAACTGCTTCACATGAGCCGGAACCTCGACGGGCATGGTGATTGGGTACCGGCGCCGGGTGAAAACGTCGCCCGAAAAAACGGCCAGTCTCTGAGCCGCCCCCCCCCATCTCTCTGTTTTTGCTGGCGGGGCCGGACGAAACCCCGGAGCGATGAATCCAAAATCCGGGGGCAATCCGTAACGGTTTCGGTGGAGGCCGACTCTGCAGGGCAGGGCCTGTTTCCCTTTTCCTCAAACTCTGGAGTGACACATGAAGAAGTTGATGGGTGCGTTCGCGGTTCTTTCGATGTCGATGCTGAGCTGTGGCCCGATGACGCCCGAGGGCGATGCGGGCAAGGACGCTGGAGTCACTGACGCCGGCACCGCCGCCGCGCCGACCTGTGCGAGCTACTGCGCCGCGGTGATGGCGAATTGTACCGGCGCCAACGCGCAGTACACGAGCGAGGCGTCGTGTCTCGGGACCTGCTCGGCTTATGCGCAGGGCGCGACGGGCGCGACCTCGGGCAACACGCTGTCATGCCGCGCGTACCATTCGGGCGCGGCTGCGAGCGACGCGACGCTGCACTGCCCGCATGCCGGCCCCGCGGGCGACGGCGCGTGCGGCGGCAACTGCGAGAGCTTCTGCACGGTCGCGGTGGCCAAGTGCAGCACGCAGTTCCCTGACGTCGCCACCTGCACCGCGGCCTGCGCGAACTTCGCGATGAACACGGCGCACTACACGGACGCGACCACCTCCGGGAACAACTTCTCTTGCCGCATGTACCACCTGAGCGTGGCCGCCTCCGACGCGACCTCGGCCGCGACGCACTGCCCGCACACCACCACGGTGTCGGCGCCGGGCACCTGCCAGTAACTCGAGTTCAGAGACCCACGCCGCTCACGTGAAAACGGAGCGGCGTGCTGACCGAGAGCCAGTTCGCGAAGGCTCCCAGCTCTTGTGTCTGGGGTCCCACCGCGTGGGGCGTAAACGTCACCTCGATCATCGTGCGCCCGGGGACGAGTTGTCCCTGGGCGTTTCTTTGTGCGGGCATCAGGGGCGTGGTGGCGAACGCCGCCTGGAAATCGGTCGACTCGAGGTAGGGCTCGAGCCGCAGCTGCGCGAGCGCGGTGTTGGTGACTTCGAGGGTGCGGGTGGCGGTGGTGCCGAACGCGACGCCGCCGAAGTCGAGACCCGGTGGCGCCTCGGCGGCGATCACGGGCACGTTCAGTTGAAACGAAAAGGTCCTGGGGACACCGGTATCGGTGACGAGATCGATGTCGGCTTGCAACAGGCTCGGCGCATCGAGGGGCACATCGGTGGTCACCTCGAGCTGGATGAACTCGCCCTGGCCCACGTTTCCGGTCGGGGGCGGTGGGAACTCGATCTTGATGTGAGGGTTGGTGCTCGCGGCCGAGACGACGGCGATCGCGGGAATGACCCGGGGCTCGCCGATGCTCAGCAAGAAGGACTCGGTCCTCCCGCACCCGCGTGGCACGGCCGCCAGGAGCGTCGATTGGCCCGGGGGAATGCCGAGGTGTCCGGGTTGGCAGAAGCAGTCCCCGATGGTTTGGCCACAGCCTGAAACACCGAAGAGCACCAGCACGCCCGGGATCCATCTCGCCATGCGCAGAACAGAGTCGCTCCGGTGCACCTGGTCAAACTGGAGGGCCTCGAAGAAGGTGCCAGTCGAGGGTCTGCTCGGTGCTCGTTGCGAGCAGGCTCTCAGCGCCGGCGAAGTCGCTCAAGGGACCTGGTCGGGGTTGCCCTCCCACGCGGGTAATCGATCATTACCGTGCGGTCATGGTCCATTACTCGCTGGGGAGTGTGGCCCCCCCGGCGCCTTTTCCTAAAGCAAGCCACTTCGTCACGTGAGGATCCTCGTCACGCGGAGAGGGCCCGTCCGGCCGACGCCCGGAGCAGACCCTTCGATCACCACCTTCCTCAGGGCAGTTTTTACGGCGCTTCCTTCTCCACGCGCGCGCGGGCGTCATCGACGAAGCCACCGAGATCGCGGTCGCGCACGTTCATGCGAATGCTCCGAGTTCCTGCTTCGTGGGCGACCGAACTACGCCCTCGTGGGAGCTGACCCTGAGCACGTGGGCCGCAGAGGGAGTATCCAGCCACCATGAAGAAGAAAGCGTCGAACCCGACCGAGCCGAAGGCCACCACGCCCGCGTCAGTCCCGAGCGAGCCGAAGAAGCCCGCGCACAAGCCGCCGATCAATCCGTTCACGGCCGACGGGGGCCGCACGCTGGGCCGCGATCGAAAGAATGGGCCCTCTCGCACCGCATGGAAGACCTGAGCCGATGAGCCGTGACCCAACGAAGGGCCCGCTCAGTGGCCTACTAGAGGGCACGGATCGAGCGCCTCTCGGGGCGCCGGTGTACCCTCTTGGCGCCCCATGGCGACCCACGGTGACGGCTCCGACGCCGGCGAGCAGGAAGAAGCGACCCAGGCCTCGAATGACGGTCACCCCGCGCTCGGTGCTGGCGCCACCCGCTCTGGCGTACAGCCGCTGCTCCTGCCCCGGCCGACGCTCTCGCGCGGCACCACCATCGGCCGGTACATGGTGCTCGAGCTGCTCGGCGAAGGCGGCATGGGCAGCGTCTATTGCGCGTACGACCCCCAGCTCTCGCGCAAGGTGGCGCTGAAGCTTCTCAAGCCCGACCTCGGGAGCCCTGAAGCAAAGCTGCGCATTCTCCGCGAAGCGCAGGCGATGGCCCAGGTCAACCACCCCAACGTGGTGGCCATCTACGATGTCGGCACGCACGACGACGAGGTGTTCCTCGCCATGGAGCTCGTCGACGGCCAGACCCTTCGGCAGTGGCTCAAGGTCGAGAGGCCCTGGCGCGAGAAGCTGCGCACCCTCATCGCCGCGGGCAGGGGGTTGTCCGCTGCCCACCACCGCGGCCTCGTGCACCGCGACGTCAAGCCCGACAACGTGCTCGTCGGTGCCGACGGCCGCGCGCGCGTCACCGACTTCGGCCTCGCCCGCGCCGAGGCGGAAATGGAACCCAGCCAGTCGATCCCCAGCGCCGCGCTCCAGCTCAAGCTCAAAGACGTGTCGGTGTCGTCGGACATCACGGCCAACGGCACCGTGGTCGGCACCGCGGGCTACATGCCTCTGGAGCAGCTCCTCGCGCGTGGGGTCGACGCGAAGAGCGATCAGTTCAGCTTTGCCGTCACCACCTGGTTCGCGCTGTTCGGCAAGAGCCCCTACCCGAGCACCACCCTCCCCGAGTACCTGCACGACCTCGAGCACCGCACCCCGGTCGCCCCCGAAGGCACGCGCGTGCCGGCCGCGCTCACCCGGGCGTTGATCAAGGCGCTGTCGAAAGACCCCTCTGCCCGCTTCGAGTCGCTCGACGCGCTCCTCGACGTGCTCGAGCGCGACCCCACGCAGCGGCTCAAGCAATGGTGGCCGTCTTCGCGACGACCGGCGCCGTTTTGTCGCGTTCGCGCGCAGCCAATGCGTGCGACGGCACCCCCAACCGCGTGGCGCCGCTGTGGAACCCCGAGGTGAAGACCCGCCTCGCGGGGCACCTCACGTCACTGGGCGAGTCTGGCCCCGACGTGTTCGCCGCGGTCGCCAGCAACCTCGACAACTTCACCGCCGAATGGGTGCAGGTGGCGACCGAGGCCTGCCGCAGCACCCACGTCGAGGGCCGCGAGCCACTCGACGCGTTGCAGCTCAAGGAGAGCTGCCTCGACCGCCAGCTCGTCGAGTTGTCCGCGCTCGCAGAGGTGCTGTCCAACGCCGACGCGGCGGTGCTGCCCCGCGCGATGCAGGCGTCCGCGGGCTTGAGCCGCCCGCGCTGGTGCGCCGATGCCCGCGCGCTGAAGGACAACCAGGGGCTGCCTGAAGACCCTGCGCGACGCGCCACGGTCAAGACGGTGCAGGCTGAGCTCGCTGGCGCCCGCGCGCTCGGTCGAGCAGGTAAGCACCCGGAGTCGGTGGCCCGGGCGCGGGCTGCCGTCGAGACCTCCCGGACGTCGGGGTGGAAGCCCCTCGAGGCCGAGGCGATGGTGGCGCTCGGAGTGCTGCAGCGCGAGGCCGACGACCCTCAGGCGTCGATCGAGACGCTCGAGGCTGCCTTCATCACGAGCGCGCGCGCGGGCGCCCGTTTGCTCGCCGCGGAGGCCGCCATCGAGCTCAGCCGCGAGCTGAGCAGCAAGTTTCACCGGGGTAAGGAAGCCGACGTCTGGCTGACTGTCGCGCGCGCGCAGCTCCCTGAGGCGCTGCCCGTCAGCGTGCTCGCGGTACGACTCGAAGAAGCCCGCTCCGTGAGTTTCTTCGCACAGAAGCGCTTCCCGGAAGCGGTCGCGTCCGACGAACGGGCGCTCGAACTCGCGCCCTCAAGACCCCGTTCCAGCTGACGCAGGGCGGCGACATGGTCTCGTACCTGCAGGTCAACCTCGCGCAAGACGAGCTGGCGCTGGGTCGACCCACGGAAGCGCTCGTCAATGCCTCAGCTGCGCTCTCGGCTGCCGAGAAGTTCCGCGATGACCCGTCGTTCCGCACGGTGTACGGCTGGGCGCTCCTGGCGAATGACCGGCCGCGCGAGGCGCTCGAGCACTGCACTCAGGCGTGGCGCGCGCTCGAACGCGAAGGCATCACCGCAGAGCGACACATTCCGTTCGAGAACGACTCGCTGACGTGCATGGCCGAGGCGAACGTCGCCCTCGCGCAGGTGGGCGCGGCGGTGCCGCTCTTCGAGCAGTCACTCGGCTTTCCCCTCAAGTACCCCGGCGGCATGGCGCGCACCCGGTTCGGCCTGGCCCGGGCGCTCGCCGCGCAACGGAGCACAGACTCGGTACGGCTCGCTTCGCTCGTGGCGCAGGCGCTTGAGGAGCTCCAGCCGCTTTCGGGGCGGGCCCCCTTCGATGCGCGGCGCGCAGAAATCGAACGGTGGCGGCGCTGATCAGCTCGTCAGCTCAGGCGGCCTTCGCGGGTGCGTGGGGCTCCTTCGCCGAGGGGGCCTCGAACCTCCGCGCGTACTCCCGGTACATCACCGGCAGCAGCACGAGCGTCAGCACGCAGGCCGACAACGTCCCGAACACGATCACCACCGCGAGCGGCCGCTGCGTCTCGCTGCCCATCGCGTGACTGAGCGCAGCCGGCACCAGGCCGAGCGCCGCCAGCGCCGCGGTCATCAACACCGGCCGCAAGCGATCCTTCGCGCCTTCCATCACCGCGTGCTCGAGCAACATGCCATCTCGAATCCGCTCGGCGATCGCCGACGACACCAGCACGCCGTTGAGTGACGCCTGGCCGATGAGCGCGATGAAGCCGACGGCCGCGGCCACCGACAACGGCATGTCTGCCAGCCACAACCCGAACACGCCGCCGGTCAACGCGAACGGCACGTTGAGCAGCGTCAACACCGCGCGGGGGAAGTTGTTGAACGCCTGGAAGAGCAGCAACAGCGTGAGCAGCAACGCCACCGGCACCACCTGCAGCAGCCGGTTCATCGCGCGCTCTTTGTTCTCGAACTCGCCGCCCCACTCGATGCGTTGACCGACCATCAACGGCGCTTCCTTCTCCACGCGCGCGCGGGCGTCATCGACGAAGCCGCCGAGATCGCGGTCGCGCACGTTCATGCGAATGCCGATGTACCGGCGGCCGTTTTCCCGGTTGATCGACGCGCGACCGGTGCCGGTGGTGATGCGCGCGAGCGCTTCCATCGGCACGGTGGCGCCGCCCTGCACGGCCACGCGCAACTTGCGCAACTTCTCCACGTCATCGCGTTCGGTCGCGGGCAGGCGCAGCACCACGTCGAAGCGGCGCTCGCCTTCCCAGAATTCATCGACCGGGCGTCCACCGACCGAGGTCTGGAACACGTGCTGGAAATCACCCAGCGTCATGCCGTAACGCGCCAGCGCCACGCGATCAGGCAACACGCGCAGCTGCGGCACCTCACCGCTCTTCACGATGCCGAGGTCGGCCACGCCCTGCACGGTGCCGATCACCGTCTTCACCTTCTCGGCCTGCTGCTGCAGCTTCACCAGGTCATCGCCATACAGCTTCACGGCGATCTGCCCGAACTGCCCGCTGATGCTCTCGTTGACGTTGTCTCGAATGGGCTGGCTGAAGTTCACCTCGAGCCCGGGCACCTCGTCGATGCTGCCGCGCAGCACCGCGATGACGTCGCCCAGCTCAGGGGTGCTCTTGGGCCACTGGCTGGCCGGCTTCAACTTCACGAAGAACTCGAGGTTGCTGGTGAGCGTGGCGTCGGTGCCGTCTTCGGGGCGGCCGAGCTGGCTGAGCACCGATTCGACCTGCGGCTGCGCGGCGATGAGCGTGGTGAGCTTCGGAGCCAGCCTTCGCCCCTCTGAGAGCGACACGTTCGAGGGCAGGGTGAAGGTCATGTAGAGCGCGCCCTCGTTGAGCTCGGGCAGGAACTCACTGCCGAGGTGCGAGCCCATCAAGCCGGTGACGCCGAGCAGCACGGTGGCGAGCACCATCACCAGCAGCGGCCGCTTGAGCGCGAACTTGAGGGTGGGCACGTAGATGCGTTGCGCGAAGGTGAGCACCGGCGATTCCCGGTGATGAAAGGGCTTGGCGTACGCGAACGAGGCGAGCGCCGGCACCAGGGTCACCGAGAACAACAACGCGCCCGCGAGCGCCGCGGCCACGGTGTTGGCCATCGGGCTGAAGATGCGCCCCTCGACCCGCTCCAGCATGAAGATGGGAATGTACGCGGCGATGATGATCAGCAGCGCGAACACGGTCGGCCGCACCACCGCCGACGAGGCCTTGCGAATGCGGTCCTGAATCGGCACGTGGTTGTTGATTACCAGCGCCGCCAGGATCGCCTCGATGATCACCACCCCGCCGTCGACGATGACGCCGAAGTCCACCGCGCCCATCGACAGCAGGTTCGCCGACATGCCGCGCTGCTTCAGGTAGATGAAGGCCACCGCGAGCGAGAGCGGAATGAGCGTGCACACGATCACCGCCGCGCGCAGGTCGAGCAGGAAGACGAACAACACCAGCAGCACCAGCAGCGCACCTTCGATGAGGTTGTGCCCCACCGTCTCGAGCGTGGCGTCGACCAGCTCGCGGCGATCGTAGAACGCGCTCACTTCGGCGCCGTCTTCCGCCAGCTGCGCGTTGATGCCGACCAGCTGTTCCTTGAGGCGGTCGAGCACCACTGAGGGGTTTTCCCCGCGGCGCATCAGCACGATGCCTTCGACCACGTCGGGGTTGCTGCCTTCGCTCACCACGCCCTGCCGCGGCGCCCAGGCCTCGGTCACGGTGGCGACGTCCTTCACGAACAGGGGCGTGCCATCACGCTCGGCCACCCCTACGTTGCGAATGTCGTCGAGCGACTTGAACAGGCCTTCACTGCGAATGACGAACTGCTCGGTGCCGCGCTCCAGCACCCCGCCCGAGGCGTTCTGCGAGCCGTGCTGCACGGCCTCCTCGAGATCCTGCAGGGTGAGCCCCAGCCCCGCAAGGGACTGCGGCCGCGGCTCGACCTGAATCACCCGCTGCAGGCCGCCGTAGCTGACGACGTCGGCGATGCCGTTGACGCGCATGATGCTCGGCCGCACCACCCAGTCCTGCAGGGTGCGCAGCTTCATCGGGTCGCCCTTCGCGCCCTTGAGGGTGTAGCGGTACACCTCGCCGATGGGCGTCGCGTAGGGCCCGAGCTCCGGGTTGACGCCCTCGGGGAGCTCGGCTTCACGCAGCCGCTCCAACACCTGCTGCCGCGCCCACAAGCCATCGGTGCCGTCGCGGAAGGTGAGCGTCACCATCGACAAACCAAACATCGAGAGGTTTCGCAGGCGCGTCATGTTCGGCGTGCCGTTGAGGGCGCGCTCGAGGGGAAGGCCGATTTGCCGTTCCACTTCTTCGGTGGGCTGGCCATCGAAGAGGGTGATGACGTTGACCTGGGTGTCGGTCGGGTCGGGGAAGGCCTCGATGGTGAGCCCCTGGAAGCTCACCACGCCGACCACCGCCACCACGGCGGCGAAGAAGATCACTGCGAGCCGGTTGCGCAGGCTGAAGCTGACGAGATGTTCGAACATGACGGCTCAGGTGTCCGACGAGAGATCGACCTGGTTGAGCAGGAGCAGCGCTCCGCGCGAGACGAAGCGCACGCCGGGCTCGAGCCCTCCGCGGATCT
>JAYVNA010000433.1:0-4744 GCA_043758715.1 Archangium sp.
TCGGCAGCGACTTCGACGGCAAAGACGGTTGGCGCATGTACCACGGCGACATCGTCCCCGGATTTCCGCAGCACCCGCATCGGGGCTTCGAGACCGTGACGGTGGTGCGGCGCGGGCTCATCGATCACTCCGATTCACTGGGCGCGACGGCGCGGTTTGGCCGGGGAGATGCGCAGTGGCTCACCGCGGGAAAAGGAATCGTGCACTGCGAGATGTTCCCGCTGCTCGACAAGTCAGGGCCGAACCCGGTGGAGCTGTTCCAGATCTGGCTCAACCTCCCGCGGGCCCACAAGATGGTCGATCCGTACTTCTCGATGTTCTGGTCTGAGGGCATTCCGCTGGTGAAGGCGCCCGGAGCGCAGATTTCGCTGGTGGCAGGTCAGCTCGGAGACGTGCGCGCCCCCCAGCCCCCGCCCCACTCGTGGGCGTCCCAGGCCGAGAGCGACCTCGCCATCTGGACGGGCAAGCTCGACGAGAACGCGACGTGGACGCTGCCCGCGGCGAAGCCCGGCACCAATCGCATGCTCTATTTTTTCGCAGGCTCGAAGCTGACCATCGGGAACACAGTGGTGCGCCGCGGAACCGGAGTGCGGCTGCGGCCCGACGTCGAAGTGAAGCTGACCCACGGCGAGGGTGAAGGCGAGTTCCTCATTCTGCAGGGCAGGCCCATCGGTGAGCCGGTGGTCAGTCACGGCCCGTTCGTCATGAACTCGCAGGCCGAGATCCGCCAGGCGTTCCTCGACTACCAGGCGACCCAGTTCGGCGGCTGGCCGTGGAAGCGCGATGACCCGGTGCACCCGCGCGAACAGGGGCGGTTCGCCAAGCACGCCGACGGCAAGGTCGAAGAGCGCGAATAGGCCGGGTCCATGAGAGAGTGGAACCTCGCTTTCCTGGGGCTCTACACATGCGACTTCTCTCAGCGCTTCTCGTTCTCGCCGGCACTCTTTCATTCGCGCGCGAGCTTCCGAACCTCGACGCTTTCACCGCGTCGACGACCGAGCTCCCGTTGCCGGAGAGCACGAAGCGCTTCGAGGGCGTGGTCACCAGCACCGAGCGGCGCCTGGGCGTGCCCACGTTCTTCTGGGCCGCCCCGCCCCCCGAGGGCTCGCGCTCGCCCCGTGACCTCGGGCTGAGCGTCGAGCAGGCCGCCCGCCGCTACCTCTTCGCGCACGCAGGCCTCTACCGGGCCAACCCCGCCGAGCTGGCGGAAGGCGCGCTGGTGCGGCTGCACGACACCGGCGAGGGCGTGATCATCGCCAGCTTCGAGAAGCGCGTGAACGGCGTGAGCGTGTTCCGCGATCGGCTCAACGTGGCGATGAACCGCAAGCTTGAGCTGGTCGCGCTCAGCGGCTACCTCCCGCCGGTCGCCCTCAAGGAAACGCGCTTCAAGCTCGCCGCCCCCACCGCGTTGGCCTCGGCGTGGTTCGATCTCCTCGGGGCGCCGGTGGAGTCCACCCGCTTCCTCGAAGGCGCACTCGACGAGGCAGGCTTTCGCCGCTTCACCGCGACCGCCGAGCTCCCCTTCGAAGGGCGCGCGAAGAAGGTGCTCTATGCCTTGCCGGAGCGGCTGGTGCCTGCGTGGCATCTCGAGCTCGACGTCGCGCAACCGGGCACCACTGAATCGGCGATGTACGCGTACGTGGTGTCGGCCGAAGACGGGGCCATTCTCTCGCGCAAGAACCTCACCGAGGCTGACGCGTACAGCTACCGGGTGTGGGCGCAGAACAGCGGCCTCTATCTTCCCCACGACGGACCGCAGGGCACCGCGGCCTCTCCGCACCCCACGGGCGCGCCGAACTCGCTGATCTCCCCGTTCATCGCGCCTTCGCTCATCACGTTGCAGAACAGCCCGCTGAGCACCAACGATCCCTGGCTGCCGGCGGGCGCGCTGGCGACCACCGGCAACAACGTCGAGGCCTACGCCGACATCGCCTCGCCCGACGGGTTCGGTACCGGCGACCTGCGCGCGCTCGCCACCGCTGCCAACACGTTCGATCGCATCTACGACGTCAACCTCGCGCCCGACGTCACCACCGATCAACAGATGGCGGGCATCACGCAGCTCTTCTTCGACCTCAACCAACTGCACGACTGGTTCTACGATCGCGGGTTCAACGAAGCGGCCGGCAACGGGCAGACGAACAACTTCTCGCGCGGCGGCGCCGGGGCCGACAGCATCAAGGCCGAGGCGCAGGACTTCGGCGGCACCAACAACGCGAACATGAGCACGCCCGCCGACGGTTCGCGCCCGCGCATGCAGATGTACGTGTGGCTTCCCGCGGGCCTCTCTTCCCTGGTGGCCAACCCCGGCGGCACCTACCCCACCGGCAACGCGGGCTACGGAGCGACCGTCTTCAACCTCACGGCGAACGGCGCGCTCGTCGCCACCGATGGCTGCACGGCGCTGAGCGGGCTCACCGGGAAGATCGCGGTCATCGATCGCGGCACGTGCACCTTCGCCACCAAGTCGCTCAACGCTCAGAACGCGGGCGCGGTGGGGGTGATCATCGTCAACAACGCCGCTTCCACTACGCCTCCGGGGCTGGCGTCTGACTCGACCATCACCACCGTCACCATTCCCACGCTCTCGTTGACGCAGGCCGACGGCACCACCCTGAAGACCAACCTGGGGGCGGGCACGGTGAGCCTCACCATGAAGCGCTCAGCGGTCGTTCAGCGCGCGGGTGCGCTCGACAACACGGTGGTGTTCCACGAGTGGGGCCACTACCTGAGCAACCGCCTTATCTCCGACGCCGCGGGCCTGGGGAACAACCAGGGCCGCAGCATGGGCGAGGGCTGGGCCGACACCATCTCGGTGCTGTTGATGGTGCGCGAGGAAGACCTGCAGGTGAGCTCGAACGCCAACTGGGCGGGCGCTTTCCCCACGGGCGTGTACTCGCAGATGGGGCCGGGCTTCGCCAACGCGTCGTACTTCGGCATTCGCCGCTATCCGTACTCGACCGACTTCACGAAGAACCCGCTCACCTTCAAGCACATCGAAAACGGCATCGCGTTGCCCGGCGGCCCTCCGAGCGCGAACGGAGGCGGCACCAACGCCGAGGTGCACAACTCCGGCGAGGTGTGGGCCGAGACGGTTTGGGAATGTTACGCCGCGCTGCTGCGGGCGACCCCCCGGCTCACGTTCGATCAGGCGCGCGATCGCATGATTCGCTACCTGGTGGCCGGGCTGAAGCTGACGCCGGCGTCGCCGACCTTCACCGAGGCGCGCGACGGCATTCTCGCGGCGGCCTCGGCCACCGACCTCGCTGACTTCCAGATCTTCGCCGCCGCCTTTGCGCGACGCGGCATGGGCCTGCGGGCGGTCTCGCCTGACCGCGGCTCGACCGACCACGTTCCGGTGGTGGAAGACTTCAACACCGGCAACGAGCTCGTCTTCCTCGGGGCTGACCTGAGCGACGAGAACTTCTGGTGCGATCGCGATGGCGTGCTCGACGTCGGTGAGCGCGGGCTGCTGCAGTTGATGTTGCGCAACGTGGGCTACGCGCCGCTGACGGCGAGCACCGGCACGCTCACCAGCACCACTCCGGGGGTGACGATCGTGAACCCCACCGTCGTCTTCCCCGCCGCACAGCCGTACGCGAACACCTTCGCCACCACGGTGATCACGCTCTCGAGCATCACCACGCCGACGTTGATCAACCTGAGCCTCACGTTCAACGATCCCGCCCTGAACGATCCCGCTGGGCGCACCGCGACCATGCAGTTCCGGGTGCACACCGATGAATCGCCCGCGGCTTCAGCGACCGATGACGCAGAGACCAGCATCAACGCGTGGACGCTGACGAAGAACAGCACGCTCTCGACCCTCTTCGACTGGGCCAAGAAGCGCCTCGGCCCAGCGCAGAACGTGTGGTTCGGCATCGACCCCGCTGCCACGGCCGACATCTCACTGGTCTCGCCAGCGCTGCAGGTGGCGGCCGGGGGCAACCTGGGCATCGTGCTCAACCACCGCTGGGATTTCGAGGCCAGCTCGACCGTGAACTTCGACGGCGCGGTGATTGAGATCAGCACCAACAACGGCAGCACCTGGACGGACGTGGGCGCGGCGGCCGGCTACACGGGCACGCTCGGCGGTCCGGACAGCAACAACCCGCTGCTGGGCCGCCTGGCGTACACGGCTCGCAGCCCGGGCTACCCGGCGTTCACCACCACCACCATCGCGCTGGGCAACACCTTCGCGGGGCAATCGGTGAAGGTGCGCTTCCGCATCGGGGCTGATCAGGCCAGCTCGGGCGCGGGGTGGGACATCGACTCGGTCGGCTTCACCGGCATCACCAACACGCCTTTCCCCCGGTTGATCGCGGATCGCGCGCAGTGCATCAACCGCCCGCCGGTGGCGAACGCGGGCGCCGATTTCGCGGCCGACGAGCGCACGCAGGTCACGCTGACGTCCGCGGCGAGCACCGACCCCGACAACAACATGCTCACCGCGCGATGGACGCAGCGCGCCGGTCCCCCGGTGACGATCACCAACGGGGTCTTCACCGCGCCCGAGGTGACGATGGACACGCCGCTGTCATTCGAGCTCATCGTCAACGACGGCGCGTTCGATTCACCGCCGGACACGGTGGTGGTGATGGTGCGCCAGGTGAACCGCCCACCGACGGCGAACGCGGGAACGAATCAGACGGTGGACGAACGCTCGACGGCGACGCTCGCGGGCGTTGGAACTGATCCCGATGCCGAGCCGCTCACCTTCGCGTGGCGCCAGGTCTCGGGCCCG
>JAYVNA010000434.1:0-14175 GCA_043758715.1 Archangium sp.
TGAGGTTCTTGATGGCTTCGTCGAACTTGCGCGACTGGAAGTACGCGTTGCCCAGGTAGAACGAAGCGTCGATGGCGTCTTCCGGCACCGGGTCCATGCTCAGAAAGCGGCTGAGCTGGGCGATGGTCTCGGGCCAGTCCTGGCGGCGGAAAGCGGCCTTGCCCTTCTCGAGCACCGCGCCTCCGACTTCTTTACGCAGCAGGGCGGCGCGGTCCTGCAAGACGAGCTTCGAGAAGGTGGAAAGGCGGCTCTGATCGATCTTCTGCAGTGCGTCGATGCCCTTGAGGCGCTCTTCACCGGGCAGCGTGGTCATCTGGCGGTACACCTGCAGCGCCGACTGTTCAGCGGCCGACAGGGTGGTCGCGTCTGACTTGAGCTTGTCGATGGTGCCCGTCAGCTCGGTCACTTCTTTCTGCAGGCGTTCCTTCTCGGCGTTCGCCCCGGCGGCACGGGTGTTGGAGATCACCACCACGCCGGCCACACAGAGCGCGGCGAAGACCACGTAGGCCGCCCCGGTGCTGAACCAGGTGCGGCTCTGAAACGCATCTTGTTGGCTCGAGACGAGCTTGAGTTCGGCGTGCAACGTCTTGAGGGCGTTGTCGGTCTTGATCGTCATGTTCCGCGATTCCACGACCTCGCGGCGAATCTCTTCGAGCAGCTTGGTCGAATCGGCAGAGGAGTCGGACATGACGCGCGCTTATCAGAACCCGAGCACGTCGAGATCGCGCTTCGGCTCAGGCGGGAAATAGAAGGTGAACATCGCGCTGAACAAGACGCCGCCCACGTTGATTCCGCTGATCGGGGTGTTGCTGCGGGCGTTCAGGTAACGGACCTCGACTCCAAGGCCGTATTTCTCGCTGAATCGATAGGTGACCCCGCCCGAAACGCTGAGCGCGAGCACCACCTTCTCGGGAATCGTCTGGGACTTTACGCTGATGTTCGAGAGCAGCGGGCCCGCCTGGACCTGCAGGTACGGCATGAAGCCCTTGAAGAACACGTCGACGCCCTGGAGCCGGCCGCCGAGCTGCACTCCGTAGATCGAGGAGGTGTAGTCGTCACGGTTCCCGTCCGGCAGCGCGAGAGAGAAGGTCTCGAAGCTGCCGAGCAGATCGATCGAGAGTTCGAACAGCTTGGTGACGCCGTAACCAAAGCTCGCGCTCGCCTCGGGCCCCCCGGTGACGCCCGGAATCACCGGCGTGCCCGCAGCGGCTGCGTGGTCGAAGAACCACCAGTTGGGCACCCACCGGAAGCCGCCTCCGACCGAGACGTGCCCCCAGCCTTCGATGCCATCGGCGAAGGCGGGGCTGGCGAGCAGCACTGCAAGCAACAACAGCCGCTTCATCACCAGGTCTTCCAACCATCGACACGCGGCCGCGCGTGGATCTGCGGAGGCATCGGAGGCACGCGGGAAGGCGCCACGCGATAGGGCGTCTCGACTCTGCTGGGAGGCGTGACCGGCAGGGGCTCCGCCATTGGAACGGGCTTGGGCGTCACCGCGGCGGCGGCCATCTTTTCCTCGAGCATCTTCACGTACATCTTGAGCTCCGCGAGCGCCTGCTCCCGCTCCATCAGGCGCCGGAAGAGATCGACCCGGCGCTCCTTCTCATCCATCAACTCGGAATGGAGCTGCATCAGCGACGCCATCGCCTTCTCTGCGTAGCTCGCCGGAACCAACTGAGAAGCTGCCTGGGTGGTGAGGGCTTCGTTCATTTGTTTTTCTCCCAGATGCAGTCGAGGAACGGGGTGAGGGGGCCGACGAGGCTGGCCAGGACATCTCGACCGCGGATGACACCGTCCATGAACACCTCGGGGCAGCTGCTACAGGCTTGCAGCGAACCGTAGCGGCCCCGGCCGACCCCGCAAGTTTTCGGTCAGCGGCGCTGGAGCGAGCCGTTGCCGGCGTCGATGAAGTGTTCGGCGATGAAGACCCGGGTGGTGGGGTTCAGCTGGTTGCCGCGGTTGCCGACCTGCAGCCAGGCGCAATGCGGCAACTGCCGGAGCAGCGTCTGCTGGGACACGTCAGACGCGTAGGCCTCTTCGATGGAACCGAAGCGCTTGCCTGATCGCGCGACGTCGAGGAGCACCTGCCCGTAGCTGTCGATCAACACCGGTGAGGTGAGCGCCGGGCGTTGATTGGCCTGCACCAACACGTAGTTCTCGAAGGCGCAGGTGTCTGGCTGCAGCACCAGCGGCGGAGGAGCCAGCGGGGGAGCGCGGGTGGCGAGCTCGACGTGAAGCAGCGAGAGGCCCATCACCACCGCCGCGGCGATCCACCCTCGCCTGCCCAGCCGCTCCACGAGCCCTGCGAGGCCCAGGCCCAGCAGCAACACCAGCAGCGGCGCGAGGGCCGCGTCGTATTGATTCCAAAACGCGGCCGTCGAGAGGAACACAGTGACGATGAGGGCCAGCGCGAGCAGCACCGCCCTGCCCAGCCAGCGGCGGGCGCCCGTCACCGCGAACGGCAGCAGAATCGCAGTGACGATCGTGGCATCGAGCGAGCGTGAAACGAACATCTCGCGCAGGCGAACGAGGCGATCGAGATCTCCATCGGGCGGGCGCACCGAGTGCACGGTGATGAGCTCAAAGAACGCTTCCCGCGGCGCCATCGCGAACAGCGGCCCGAAGAGCACGACGAAGGTGCCAACGGCGATCAGCACGAGGCGCACCCGGAATTCCCGTGGGCACACCACGAGCGCAGCCACGCACCACACCCCGCCCAGCAGCTTGAAGCCCACCGCCAGCGCGCAGAGCATCCCCGCGGCCAGCACGTGCTTGCGTCCAGGAGCCTCGCTGAGGAGCAGCAGCGCCCCCAGCCCGGCGCCGTTCATCAGGGGCTCGAGGTACACGCCGCGATCGGTGAGCAGCGTTTCCCACCAGAGACACAAGAAGAGCGCCGCCGCGACCCCTGCCCAGCCGCGCACGATCCGGCCGGCCATCACCACGTTGAGCGAGCCCAGCAGCACCGTCAGCACGCGCCCGATCAACAAGGCGAACTTCGGCCCGGCGAGGGCTGCGGGCAGCAACCAGAGAATGACGCCGGGGGGATGAAGGAAGGCGAAGTCGCGCCAGGGGAAGCGGCCGTCGAGCAGCGTGAGCGCGGCCGCGACGTAGACGCCTTCGTCGTAGTCCACCGCGCCGGTGACGATGCGGCCGGGGATCACCCGGATCAACAAAGCGGTGAGGAAGAGCAACCCTGCACCGAGCGCAGGCAGGTGTCGTTTCACCGCGAACCGGTACGGGCGTCGAGATCGAGCAGCGGCATGTCGCTCACCACCACCACCGAGCGCACGGCCGGCACCGAGAAGTCGGCCTTGTCGAGCTGCGCCAGAATCGATTTCACCTCGGCCTGGGTGACGGCGCGCAGCGGCTCGGAACCCACCGCGTGGGCCAGCGCCCTCAGCGCCGCGTCATCGTCGGGAGCGTGGGCCAGCCTTGCCAGCCAGGCGCCGACCTCGGTGGGCTCGAGCTCCGGGGGCACGCGCTTGACGGCGAGCGTCTCGCCGCCGAACTCCTCGACCTCGACGCCGTACGTGGCCAGGCGCTCGCGCGCCGCGAAGATCGCGGGGGCTTCGGGGGAGGAGACCGTGGTGGAGAACAACGTCGGTTCGCCCGTCCCCAACGTGCCGGCGCGGAAGCGGCTGCGAAGACCTTCGAGCACCACCCGCTCCCGGACCGCGCGAGGGTCGAGCACGACCAGCGAGCCACCCGGCCCTTCGCACACCCAGAAGCGCCTCCCGAGTTCGCCGAGGAACCGCAGCGCGCTGAAGTAGCCGGTCGGCGGCGCCTCGTTGATCCCCGGGCGGGCGGTGCCGAACGCTTCGCGCCCCGGATCGTCGAGCACGGAGCGCGCTGACGGCAACCCCACCTCGAGCGCGAGCCCCGGGTTTTCCTGAGCGCGCGCGAGGAACCGATCGACGGCCTGCGCGTAGTGCGCGTGCAGCTCGTCACCCACGGGTGCGCCGGGGTTCTGCCGCCACGGCGCCGCTTTGAGCGCGCGATTGACCGCCGCCGAGAGCGCTTCCTGAATGCTTCGGGGATCCGAGAAGCGCACCTCGAGCTTCTGCGGGTGCACGTTCACGTCGACGGACGCGGGCTCGACGTCGATGAAGATCGCGCACACCGGCTGCCGGCCCGGGGGCAACGAGTCTTGAAAGGCGCGCTGCACCGCGGAGTTCACCCCGCGATCACGCACGTAGCGGTGATTGACGAAGGTGTAGAGGGCGCGCGCCGTCGCCAGGGTGAACTCCGGCGAGGCGATGAAGCCGTGCACGTGCACGCCCAGGCGCCGCTCGTCGATCTCGAGCAGGTGCGGCTCGACTTCGCTGCCGAGCAGCGCCGCGATGCGCTCCTTGGGCCGCTGGGGGGTCGCGGGGCTCGCGATCAACAACTTGCCGCCGTGCTCGAGAAAGAAGCCGACCTCCGGGTGCGCCAACGCGAGCCGGGTCACGGCCTCTTCGCAGTGCACCAACTCGGTCGACTCGCGCTTGAGGAACTTGCGACGCGCGGGCACGTTGAAGAACAGGTCGAGCACATCGATGCGGGTGCCGCCGGCCGCGGGTGCATCTCCGATCACCGGTGCCCCGCCGCCCTCGATGGTCACCCGGGTCGCCACCTGCGCTCCGGGCTCGCTCGTGATCATCGAGAACCGGGACACCGAGGCGATCGAGGGGATGGCCTCCCCCCGGAAACCCTTGGTGAGGATGTGGAACAGGCCGTCGGCGTCGATGAGCTTGCTGGTCGCGTGACGCTCGAGGCTCAAACAAGCGTCTTCGCGCGACATGCCACAGCCGTCGTCGATCACCGCGATCGCCCCCATCCCACCCTCCGACAGCATCACCTTGACGGTGGTGGCGCCGGCGTCGATGGCGTTCTCCGCGAGCTCCTTCACCACGCTCGCCGGGCGCTCGACCACCTCGCCGGCGGCGATTTGGTTGATGAGCTGCTCGCTGAGACGGCGAATTCGACCCATTCGGGAGGGGGCGATAGCAGCGGAACGGGGCCCGAGACAGTGTTCCGGACGACTTCACCCGGCATGAACGGCCGCCGGTCCGTTAGAGTGCCAACTCGAAGCGATGCCACTCAATCCCCCTGAACTCCTCCAGCGCCTTCAGAACCACATCGGCCAGCTCGTGCTGGGGAAGGCCGAGCAGGTGAAGTTGTCGCTGACCTGCCTGGTCGCGCGCGGGCACCTGCTGCTCGAAGACGTCCCCGGGGTGGGCAAGACCACCCTCGCCGAAGGGCTCGCCCGCAGCTTTTCCATGAGCTTTGCGCGGGTTCAGTTCACCGCCGACGTGCTGCCCAGCGACATTCTGGGGGCCCAGGTCTTCCTGCAGGCGAAGGGGCAATTCGAGTTCCGCCCCGGCCCCATCTTTCATCAGCTGGTGCTCGCCGATGAGCTCAACCGCGCCCCGCCGCGCACCCAGTCAGCGCTGCTGGAGGCGATGGCCCAGGGCCAGGTTTCGCTCGACAGCGTCACCCACCCGCTGCCGCAACCCTTCGCGGTGATCGCCACCCAGAACCCGCTCGATCTGAGCGGCACCTACCCGCTGCCCGACTCCCAGCTCGATCGTTTCCTCCTGAGGCTCTCGCTGGGGCACCTCTCGCCTGAAGTCGAGACCCAGCTGCTGATGAGCCGCCGTGCGGATCCGATGTCGGGGTTCAAGCCCATCGCCGACGCCGCTGACCTGGTGGCGCTGCAGAACGCCGCCGACGCCGTGCAGATCTCCAAAGACGTGGCGGACTACGGCGTGCGCATCGCTGTCGCCACCCGGGAACACGCCGAGATCGAACGCGGCATCAGCACCCGAGCGGCGCTCTCGCTGATGGCTACCGCGCGCGCCCTGGCGCTCTGGGAAGGCCGCGATTTCGTCACGCCGGGCGACGTGAAGGCCGTCGCGGTGCCGGTGTTGAGCCACCGGTTGTTGCTCAAGAGCTCGAGCCACGGGGCGTTCGCCCGCGATGAAGCGGCGCACCTGGTGGGCGAACTGCTCAGGAAGGTCCCGGCCCCGCGGTGACTGCCGCGCCGCCCCGGCCAGCGAGCTGGCGACGGAAGCTCAAGGCCACCCGGGTGGGCCGCACGTACCTCGTGCTCACGGTCGGCATCGGCCTGGGCGCGCTCAACACCGGCAACAACCTGCTCTACCTGGTGCTCGGGTTCCTGCTGGCGATCATCGTGCTCTCCGGCGTGCTCTCGGAGCGGGTGATCGCCGACATCCGGGTGCGGCGGCTGCTCCCCGATGGCGCGTTCGCGCACGAGCTGTTCCCGCTGCGCTACGAGGTCACGCGCACCAGGGGCCGCGCGTTCGCGATTCGCATCTCGGAAGGCGGCGGCACCCTCGACGGTTGGGCGTGGATTCCCACCGTGCTCGAAGGGGCGCCCGTCACCGTGCGGGCCGACGTCACCGCGCCCAGGCGGGGTCCGCTGCGGCTCAAGCAGATCGAGATCTCGACGTTCTTCCCCTTCGGGCTGTTCGAGAAGTCGCGCACCGTCGAGGTCGAAGACCTGCTGTTGATCTGGCCTCGCCGCGGCTTCACCTGCGATCCCCCCGACAGCGACGCGGGTCATCTCACCGGCGATACCGGCAACCAGCGTCACCGCGATGGCGGAGGCGACGTGCAGGGCCTGCGTGAGCTCGGTGATCTCGAAGACGCGCGCCGGGTTCACTGGAAAAAGAGCGCCGCCGCCGGAAAGCTGCTCAAGGTCGAGCGCGAGCGCGAAGATCGTAAGCAGTACACCCTGACCATCGAGAGCGACGCGCCCGGTGATCCCCTCGAGCGGGCTTGTGAAGAGACCGCCGCGCTCACCAACCGGCTGCTGGCCTCAGGCAATGACGTGGGGCTCGACGCCGGGGGCCGCAAGATTCGCCCGGCTTCGGGGCCCGGCCACGAGAAGCGCATTCTCTCGGCGCTCGCGGCCCTCGGCTACGCCCTTCCCGCCCGGAGCGAGCCCTCGTGAACCTCGCTGAACGCCGCAAGCTGCGCCTGCGCCTGCGCGATCTCGCCGGCGCCTCGGCCTTCAGCGCGGTGGCGTTGTCGGGCGCGTTGCCCACCGCGGTGGTGGGCCTCTTCGGCGTCTCCTTCGTGCTCAGCCTCTTCGGCAAGCGGCCCTTCGCCCAGCAGCGGGTGTGGTCGGTGGTGGTGCTGTTGGCGATGGCGGTGGTGTTGTTCGGCCTGGTCTCGCGCGGCGCACTCGATCTGGTGATTGCGGCCGTGGGGTTCGCCAGCCTGGTGACCGCCCACCGCATGTTGTCCGAGCCGACGCCGGGCACTGATCAACAGGTGCTGCTCGCCTCGCTCCTGCTGATGGCGGGCGCGGCGGCCCTCTCAGGCGACGTCTGGTACGCGGTGTGTCTGCTCGCCTTCGGCGTCTTTGCCTGCCTGTCGCTCGGGCTGGCGGTGGTCGAGGGTCCGATCGAACGAGATGAAGAGCTGCCGCTCTCGCCGGTGCTTCGCCAGGTCAGCATCGGCGTCGCCATCGCGCTGGTCGGCGGCGTCATCTTCTTCGTCGTCTTCCCCCGGCTCTCGTGGAACGTGGCGGCGCGGCGCACCGGGCCCGGGCTGCTCGGTGGCACCACCGGCATGAGCGATCGGGTGCGCCTGGGCGGAGGGGGCGACATCAAGACCAGCGCGCGGGTGGTGCTGCGGGCGACCCTCGAGCCCTCGCCCAGAACCGATCGCCTCGATCGCTACTGGGTAGGTCGGCACTTCGATTCTTTCGACGGCAAAGAATGGCGCGGCACCGGCACTCCGGGCGCGCCGACGAGCCGGGTGGTCAAAGGCGAGCTGCGAGGCGCGTTGGTTCAACGCATCGAGCTGCTGCCTGCTTACGACTCGCGCACCCTGGTCGGGCTCAGCCAGCCGATGGCCTTCGGGAACGCGGTGGCCCTGAGCAACACCGGTTCCTCAGCCACCTCGTTGATCGAGGTGGGCGATGAAGAGGTGCGCTTCGGCACGGAGGCCAACGCGTTCACCTACGTGGCGTACAGCCGCACCGACTACCCGATGCTCGAGGACGATGCCGCGGTGCTCGATCGGCTGCGCGCGCTGCCCACGAATCTCGACCCGCGGGTCAGCGAGTTGGCCGCGCGCATCGTCGATCAGGCCACCGAGCCCGAGCAGGTCGCGGCCGTGCTCGAGCTGTGGCTGCAACGAAACCTCTCGTACACCCTCGAGCTGCCCGGCGAAGTCGACGACCCGCTCACCGACTTCCTCTTCGTTCGAAAAGAAGGCCACTGCGAACACTTCGCCACGGCGCTGGCCGTGATGCTGCGCAGCCGCGGCGTGCCGGCCCGCGTGGTGGGCGGCTTCTTCGGCGGCGAGCGGGTCGGCGACAGGTTCGTGGTGCGCGCCGGTGATGCGCACGCCTGGGTTGAGGCCTACTCCCCCATTCGGGGGTGGATGACGTTCGATGCCACCCCGGAGAGCGGCCGAGGCAGTCGGCCCCAGGCGCTGCTCGCCACCCTGGTCAACGCCTACGAGCGGCTGGAGGAGGCCTGGCGAAGCCGGGTGGTCGACTACTCGCTCGTGGACCAATGGGAGTTCGTTCGCAAGCTGGTGCGGCCGCCCGCGAGCGCGTCGCAAGATGAGGACGAACCGGGTTCGTCCGGCAAGGCCGGCGCCACCCGCACCCCGACGCGTGCGATCTTCGGGGCGGGGGCGGCGGGACTGCTGGTGTTCTTCGTCATTCGACGGCTGACCCGCCCCGCCCTCCGCCGCCACCCCGCTGCGGCCTTCCTCACCGAGGTCGAACGTAAGCTCGAGGTCCTCCAGGTTCGCCGGAACTCGGGGGAAGACCTGGAGGCCCTCTCTCAGCGGCTCCAGGCCGAACACCACCAGTTGGCCGAGCCGCTGGGCCGCGCCACCCGACGCTACCTCGAGGCGCGCTTCGGCCAGCGGCCCCTGGCGAAGGACGAACGGCGGGCGCTGCTGGCGGCGTTGGAGTCCTCGAGAAGGTGAACGGCAGGCGGGGAAACCGCTGCTAGGCTGCGCGCCGTGCTGCTGCGGATTTTGGAGATGGTGCTGCCGGTGCGAAGGGGCGAGCGACAGCTCACCTTCACGCTGTTCCTCCACAGCCTCTTCGCGGTCGGTGCCTTCCTCGCGGGCCGCACCGTGCGAGACGCGCTCTTCCTCGCCCACAGCGATCGCAGCCAGCTCGCGTGGATGTACGTGCTCTCGGCGATCTTCGTCACCCTGACGGGCCTGGTGTACGCGCGGGTGGCGAACCGGGTGCGGCGCGATCTGATGGCGCTGTTCTCGGCCACCCTCTTCGGCGGGCTGTTCGTCTTGCTGTACGTGTTGGAGCGCTACCAGCCGCCCGGCATCTACACGGCGATCTACGTCTTCGTCGAAGTGATGGGCGCGTTGATCCTGGTGCAGTTCTGGACCCTGGCCAACGAGCTCTTCAACGCGCGGGAAGCCAAGCGCCTCTACGGCTTCATCGGCGCCGGCGGCACCTTCGCGAACATCCTGGTCGGCCTCATCAGCGCCCGGGTGGCCACCGCGTTCGGCACCAACACCCTGCTGCTGATGTGCGCTGTGTTGTTACTGATCACCGGGGTCGCGAGCTTCGCCGGTGGGCGGCTCGGCCGGCAGCGCCTGTTCGCGCGCGCGGCCTCTGGCAAACCCAGCCCGGCCAAGCGCAGCGGGGGCGCCAGCCGGGTGCTCAACGATTCGCACCTGCGCACTGTGGCGATTTTGTCCGCGGTCACCTTCTTCACCACCACGCTCATCGACTTTCAGTTCAAGGTGGTGGCGGCCGACAAGATGAAGGGCGACGAGCTGGCCGCGTACTTCGGCTATTTCAGCGCGGTGGTCGGCGCGCTCGCGCTGGGTCTTCAGCTCTTCGGCACCAGCCGCCTGCTCAACCGGGCCGGGGTGATCGGCTCGTTGGCGGTGCTGCCCGTTTCGCTGGCGATGGGCGACGTCGCGCTCATCATCTTCCCCGCGCTGTGGGCGGCCTCGATGGCCAAGGGCGCCGACACGTTGTTCCGGTATTCGGTCAACGACGCCACCACGCAGATTCTCTACCTGCCTGTGCCTCCGCAGGTGCGCGTCTCGGCCAAGGCGTTCATCGATGGGGTGGTCAAGCCGGTGGCCATCGGGCTGGCTGGTATCTGCCTGGCCGGGTACCGGCTGTGGCTCAAGGGCGACCCGTACACCCTCGCCTGGTTCTCGCTCGTGCTGGCCATCACCTGGATCGCCGTCGTGATGGGCATGCGCACGAAGTACATCAAGTCGCTGCAGGACAACCTGAAGCAGCGGCGGCTCGATCTCGAATCGGCCCGGCACCAGGTGATCGACGGCAACACCAACAAGGTGCTCGAGCGCGCGCTGGCCAGCGACGACGAGCAGGAAGTGCTCAACGCGCTCGCCCTGCTGCCACACCTCGAGAAGCTCGAGCTCGATCAACGGGTCGAGACGCTGCTGGAGCACCGGTCGACCGCCGTGCGCGTCAAGGCGCTCGAGTACTACGCGCACCGCCAGACGATGCGCTTTGCGAACTCGGTGTTCCGCCGCTTCGAAGACGCCGACCCCGCGGTGCGCGCGGCGGCGATCGACGCGTTCTGCGCGATGGGCCGCGACAAGGCGGTGCGCAGCGTGCGCCTCTTCCTCGCGGACCCCGACCCCCGCATTCGCAGCGCGGCGGTGACGGGAATGATCCGCTTCGGCGGGCTCGATGGCGTGCTGGTGGCCGCCGAGGCGCTCAAGGCGTTGATCGACAACGCGGACCCCGTGATGCGCCAGTACGCGGCCAAGGTGCTGGGCGCGATCGGCGTGCGCAATTTCTACCAGCCGGTGTTGCAGCTGATGAACGACCCCGAGGTGCGGGTGCGGCGTGAGGCGATCACCGCGGCGGGCGTGCTCAAGAGCCCCGAGTTCGTCATCCCTCTCATCTACCGGACCCAGTCGCGCGAGACGTTGCGCGAGGCCACCCAGGCGCTCACCGCCTACGGCTCGACCATTCTGAACACCCTGGCCAAGGTGCTCTCGAATCATCTCGAAGACGCCAACATTCGCCGGGCGATCGCGCGCGTGCTGGGCCGCCTGGGCACCAGCGAAGCGGTCGAGATCATCGCCCGCCACCTCGACGAAGCCGATGAAGAGCTGCGGGGCGTGATGTACCGATCGCTCGCGCGCGCGGTGAAGGGCAAGCGCCTGCTGCTCAAAGACGTCAGCCCGGTGAAGCGCGCCGTCGATCGCGAGCTCGAGCGGGCGTGGCGGGCGCTCCACCAGCTCGAGCTGCTCAAGCTCGACGCCCTGCCCGGCCCCAACACCCCGCGTGATGGTGAAGCCGCCGCGCGCTCGTTGCTGGCCTCGGCGCTCACCGAGAAGATCAAACAGGTCGAAGGCCGCGCGTTCCTGCTGCTCGCGGTGCTCTACCCCGATGCCGACATGGAACAGATCAGCGTGGGCATTCAGGACGCCTCCGCCGGTGAAGCGGCCCGCCGCCGGGGCAACGCGGTCGAGCTGCTCGACAACCTGCTGGAACGCAGCCTGAAGGCCCGCTTCCTGCCCTTGATCGAAGAGCAGCCGCGCACCGAGCGCCTCAAGGCCGTGGCCGAGCAGTACCCCGCGCCCACGGTGCCGGCCGAGGCGATGCTGCGCGAGCTGGCGAAAGACGAGGCTGCCTGGGTGCGCGCCTGCGCCACCTGGGCCCTCTCGGAGTCGTCTCAGGACGAGGCCGCCCGCGACCTGGTGTTGTCCGCCTCGATCGCCGACCCCAACCCCGTGGTGCGGGAGATTGGGCTGGTGGCCTTGAACCGCAAGTCGCCCATTCTCGCAGGCCCGCACATGGAAGCCCGCCTCAAGGACGACGCGCCGCTGGTCAGGCGCCATGCGGCGGTGTTGATCGCCGCGGCTTCCGCCGCGAGTTAGCCGCTTTACTTAAGTCCCGCTCTCACAGAAGGTTCCCGCCCGCCCGATGCTCTCGACTGTCGAAAAGGTCTTGTTCCTCAAGTCGATCGATCTGTTTTCACAGATCCCCGGGGAAGATCTGGCCGCCATCGCGCTCATCTCGAGCGAAGAGCGCCGCGACCAGGCCGACGAGATCTTCGCCGAGGGCGAGTCGGGCGACGCGCTCTACCTCGTGATTGACGGCAAGGTGCGGGTGCACAAGGCCGACCGGGTGATCGCCGAGTTGGGCGAACGCGAGTGTTTTGGTGAGATGGCCATTCTCGACGCCGCTCCGAGGTCTGCCACCGTGACGGCGGTCGACGACACCAACCTCTTGAAGATCACCCGGGAAGACTTCCAGGAGATCATGACGGAAAAGCCCGAAATCGCGACGGGCATCGTGAAGGTGCTGACCCGGCGACTTCGCGACGCGATTCGCTGACAGCGCTACACTGCGGGGGCATGCCGAATCGCGCCCCTGCCACTGCCGCAGCCGCTGCTCCCCCGCCCGTCGCCGCCGCCGCGCCGGAGGTGGTCGACGTGATGAAGGACCCGAAGATCCGGGCGCAGGTCGAGGCCGGCCGGGCCGTGGCCTACCACCTGCTCAAGGGTCTCAAGGTCATCGCGATGTACCGCCACAACGAGAGCAAGTACGGCGAGTACCTCACCAAGGCCTGGGAAGCGGTCAACCAGTACACGACCGCCTACGGCCCGTTGAACCTGCGGGTGGAGATCACCAACTTCACCATTCATAAGCAGGACCTGTTCACCGAAGACAACGCGATGCCGTACAAGTTCTTCAAGGACGGCATCCGCCAGATCGTCTTCCGCGACGGCTTCTCGCTGCAGGAAATGACCTCGTTCACCATGATCGCCCTCTCAGACCCCGAGCGCGGCGCTGACGACATCAACGCGCAGCTGTGGCGCGCCCAGATGCCGAACTTCGAATACATCATGGTCGAAGGTTTCAAGATCGACGAGATGAACGAGGAAGAGGTGCAGGTCGAGGTCGACAAGATCGTCGACTACCTGCAGCGGCGCCTGCGCACGAACTCCGATGACTACGTTCGTTTCGCGCGCCTGTCCGAAGACGACCTCGAGATGCAGATGAACGACATCGATCAGATGCGCGGCGTGGTGATCACCGGCCTGACCGCCACGCCCGATCTGAAGGCCAAGCTGCAGCGCGAGATTCACGAAGAAGAGAACCAGCGCCTCTTTCCCAAGCTCATCAGCGCCGTCTTCCAGGTGGTCGAGAACGGCGTCACCGACGCCAACCTGCTCAGCGACATGTTCAGTCAGCTGCTCGACGCCATGCTGCTGCAGGAAGACTTCGCCATCATCAACCAGGTGGTGCTCAAGCTGCGCGCGATGGAACAGCGCTCGGGCTCCGACAGCTCGATCGGCGAGCTGCTGCGGGGCTTCATCTCGAAGATGGGCGAAGAGCAGCGGCTCAACCGCATCGGCGAAATTCTCAAGTACGCCAAGCTGAAGAACCCGCCCGAAGTGGTGAAGTACCTCACCAACGTCACCGCCGACGCCGTGCCCGCGCTGCTCGGCACCCTCGAGGTGATCGAGCTGCCCGAGAACCGCACCCTGCTGTGCGACGTGCTGGTGGTCTTCGCCAAGCAGAACCCCGACGCCTTCGTCGACAAGCTCAAGACCGCCGACAAACCGCAGGTGCAGCGCGACATGATCTACGTGCTCGATCGGTCGAACCACCCGGAGAAGCTCAAGTTCTTCAGCAACGTGCTCAAGTCGCGCAACCTCGCCCTCAAGCTGGAGGTGATGTCGATCATCGCCCGCGGCCGTACCGGTGAAGCGCGCAAGTTGATCGCTGCCCTGCTGGAAGACGAGACCTTGCAGGTGCGATTGCAGGCCGCCCGGGTGTTGCCCGAGTTCGACCGCGAGAAGGCCTACGTCGATCTGCTGCGCATCGTCAAAGACAAGGGCTTCGAGGGCAAGACGCCGCAGGAAAAAGAAGGCCTCTACGTCGCCCTGGGCTCGACCGGCGTTCCCGGTGCGGTGAGCTACTTCGCCACCGTGGTGCAGCAGAAGCCCGGCCTGTTCAACAAGCAGAAGCTGATCGCCGAAAAGCAGCTGGCGGTGGCGGGGCTGGGCGGCGCCTGCACCATTCAGACGGCCAAGCTGCTGCAGGACATCACCGAAGACAAATCGCAGCCACCCGAGGTCACCAACTCGGCGCGCATGCACCTGTCCCGCGTGCGCAAGAGCCTCTTTGGCAGCCCGGAAAAGGAAGGCTGAGTCATGGCCGAAATTGCC
>JAYVNA010000435.1:0-4730 GCA_043758715.1 Archangium sp.
CCATCGAAGCCCAGCCGCTCGACCGCCTCGACCTCGCCGCGCAGCGGACCCTGCGCAGAAACTCTCAATGCTTGCGGCCGCAGCCCGAGCTTCACCTCGCCCTGCGCGGTCCCCGAGGCGGGCAGCTTGAAGCCCTCACCCACGAAGTGCGCGCCGTCACGCTTCGCGTCGACCAGGTTCATCGACGGAGAGCCGAGGAAGGTCGCCACGAAGGTGTTGGTCGGCCGATGGTAGAGCTCGAGCGGTGCACCGAGTTGCTGCAGCACGCCCTTGTTGAAGACGGCGACCCGGGTCGCGAGCGTCATCGCCTCGACCTGATCGTGCGTGACGTAGAGCATGGTGACGCCGAGCTGACGGTGCAGCCGGGCCAGCTCACCGCGCATCTGCACGCGCAGCGCGGTGTCGAGGTTCGAGAGCGGCTCATCGAACAGGAACAGCTGCGGGCGGCGCACGATCACCCGGCCCATCGCCACGCGTTGCCGCTGACCGCCCGAGAGCGCCTTGGGTTTGCGTTCGAGCAACAGCCCCAGCTCGAGCATGCGGGCGGCTTCGGCGACGCGGCTGTCGATCTCGGCCCGAGGCAGTTTCCGCAGCTCGAGACCGAAGGCCATGTTCTCCTTCACCGTCATGTGGGGGTAGAGGGCGTAGCTCTGAAAGACCATGCCCACGTCGCGCTCGCGCGGCGGCACGGTGTTCATGTTCTTGCCGCCGATGAAGATGTCGCCCGCGTCGGCCTGCTCCAGGCCCGCGATGATCCGCAGCAGGGTGGTCTTGCCGCAGCCCGAAGGCCCGACCATCACCAGGAACTCGCCCGGGGTGACGTCGAGGTCGACGCCCTTGACGATGACGTTGTCACCGAAGCTCTTCTTGATTCCGACGAGTCGAACGTCACTCACGCGGGGGCGAACGCTATTCGAAAAAAAGCATGATGCGCGGGAACGTTCGCGGGGCCCGGAAACGGGTGGTCTGTTGCGGCCGGGCGGGTGTTGATAGAGCAGTCGGGTGCACCGTCTTAGCCCGCTCCTGTTGCTCCTGCTTTCGTGCGGTCCCACCGACACGGCCCGGCTCTACAAGACCTCTCCCAAGGCGAGCTCGTTCGACGCCGCCCAGATCGAGCGCCTCGAGCACCTCGGCCCCACCGTCGTCGACAAGGGCGTGAACTTCGGCGTCTACAGCGAGCGCGCCGAACGGGTCGAGCTGTTGCTCTTCGACAACCCCGAAGCCCCGCTCCCCACCCGTCAGTTCAAGATGGAGCGCTTCGGCGACGTCTGGAACCTGCACGTCGAAGGCATCGGCATCGGCCAGCACTATGGCTTCATCGCCTTTGGTCCCAACTGGCCGTACGACCCGGAGTGGAAGCCTGGCACCATCAAGGGCTTCCTCGCTGACGTCGACGCCGACGGAAACCGCTTCAACCCCAACAAGCTGCTGTGGGACCCGTACAGCAAGGCGATTCACCGCGATCACGACTGGAGCAAAGGCAGCCTCGCCACCGGCCCCAAGCGCACCGATTCGACCTGGGCCGCCGCGAGTAAAAGCATCGTCGTTCAAAGCAAGTACACCTGGAGCGAGAACGAAGCGCCCTACCGGTTGAAGCGCCAGGACGAGAGCACCCCCGGTCACCGCTGGAACGATCTCATCCTCTACGAGCTGCACCCCAAGGGCTTCACCGCGAGCCCCGCTTCCGCCGTCGAACACCCGGGCACGTGGCGAGGGCTGGGCGAGAAGGTCGCCTACCTCAAGGACCTCGGCGTCACCGCGGTGCACGTGATGCCGCCGTTCGAGAAGCCGTCGGAAGGCGGCTACTGGGGCTACTCCACGCTCTCGTTCTTCATCGCCGAGAACACCTATTCGTTCCGCAAGGACCAGCAGGAGATCATCGACGAGTTCAAGTGGATGGTGGACCAGTTTCACCAGGCCGACATCGAGGTGATGCTCGACGTCGTCTACAACCACACCGGCGAAGGCGGCTTCTGGCGCGAGCGGCTCGAGTTCGACTTCAACCCCGACCCCTCGATCACGCCGCAGTTGGTCAACTTCGATCCGAAGGAAGTGGTCGGCCTCTACAGCTACCGCGGCCTCGACAATCACGCGTATTACGCGCTCTCGGCTGACAAGCAGATCTTCTGGAACAACACCGGCGTCGGCAATGAGACGCGCTGCAACCACAAGCCCTTCCGCAAGCTGATCGTCGACTCGCTCCGCTACTGGGTCGAGGAGATGCACGTCGACGGCTTCCGCTTCGATCTCGCGCCCGTGCTCGGTGAGAAAGACCTCAACTACAACTCCTGGGACGATCCGAAGAACACCGTGCTGCAGGAGATCGCCGATGATCCCGTGCTGCAGAAGTACAACACGCGCCTGATCGCCGAGCCGTGGGCGGCCGGTGGGTACGACGGCACCTCGTACAACGGCCCCGCGAACCTCAACCTCGGCAACGGCGGCGGCACCCGCATCGGGCTCTTCCCTGCCGCGACCAACAAGCCCGGCACCGGTTGGGGCGAGTGGAATGGGCGCTTCCGTGACTGGTGGCGCGCGTTCGAGAACTTCGACACCTTCAAGCTCAACAGCACCGAGGTGAAGGACGGCGGCTTCTTCCTCACCGGCAGCAGCGAGTGGTACCAGTGGAACCAGCGCAAGCCGTACCACTCGGTGAACTTCGTCACGGTGCACGACGGCTTCACCATGTACGACGTGTTTTCGTACGACATGAAGCAGAACGGTTGTGGGCCGCTCAACCCGATCTGCTGCACCGATCCCACCAGCGCGTGGTGCGAGAAGGTGTCCGGCGAAGACAACAACCGCAGCAAGAACTGGAACGACGAGCCGATGAAGCGCCAGCTGATGCGCAACCTCTTCGTCGCGTTGATGATCAGCCAGGGCACGCCCCTCATCTGGTCCGGCGACGAGTGGATGCGCACGCAGCTGGGCAACAACAACGCCTACGCCACCGGCGCCGACAACGAAAAGAACTGGATGGACTGGGGCACCTGGGCACCACAGGACGAGCGCCACCGCATGCACGACTTCGTGAAGCAGGCGATCGCGTTCCGCAAATCACACCAGTACGCCTTCGCCCCCCTCGAATACGGCCAGGCCGCGCCGTTCGGGTGGAAGACCGCGCAGAACGTCGACAAGGGGCCGAACGACTGGGGGAACAAGCAGTTGATGATGCACTTCTACGACCCCACGAAGGGCCCGGAGCTCGCCATTCTGATCAACGGCGAAGCTGGCGACGTCACCTTCACCCTGCCGCAGGGCCGTTCCTGGAAGCGGGTGATCGACACCCAGTCGTACTTCGACCTGCCCACAACGCTCGTGATGCAGAACAAGCCGCAGCGCAGCTCGAACAACATCTGGCTCACCGCCCCCGAGCCCGTCACGACGCCCGACTACACAGTGAAGGCGCGGACCGTTACCATTCTGGAAGCTCAGAATTAATAATCCGGCGGGGTGTTGCACTCTCCATGGAGCCGGGAGCAGTCTGCTGCTTGTCGTTGCTACGCATTCCAGTTCCGGGGGGAACCATGACGAACGACGTTCAAACCTTCACGAAGCCTCACCAGTATTCCCAGGCCCGCCGCTTCACCCGCCTCCCCGCGGACTTCGTCGTTCACGTGCGCAGTGATGAGCTGCGGGTCGATGATCACGCGAGCGACATCTCCGAAGCCGGCATCGGGGTGGTCACGCACCGGCCGCTCCCACCGATGTCGCTGGTGTCGCTGCGGCTCGAGCTGCCCAATGGCTCTGAAGCGGTCGACATGCTGGGCCGGGTGATGTGGGCCACCGATCACATGATGGGCATCCGCTTCGAGAAGGCCGATTCGCGCGTCACCGACACGGTCTTCCGCATCCGCCAGAGCTTCGAGCGGATCTGATGTCGGGTGGTCCGCGCATTGGCTAGAAGTCAGGGCCCGTGCGCGTTCCCTACCTGCTGGTGTGCCTCGCTGGCCTCGCTTTCGCGCAGGCCCCTGACAGTCGTTTCAGCGCTGGTGGCTACTACCGCATCATGGCCCGCCCCGACTTTCAGGGTGGCAACGGCCGGTTGGGGTACTGGAACATCAACGGCCGGTTGATGAACGAGGGGCCCTACGCCGCCCTCGAGATGAAGCTCGATCTGCTGCAGGCGCCCCCGGGCAGCACCGACATCTGGGCCAGCCTGCACGCGCGCATCGAAGGCGGCTCGGTCACCACCGCCGATGCCGGCAACGGCAGCCTGATCAACTTCCGCCTCAGCCAGCTCTACGCGCGCGCCGGCAACATCCTGGCGCCCAACCTTGTCTGGCAGCTCGGCACCCAGCAGTACTACTTCGGCGACATCGGGCTGTACGACGTGAGGCCAGCGCAGATCCTCGAAGACACCATCGGCCTCTCGGCCCGCTACACCTCGGGGGTGATCGACGCGCTGCTGGCGGTCGGTGATTCGGGCTTCACCGCGCGGGGCCTCGAGTACGTGCCGCTGCTCACCGCCGGCGGCGCGCTGCGGGTTCGGCTCGGCACCCACTTCGAGCTCGGTGGCGGTGGCCAGGTCGCCGTCGAGCCCTTCATCGCGGGCAGCCGCAACTCGTCGTACGTGACGCCGGGCGTTTCCTACGAAGACTTCGCGCGCAAAGAAGTGCTGCGCCGCTTTCTCGAGCAGAGCGCGACCGCCACCGTGCAGGACTTCCCCCGGCCCCTTCCCGCGGCGCAGACCAACGTGTCGTGGCGCGTGGTGGGGTACCTGGGCTTCG
>JAYVNA010000436.1:0-4724 GCA_043758715.1 Archangium sp.
GGCCACCCAGAAGTGTCAGGGGAATCGACAAAGAATGGCGTTTCTTTGTCTCTATCTGCGGAGCGGTGCGGCCCCTAGCTTCGGGGGCACCATGCTCCAGACGAATGAGGCCTTCCGCGCACCGGTCCGCGTCTTCACCGAGGAAGACCACGGCACCTGGGCGGCGATCAGCGCGATTCACCGCAAGAAGCGCGCGGGCCAGATGGTGCCGATGTTCCTGCGCGGGCTGCACGCGCTCGGGCTCGACGCCGATCGCATTCCCTCGCTCGAGGAAGTGAACGCGAAGCTCATCTTTCTCACCGGCTGGCGCGGCACCTTCGTGAAGGGCCTCGAAGACGGGCGCGGCTTCTACCGGCTGCTGCGCGATCGCCAGTTCCCCATCGGCAACTTCGTGCGGGATCGCAAAGACCTCAACTACACGCCCGCGCCCGACGTGGTGCACGACCTCTACGGGCACATTCCCTTCCACGCCGACGAGGAATACGCCGACTACTGCCAACGCTACGGCGAGCTCGCCTGTCAGTTCCTCGATGACCCGATTCGGCTGCGCCGGCTCGAGCGCTACTTCTGGTTCACCAACGAGTTTGCCCTGGTGCAGACCGCTGAAGGCCGCCGCATCTTCGGCGCCGGCATCGCCTCGAGCGTAGGCGAGTGCGCCTACGCGCTCAGTGACGAGCCCGAGGTGGTTCCCTTCGACGTCGAGCGCATCTGCGCGCAGGAATTCCGCATCGACCAGATGCAACCGCGCCTGTTCCTGCTCGACTCGGTGGAGCAGCTCTACGCCTCGTTCCCGAAGCTCGAGGCCGTCGTTCGCGACTGAGCTACAAGGCGCTCATGCGCTACCTGCTCAAGCAGAAGCTCTTCTCGTTCGGCGACGACTTCACCATCAAGGACGACGCGGGCAACGCGGTCTTCCAGGTCGACGGCAAGGCCTTCAAGATTCTTCGCGAGAAGCTCGCCTTCGAAGACATGCAGGGCCACGAGCTGGCCTTCATTCGTGAGCGGTTGATCGCGCTGACGCCCTCCTACGAGATCCTCCGCGACGGCGAGTGCGTGGCGGTGGTGAAGAAAGACCTCATCAACCTCTTTCGCTGCGGCTTCACCGTCGACGTGCCCGGGCCTGATGATCTCGAGGCGCAGGGCAGCCTGCTCGATCACGAGTACACCTTCACCCGCGGCAGCCGCACGGTGGCCACGGTGTCGAAGAAGTGGTTTTCGTTCACCGACACGTACGGGGTCGAGCTCGAGGCCGGCGAAGACCCGGTGCTGATTCTGGCCAGCACGGTGATCATCGACATGATCTGCCACGCCGACGCCTCGAAGCTGCCCAAGCCGAAGAAGGCCGACTGACCTATTCCTGCTTTCGCAGGATCATTCCCTGCGGGCCCGACAGCCACACGGTCGCGCCGCCGTCGGGTTGATCGAACCCGAACACGCCCGTCACCGGCCGCGGCGAGCTGAGCGCCTCGACCGCCCACGCGCCCCCGGGCTCACTGCGCACCACGTACGCGCCGCCATCAGAGGCCTTGCCTACTGCCCAGGCCGTGCCGCGCGCCGAGACCCAGGTGCCCGCGAAATTCACCGCGGGGCTCAGCTGCGCGAGCACGCCGGCATCGTTGACCACGGAGTAGAGCGTGCCGGTGTTGCCCGCGGCCACGTAGCGGCGGCCTCCGTCGAGCGTGAGCGCGCCGTGCACCGAAGCGAGCTCCTCGCTCACGCCCACGTATTGCTGGGTCCAGATGGTGCCGTCGTAGCGGCTGGTGGTGCCGTTGACGCCCGCGACCAGGATGTCGTCAGCGCCCAGGCCCCAGACCGAGCGCAGCCCTCCGCCGCCGCCGATGTCGGTGACCGTGAAGCCCGTCAGCCCGTCAGCCGAGGTGGTGAGCTGCGAGGCTTCGCGGCGGGTGAAGATGTAGCCCGCGTCGGGGTTGCCCCACGCGCCCGAGTACTGGCCGGAAAGCCCGCCGCCGCCGAAGTCGCCCGAGGTGGCCTGGCCCGCCGAGACGAAGACGAACTTCGAGTCGTTGCCCGGCAGCCACACCCGGTCAGCGGTTTCCGCGTAGCAGCTGAGCAGCGCAGAGGTGTTGCCCAGCTGAAAGTCTTTCCAGAGCCAGTGCGCGCCCGACAGACCGCTCTCCCGCTCGAGCCAACGCACCTTGCAGGTGGAGCAGGCGCCGTTGTCGACGCCGCCGACCGCGAACATCGCCTGAGGTGAGGCGCCGCAGAGGGCGTTGAGCGAGTGGCCCCGCTGAACGCGCGGCGTGCTGCGCCAGCTCAGCCCGCCGTCGAGATCCACCACCGCGGTGGACCCCGCGAGGCCTGCGAGCAGCAGCTTCGGCCCCGGCAAGGCCGCCGCCGCGTTCCAGAAACCGGGCTGCACCACGAAGCGGGTGAAGTTTTCCGCCGCGTCGAGGTAGCCGAAGTCAAAGCCGCTGCTGCCGATGGCGAAGACGCCCCCGTCGGCGGCCCGGGCGAACTCCAGCACCGAGAACCCGGCGTCGGCCAGCTCTCTCCAGCCGCCATCGGCTTCGCGGTGCACCATGGTGCCGCGATCGAACGCGTTGCCGCCAAAGGTGAGCCCGCCCGCGCGCGCCATGCCGGCGAAGGTGTCTTGCAGGGGCACGGTATCGAGACGGCGCCAGTCGCCCGCACGCGCAGGGTCTCGGGCGAACAGCTCGTTGCGCCGGGTGACCGCGTACAGCGTGCCGTCGTCATCGGAGAACACGTCGCGGATCTCTTCGGTGGAAGGGAAGGTCTCCACGGTCCAGCGTGAGAACGGGTCGACCAGCGCGGCGCGGCTGATCAGGCGGCCGTTGTTGCCGGCGGCCAGCGCGCCTCCATCGCCGAGGCTCCAGACGGTGCGCAGCGCGCTGCTGAAGCCGGTGAGGGTGCCTTCGCGTTCCCACCGCGTGCCGTCGAAGTGCAGGGTCACGCCGTTGCCGCCCACCACGAAGACGTCATTGGGAGCGGTGCCGTGAATGGCGAACAGCTCGACCCCGGGGGGCGCTGGCACTTCTTGCAGTTGCGAGCGCTCGCCGTCGAAGAGGAGCACGGTGCGGTTTTCGCCGATGAGCCAGCTGTGACGGGAATCGAGCCGAAGCGCTGCGTTCAGGTTGAAGCCCTGCGGCAGCGGGTGTTCCCAGCACCAGCCCTCGGAAGTGCAGAGCGAAGGGAAGCCGCAGCGGTTGGGCTCTGTGACGCCGCATTCCTGCGAGGTGGGGCAGGTGCGTTCACATTCGCGGGTGGCCCCGCAGCCGTCGTCGACGAAGCCGCAGTCGACGCTGGCGCAGAGCGCGGCGACGTCACGGGGAACGCAGAGGCCCGCATCGACGCCGTCACGGGGGGGACGGCAGTAGTTGTCCCGCCCGCACACGAAGCCCGCTGCCGCGCAGGTGCCGTCTGGCTCGCAGCGATAGAGGACGTTGGACGGAAGCGGGCAACCCAGGAGGACGAGAAAGGCGCCCGTCGCGATGAGTGGGCTTCACCCGATTTCGTGGACGGTTGGTTAAGCCGCCCGACCCATTCGTGCGGTGAGTTCAAAGTTCGCTGGCGTGGTGTAGCCGATCGTCGAGTGCAGTCGCTTGAAGTTGTAGAAATGGATGTAGTCGCGCACGGCGTTGAGGACCTGGGACTTCGTCTCTGAGCCGTCGAGCTGCGCGTCGATCTCGAACTTGAGCGTGGAGAAGAAGCTCTCCGAGACGGCGTTGTCCCAGCAGTTGCCCTTGCGGCTCATCGAGGCCACCGCGTTCGCTGCGCCAAGCACCTCGGTGTACTCATCGCTCGCGTACTGCACTCCCCGGTCGCTGTGAAAGAGAAGCCCTGTCGGTGGCCTCCGCAGAGTGAGCGCCTGCTTGAGCGCCGCTGAGGCGACCTCGGTCTCGAGGGTCTCCCGCACGGCGTAGCCGACCACGCGTCGCGAGAAGCAGTCGAGGATGGCTGCAAGGAACAACCAGCCCTCAGCCGTGCGCAGGTAGGTGATGTCGCCCACCCACTTTGCATTGGGCTCTTGGGCGGTGAAGTCTCGGCTCAGCACGTTCTCCGGCACCTTGAAGTCGTGCTTGCTGTCGGTTGTCGCGATGAACTTCTTGCCCTTCCGAGCGGCGAGTTCCTCCTCGGTCATCAGTCGAGCGACGCGCTTGTGGCTGGTGCTCTCACCGGCGGCGGCGAGAGCTTCAAATACGCGCGGCTCCCCGTACCGCTTCCCGCTTTCTTCGTGGATGGCCCTGACCTTCACCCTGAGTACCTCGTCCCTGAGCTCGTGCGCCGACACGGGCCTGGTCAACGAGGCGTAGTACCCGCTCGTGCTGACCTCGAGCGCGTCGCAGAGCACCGCCACCGGGTACAAGGCCTTCTCCGCCGAGATGAATGCGAACCTCACGCATTCTCCTTGGCGAAGAAGGCCGTCGCTTTTTTTAGGATTTCTCGTTCCATCCTCAGGCGCTTCACCTCGCGACGAAGGTTGCCGAGCTCGGAGCGTTCCGTCTCGCTGAGCCCACCGCTCGCCTCTTGGTCTTCTCTGCCTCGATGGATCTGCACCCACTTCTGCAGCGTGTTTTCCTTCACGCCCAGGCTCGTGGCGATCGTGCTCACCGTGCCCCCGCTCTTCACCGCATCGAGTGCAGCCTTCACAGCTTCCCTCTTGAAGGCCCTGTCGTACCGAATCCGTCTTCCCATGTTCGTGTTCTGCCCCTATTCAGGTGTCCACGAAACCGGGGGAGGCCCAG
>JAYVNA010000437.1:0-4706 GCA_043758715.1 Archangium sp.
GCTCTGGGGCAGGCAGGTGCCGTTGCCCTGGCACACGCCGCTCGCGCAGTCCGCGCCCACGCGGCAATCGACCTGCGGGCCCGGACAACCAACCAGCGCCAGGCAACCTACGAAGATGATCAGAGAGCGGTACATGACGTCCTTTGGGCCGTGCGGGCCATACGCGGTGAAGGCGGCGCAGGGAAGGGGGAGGGCGACCAGGCATCTCCAAAAATTGTGCAACTGCGAAGAGGAGGGCCTCTTGGCGCAATCCAGAGGGCCCTGTCAAGCCCGTCTATGTTGCATTGCACACAAGGATTGCTACGGTCCGCGCCCATGCTCGTCAAAAAGTACGGAAACCGGCGGCTCTACGACACGGACTCGAGCCGCTACATCACGCTGGAAGATTTGACGACCGCGATCCGGGGCGGCGCCGAGGCGAAAGTGGTCGACGCCAAGACGGGCACTGACCTCACCCAGTCCACCCTCACGCAGATCATCATGGAGGGCCGCGGGGGCGACAAGATCCTCCCCGCGCCGCTGCTCCATCAGCTGATTCGCCTCGGAGATGACGCCCTGGCGGACTTCCTCGGCCGCTACGTGCAAGCCGCCCTCGAGCTCTACCTGACGGCCAAGAAGACCACCCAGAGCTTCATGCCCTTCAACCCCCTGGTGGCCCTCACCCAGTTCGCCAACAACACCCCTTTCGGAGGCTGGGGGCAGTCGAATACCCAGCCCGTGCCGGTGCCCACCACCGCGCCGCCGCCGCCTCCCACGCCTCCCGACGACGTCCGCCAGATGCGCAAGGAGCTCGATGAGCTCAAGGGCATGCTGCGGAAGCGTAAGAAATGACGCAAAATGGTGCAGTGCAACAAAATCTGCTTGACGCACAGGGTCATCTGGTTAAATAAGGCGGCGTTCCGGACGAGTGTTCGCCGGACTTTCCGCAGTGAACGCCGCACAACCAGGAGATACCCCATGGCCGAGACCAAGACCGTCGCTTCGCAGGTGCAGCATTTCGCCGCCGAGAACGTGAAGAAGATGTTCGAAGAGCAGTCGACCCGCATGACGCAGGTGTTCGAGGAGATGGGCAAGGCCCACTCGAAGTGGATCGAGTACGGCAACACCCAGATCGACGAGATGAACGAGCTGATGAAGACCCAGTTCAACTACGTCAACGAGCTCGCGGCCAGTATGCGCAAGCTCACCGTCGACGGCGCCAAGAAGACCGCCGAGACCTTCAAGGCCTGAGTCGTTCCCTCATCCCCCGACTCGCCAGGGGCCGTAACGCCCGGGCGAGTCGGGGGCCTTTTTCTGTTCCCAGCGCGATTCGAGGTTCGACGGCCCCGTCTTGATGCCCACGATGTTGCACCTGCGAAGGCGCCTCCGGTGCTGCTCACCATCGCGGCCGACAAGGACACCATCTGCCCTCCGAAGGCGGCGATCGCCTTGAACGCCGCCGTGGGCTCGAAACAAACGCAGGTTCTTCCAGTTCCCGGTGGGCACGTGGGGGCAGTGGTTGGTAGCAAGGCTGCCGACAAGCTGTACCCCGCGCTGATCACCTGGATGAAGGAGAGAACATGCAGCTCAAGGATCTGAAGATCATCGTCACCGGAGGCGCTCAGGGCATGGGCGCCCACTTCGCCAACCGCCTCCTCGAGGCCGGCGCGAAGGTGGCGGTGGGAGACATCAACGAGGAAGCGCTCAAGGCGCTGCCCGCGGGCATCAAGCGCCGCAAGCTCGACGTGGGGAACGAGGCCGACATCATCAGCTTCGTCGAGTGGGCGAACGGCGAGCTGGGTGGCCTCAACGGACTCATCAACAACGCCGGCATCCTGCGGGACGGCCTGCTGGTGAAGAAAGACAAGACCACCGGAGCGGTCACCAAGATGTCGCTGGAGCAGTTCAACGCGGTCATCAACGTCAACCTCACCGGCGCAACCCTGATGGTGCGCGAGGTGGTGGCGAAGATGGTGATGACCGACCAGAAGCCCGGCGTGATCGTCAACATGTCGTCGATCGCCCGCCACGGAAATCGGGGCCAGAGCAACTACGTCTCGGCCAAGGCCGCCCTGGCAGCGAATACCGTCACCTGGTCGAAGGAATTTGCCCAGTTCGGCCTGCGCGTGGGCGCGGTGGCCCCCGGCATGATCGAGACCCCCATGACCAGGGGCATGAACCAGAAGGCCCTCGACGCCTTCATCGAGAAGATCCCAGTCGGACGGATTGGGCAGCCCGAGGACATCTGGGTGGCCGTGAAGTTCATTCTCGAGTGCGACTACTTCACCGGCCGGACCATCGACGTCGATGGCGGCATGGGCTTCTGAACTGAGCGCTCCCTCGACTCCGCAGGGGATGAACGGTAGACCCGCCCTGTTTTGGAGACCTTCTTCAAGTACCAGGGCCTCGGTAACGACTTCGTCGTGATCGACCGCCGCCAATCGGGGCAGGACCTGGACGACGTGCGCACCCGTCAGCTGTGCGATCGCCACTTCGGCGTCGGCGCTGACGGTGTCTTATCCATTCTCCCGGAGCGGGGCATCGCCGGGCGAATGGTGGTGCACAACGCCGACGGCAGCATCGCGGAGATGTGCGGCAACGGCCTGCGCTGCGTCGTGAAGTACCTCGCTGATCGCGACCCCTCGAGGCCCTCGAAGCTGTCGGTGGCCACCGGCACGGGCGTGCTCGAGAGCGAGCTGGAATGGGGCCCCAACGGGGTCGAGCGCGTCACCGTGGCCATGGGCCCGGCGCGGCTGGAGGCCCCGATTCTTCCTCACGGCGGCCCCTTCGTGCGCACGCCTATCGAAGGCCGGCTCGGCACGGCGGTGAGCATGGGCAACCCGCACCTGGTGCTGCTCGACGTGCCCCCGCCCGAAGCCGGGCGCCTGGGACCGATCATCGAAGTGCACCCGCTCTTTCCGCAGCGCACCAACGTCGAGTTCGTCGCCCCGCGCGCCGATGGTGGCCTCGACGTGGCGGTGTGGGAACGCGGCGTCGGCCTCACGCTCGCCTGCGGCACGGGGGCCTGCGCGGCCGTGGTGGCCTCGGCGCTCGAGGGCCGCAGCCCCTTCGATCAATGGGTCAACGTGCAGCTGCCCGGCGGCCCACTCGACATCAAGGTCGCCAAAGATCTGAGCCAGGTCTGGCTGCGGGGCGCCGTGCGCTTCGTCTTCGAGGGGAACCTGCCGTGACCACCCTGCAGGAGCGCTGCCTCGCGATCGTCGCGCTCACCGAGATCGAGACGCTCCAGGAGCACGTGCTCTCGGAGTTCTCCTCGTTGTGCGCTGCACAATCAGGTGCGCTGTGGGTCTCGGGCGAGCGGGTGGGCATGCGGCTGCGGGCTTTCCGCGGAATGCTCGATCGCGCGGCCTTGCCTGAGCTGGTCGACCCCAGCCTGGTGCAGAACCAGGCGTGGAAGGCGGGCAACTCGTTGTTGGTGCCGCTGCTGACGGCCAACGGCGAGCTCACCGCGCTGGTGCAGCTCAGTGACCCCATCTCAGGCGCTTTCCCCGACGAGCTGCTGGCTGACTGCGAAGCCTTCGCCAGCTTCGCCGCCACCTCGCTCAAGACCGCGACCCGTTTCGCGCAGCTGCAGCGCCAGGGGCTGCGCGATCGCGAGACCGGCGCGTACACGCTCTCGTACTTCACCGACTACGCCACCAAGGAGATCTACAAGGCCCGCCGGTACGGCCGCGCCTTCTCGCTGCTGACCTTCTCGCTCGACAACCTGGCCGGCATTCGCCAGCGGGTGGGCCACGGGGCCGTGCGGCAGGCACAGCAGATCGTGCTGAGGGTGATCTCGCAGATCATCCGCGACTCCGACGTGGTGGCGCGCGCCACCGAGCAGGAGTTCCACGTGCTGCTGCCCGAGACCGACTACTTCGGCGGCTTGATGTTCCTGCGCCGCGCGCTCTCGTCGGTGATCGAAGAATCTGACGCCAAGGCGCTCGAGGCCCGGGTGCCGATGGGGCTGACGGGCGGCGTCTCGACTTTCCCCCGCGACGGCGATGACTTCGACGAGCTGCTCTTGTGTTGCCGTCGCCGCATGGACGAGCGCCGAGGGTCGCTGCACCACCACCTGCGCCTCGAGCCGTTGCCCTTCTGGGACGAGGTCGAGCTGCTGCTCGGCAATTCACGCTCACCCCGCCTGCCCGACGCGCCCGGTGAGCCCTCGCGGCGCGGCAAGGTGGCCGACGTGTTGTTCGAAGAGCTGCAGAGCGAGATCGGCCGCGAGTTCATGCGCGAGCCGATGGCGCGGGGGCTGCTCTACGTGGGCGGCCCGGCGGTGAAGGGTGACCTGCCGATCGTGCGCTCGCTCGATGCCGCCCCGGCCGACTTCGCGCCCCGGGTCTACGTGCTCGGCCGCCACGCCGACTTGCAGGAACACCACGCGATGACCCCGGTGTTCCTCGAGGGCGACGATCGGCTCGCCCGTCACGAATTCCTCCTGTGGATGGGCGACGGTTCCGCCTACGCGCTCCTGCAACGTCGCGGTCGCGGCGCCACCTGGGGCTTTCACACCTCCGATCCCACGCTCGTCGAGGGGCTCGTCTCGAAGCTGCAGACGGCCTACGACCTTCAGCCCTACTGACCCATGGCCCAGGCGCGAAAAGTCCTCCTCGCAGATCCCGATGTCGGCGCCATTCGCGCGCTGACGAAGGCCCTGCGCGCGCGCGGGTACCAGGCGATGCACGCGCCCGATGGGAGCAAGGCGCTCGAGGTCTCGG
>JAYVNA010000438.1:0-14065 GCA_043758715.1 Archangium sp.
GTACTGACGACTGAGCGCCGAGGGGTTCGCGTTGGTCGACAGCACGCGACTGTGCGGGCCCAGCTCGATGGCGCGATCGGCCCGCCACTTCACGTGCACGCTGAACACCGCGTTGACCCAGGCCAACAACAGGCCCGCTTCCTTCAGCGGCACCAGCATCAGGTCGGTCCACCTCGGCAGCTGACGCGCCTGCAACGCGAAGTTCGCCCCGTCGATGAACACCCGCGCGAGCCACAACATTGCGAGCCACCAGCCGGGAATCAGCCCGCACCCGAACAACAGCGTGGGGAAGCCGAGGTGAATGAGCGGCTCGAGAAAGTAGAAGGCCGGGCCCACCATGGTCTTGCGCATCACCGCCCAGCGCGCGTGGCGATCGAACCAGGCGTGCGCGGTCATCGGGCCCAACACGTTGCGCGTCGGCACTCCGATGCAGCGCACCACCCCCGCTTTTCCGAAGGCGGTGGCCATCATGAAGTCCTCGCCCAGGTAGTTGCCGAACGCCTCGAAGCCGCCCAGCGCGAGCAGATCGTCCCGGTGAAAGAACTCGGTCTTGCCCACCACGGCGTGCAGCCCCACCAACCGAGCCAGCTCGTGATTGGGGTTCTGCAGGCTGGAGAGGTGCATTCGTTCGAGCGCAGCCCCCACGCCTTGCCCCCCGACGCCGACCAGGGGCGCGTGCACCAGCGTCTTGACCCGCCCCTTCGCGTTGGCGCGTTTCCAGGTGCGGGCGAGCGCCTCGAGGTAGGGCTGGCTGGTCTCGACGTTCGACTCGCTCACCCAGATGAGGTGATTGTCGACCTGGGGAAACGCGCTGAGCAGCTGGGCGATCTTCGCGTTGCCGAAGTCCGGGGCGATCCCCACGGTGAGGCGGAAGCGCTCGGGGTACCGGCGCACGAACTCACGGGCGACCGGGTAGGCGGCGTCGGTTTCCCGGCCCAGGCACAACAGCACCTCGAAGGCAGGCGGTGCCTTCAGGCGCGCAAAACTCTCCAGGTTTTCCTCGAGGCGCGGATCCTGGCCGCTCAGCGGCTTCATCACCGTGATGGCAAGATCTGCGTCGCAGAGCTGATCGCGCTCCAGCCGGCGCGCCCTGAACCAGGCGAGAAGGGTACCGAACAGCATCATGATCGCCCCGAAGCTGGCCAGGAAACACCACAGGGCTGAGCGGGTCAGGTTCATCTGGGCACGACGAATTGCAAGGCGCGGGCCTCCTTTGAAGAAGGGAGCTGGGACATCGCGAGCACAAGCAACAACACGTCGACGGCGAGCGAAAGAATCGCGGGGAACAACCTGGAAGCCACGACCGGAAGCATTTCCATGAGCACAGCGTAGGCTCAGACCATGGCCGCCTGTGTCACCGACTCCGAGCTCGCTGCACTCGCGTTCTCCGCCGCGCAGAGGCGCGATGACGATACAGACGCCCTCGGGGAGCCGAAGTGAAAAAGAACCAGAGACGTCATGCGCGGGTCAAACCCAAGGCGATGTCGAGCCGGGTGCGGGTGGGCGGTGCGCTGCACCTGGGGCTCGCGGTGGAGAACCTCTCGCTGGGCGGGGCCTTCGTGCGCTGCGCCCAGGTGCCGCCCCTGCGCAGCCACGCGACGCTCGAGGTGTTGGTGCCCGGGGTCAATCAGCCCCTGGTGCTCCCCGGGCAGGTGGCGTTCGTGTTGTCCGCGGCTGAGGCAGCGGCGCGCAAGGCGTCGCCCGGGTTCGCGATCGAGTTCGTCAAACCCCTGCCGCCGCACCTGCAGCGCGGGCTCGAGAAGCTGCTGGGTGAGCTCGACGAGAAGGCGCTCATTCCGTTGCAGGAAGCGCCCTCCGACGAGAAGACCCAGTCGGTCGCGGCCTTCGACCCGTCAGGCGAAGTGGCTGCCCTCAAGAAGCTGGTGGCCGCCCACGAACGGGAGATCGAGCGGCTCGAGAGCGAGAACGTTCGGCTGCGGGTGCAGGTGCAGCACCTCAGTGCGAAGAAATAGTCACCGCGTCGGCGGCGGTCTTCGCGGTGGCCGCCTTCACCAACCACCCTTCCAACTTCTTCAAGTCGTCGGTCTTCGCCAGCGTCTCCTTGAGCTTCGGGTCGACGCTCAGGCCGCGCGCGGTGAACACCGAGAGAATCGCCGCCGCGGTGGCCTGCGCCTTCTCGTGCTGCTCCTGGTCCTGCTGCAGTTCCCAAGGGGTCTTGTGCGCCTTGAGCTTCTCGCCGGTGCCGTCGACCACCGCCTTGCGCCACTTCTCGTCGTAGCCGGGGTGCTGCACGTGGCCGAGCTCGTCTTTGAGGTTTCCGTCGAGGAACTTGTAGAGCAGGTGCTTCGAGAGCTCGCGCCAGCGGGTGACCACCTCTTCACCGGAGTCACTGGTGTACTTCGTGAGGTACTCCTTCGCGAGGCGCGGTGACTGTTTGTAGAGCGCGACCGCGGCGGCATCGATCTCCGGCAGCTCGCCCTGGAACTTCGACTCGAGCGCGCGCTGCTCCTTCTGAATCTCGACGATCATCTCGTCGTAGCGGACGTAGGCGAAGTTCGAGACCTGGTTGAAGACCCAGAACGCGGAGTCCCAGGTGACGTGATGAAAGTCGCCGTTGCCCACGGCCCACGACTTCGGAGCGCTGGTGCTGCCCGCGTACACGGGAAAATAGACCGTGCTGTAGGTGTCATCGACGCCGAACCACAACACCCCGCCAATCGGGTTCGGCAGCCACGCGCGGCCCTGCGCCACGAAGGAGAAGCCGGTCTGCTGGGTCGAGACCGCGCGCTCGTTGAAGTGTTCGTCTTCGCCGACCTTCCAGGTGAGCGGCCGCCAGCGGTAGGGCAGCTTCGAGGGCCCGGCGCCGACGTCCTTCGTCATGTCGAGCGCGGTGCCTTCGAAGTGATCTCGCATGAAGCCCATCACGTCAGCGACGGTGAGCTTGTGATCAGGCTTGATCCACAGGGGAATCGGCGCGGCCTTGTCGTCGGCGCCCACCACCCACGCGTCTGACAACTTCTGGCTGGGCGCGGCGCGGTTGAACATGCACCACACGCGCGAGTCGCAGAACCGGCGGGTGCCGAAGTCGGTGGGCGCGTAGGTGTCGGCGAACGAGAAGTCGGCGTCCTTGCCTTTGAACCAGCCCTTCGCGCGCGCGAAGGTGATCACGTCTTTCGCGTAGAGGGTGTCTTTGGGCGAGGCGAGCGGGAACTGGCGAATGCGCGACGCGTTGCCGTGACCGGTGATGGAGCCGTCGGGCACCATGCGCGCGACCCACACCGCGCCCTTGTTGCCGGGGCCCTTGCCGATCATTTCCAGCAGCCACACCTCGTTGGGATCGGAGATGGAGAACGACTCGCCTGAGCTGGCGTAGCCGTACTTCTCGACCAGGTCGGTCATCACCTGAATCGCCTCGCGCGCCGTCCTGGCCCGCTGCAGGCCGAGCCACATCAAGCTGCCGTAGTCGACGATGGCGGCGGGGTCGGCGAGCTCTTCGCGGCCACCGAAGGTGCTCTCAGCGATCGACACCTGGAACTCGTTCATGCTGCCGATGACGGAGTACGTCTCGCGCGCCTCGTCGATCTGCCCGAGGAACTTGCCGGTGTCCCACTCGTAGACGTCGTGCTTGGTGCCGGCGGCGAATTTGGCCGCGGGGAAGCGGTAGAGCTCGCCGTAGAGATCGTGCGAGTCGGCGGCGTAGGTGATCATCGTCGAGCCGTCGACGGTCGCGCCCTTGGTGATGAGGAAGTTGGTGCAGGCGCGGCTGGGACGGGCCCAGGTGACGAGCAACACGGTCACCAGAACGAGCGAGGCAGAGCGGATCATTGCCGCGCTCTATCACGCGCGGGGAGCGCTAACCTGCCGCACGCGATGCCCGAAATTTCCGACGTCCTCTCCCGCCTCGAACAGAAGTTTCCGAACGCGAAGTACGAGCTCGATTGGGCAAACCCCTATCAGCTGTTGATCGCCACCATTCTCGCGGCGCAGTCGACCGACGAGCGGATCAACAAGGTGACTCCGGTGTTGTTCGCGAGGTGGCCCACGCCGCAGGCGATGGTGACGGCTGATCAGGCCGAACTGGAACAGGTGCTCACGCCGACCGGCTTCTTCCGTCGCAAGGCGAAGGCGGTGAAGGAGACCTCGCAGGGGCTGATCGACCTGTTCGGCGGCGAGGTGCCCAAGACGGTCGATGAGTTGGTGAAGCTGCGGGGCGTGGCGAGGAAGACGGCCAACGTGGTGCTCAACACCGCGTTCGACATTCCCTCGGGCGTGATCGTGGACACGCACGTGGCGCGGGTGAGCCGGCGGCTCGGACTGACCGACCTCGAGGACCCTGATCAAATCGAAGGCGACTTGATGAAGCAGGTGCCGCAAGACCGGTGGACCTTCTTCGGGCCAGCGATGGTGTTGCTCGGCCGCTATGTGTGCACCTCGCGGGAAGCGAAGTGTGGCGAGTGCGTGATGAACGACCTCTGCCCCAAGCGGTTCCTCGAGAAGAGCTGACCGTTCCTCGTGCACGAGGTCCCCCGTTCATCCCCGGCGAAGTCGGGGGATCCGGGGAGGCGGCGCGCACCCGACGCGCAGAAGGATGCCGGCCATGGCCGACAAACCTTCAGGCTTCCGCCCGCTGAACTGCCCCTCGCTGTACCGGCCGTGGCGAGAGCCACTCTTCAGCAACTCCGCGCCGACGGCCACGCGGAAGCCGGTGCGGGTGATGGTGTGGACCGACGAGGCACCGCCCGTCGGCGCCCGGGTCGACTTCGAGGCGTTCACCTTGAATGGCCGCACGGTCGAGTCGATCGCGGATGTCGCCTGGGTCACCGAGCAGCCTGAAGAAACCCCGGCGCGCTATCGACTGGGGCTCTCGGTGTTCCCGCAGACGGACCCGGACCTCGCGGCGCTCGAGGCGATGCTCGCCGCGGATACCGACGAGACGTAGTCAGGAGCCTCGACGTCGAAACGGTCCGCCCAGCAGTGAGAACACGTTCCATGGATCGTGATTGAGATGCTCCCGCTTCACGCCGAACGCGACCGGCTTGACCTTCGCTCGCACCAGGCTGCGACCCAGCAGATCCCACACCGACAAGAACGAGCCGTAGTTGACGTCGTGCCCGCTGGTCTCGAGCGAGTGATGCAATTGGTGCTGCGCCGGGCTCATCACCATCCACTCCAGCGGCCCGAAAGAAATCCACACGTGTGAGTGGCGCAGGTTGCTGCCCGCGAGGTTGAGCGCGAAGGCGACCGCGTTGACGCCGAGCACCTCGAGCGCGACCGCGTTGCCACCGGTGAACCACGAGAACACGCCGGCGACGAACCCCGTCACCAGGACGCCGCGCAGCGCCACCAACAGCCCTTCCACAGGGTGCGTTCGATACAGCGTCACCGGCGTCATCACCTCGGCCGAGTGATGCACCTGGTGAAATCGCCACAGCCACGGGACCGCGTGCATCGCGCGATGCAGCGCGTACCGCGTTCCATCCGAGGCGATGAAGAGCAACGCGGTGTAGCTCACCGTGGTCGCCAGCGCCCCCAGCGGCCAGGCCGGCGGCGCGCCGAGCCACTTCGACATCAACAGCACGACCTTCACGGCCACCACGGTCGACGACACCAACAGCGGCGCCACCAGCAGCACCGAGATGATCGCTCGCACCACGAAGAGCCCGTAGTCGGCGCGCGCGCTTGGGTGCCACCACAGGGCCCGGGTGAACAGTTCCGTGCGGAGCGAGACCCGGCCCAGCGCGCCCGCCAACAAGGCGATGCCCAGCGCGCTCACGAGGTAGGGCCAGAACAGCCGCTCCTCGGGCGCGTCGAGCAGGCTGAGCCACTCCAGCAACATGATGAGCGTCTACACCAAGCGGCCGGGAGATAGACTGCCCCCATGCTCCCCGCCCTGGCAGTGCCTGCGTCGAGATGAAGTGGCGTACTCAACCGCAGAAGCCGGACCCGCGCGCGGCCGAAAGGCGAATCGAGCTCGAGGCCGAAGCCGACCTCGAGCGCTGCGGGGCGCTGAAAGACTTCTGGTACGTCGCATGTCTGTCGAGCGAGCTCGCGCCGAAGCAGGTGCTCTCGCGCACCATCCTCGGCACTCCGCTGGCGGTGTTTCGGGGCGCTGATGGAAAGCCGGCGGCGCTGTTCGACCGCTGCCTGCATCGCAACGCGCGGCTCTCGGCGGGCGACGCGTTCGACGGCAAGCTCGGCTGCCCGTACCACGGGTGGGTCTACGACGCGTCCGGCGCCTGCGTGGAGATTCCTTCGCTCGGGCCGCCGCAGAAAGGCGGTCACCTCGACGCGGGCCTCCAGCTGCGGCCTTGTGACGTGGGCCAGGTGCGCAGCTTCGCCACGAAGGAGCAGGACGGGCTGGTGTTCGTGCTGCTCGGCGAGAAGGCGCGGCGAGATCCCTTCCCGGTGCCGAAGAGGAACGAGCCGGGCTGGACCGTCTACTTCATGGTGACGCGCTTCCCGAACGGGGTGACCAACCTGGTCGAGAACTTCATGGACGTGCCGCATACGGTGTTCGTGCACAAAGGCTGGTTCCGAAACCGGGCGTCGCGCGAAGTGCCTGCGACGGTGGCGCGGAAGAACGGCGAAGTGCTCGTCACCTACGAGCAGCAGAAGGACGAATTGACCGGCGCGGGGTTCTTGATGAACCCGACCGGCGAGCCGATGACGCACACGGATCATTTCTTCATGCCGAACGTCACGCGCGTCGACTACCTCTGGGGCGCGCGCAGTGGCTACGTGATCTCGAGCCAGGTGACGCCGGTCGGGCCGCTGGAGTCGCTGGTGTTCACCTCGATCTCGTATCGCCTGCCGTTCGACGTGCCTGGCAACCCGGTGGCGCGCGGGCTGCGGCGTTTCATGAAGTGGTACACGACGCAGGTCATCACGCAGGACGTCGACATCATGCGGGTGCAGAACGAAGGGCTCACGCACGCGAAGGGCGGCCTCGACTTCACCAGCACCGAGGCTGATCTGCTGCACGCGGACATCGAAGACGTGCGCGGTTGGCTGCGGAGTGGCGGTGAAGGTGACGGGCCTGAGCCCGCCAGTCGCCGCATCTCGTTCTGGATCTGAGAAACAGCAGTACGGACGAAGGCCGTGCGTTCAAGCCGACCTGGTGCACTTCGGGTCCCGAACGAGTCGCGTGGCGAAGGCCCCGAAAAATGGTTGTTACGTTTCCCTCGCCAGCCGAGGGTTTCGTCAAAACCATTTTCAGCGCGAGCTACTCCGGAGACCAATATCTGCTCGCGGCTGCGGCCACCTCGAGGCTCGAGCCCTTCGCGCGAAGCAGCTCGGCGTTCTCCCCCTCCGGCCCCGCCCACAGCGCGTACAGCTCGAGCCCTGAAGGCCCGGTCATCGCAAACGCAACACGGTAACTCGAGGCGTCGAACTCGCACCCATCGTCCGCGCGCCAGCAACTCGGTGCACCCCGCTCCCACGTGGCGGGGAATTTTCGCACCGTGGGAGCACCCTTCTCCGGCACCAGCAGCACCGCCGCCAAAGCCTCCGCGCCCTCGAGTTTGTAGCTGGCGAACGCCAGGTGGCCGCCCGTGAACGTTCCCGTCGAAAGACACTTCGTCACCTCGCGCCTGGTGAGCGTGCCAGCGAGTTCACTGGTCCTGGCATCGCAGTCGCCCGTCTCGGTGGTGACCTTCAGCAGCGTGCGCTTGCTGAACGCCGCCTTGCTGCCGAGCAGACACAACGCATCGGCCGGCGCCGTGCCCTTCACCTTGAACAGCGCGCCCTTCGTCTGGGTGAAGTTGCGCGCAGTCTGCCGGCCGGTGTCCGCCTCGCCTTTCGGCTGCTCGCGCAGGTACTTCACCTCGACCGCCCGCCCATCGCAGACGAGCTGCGTGAGCGCGGCGGAGTTGCTCACCGGCGAGAGCGCCAGCAGCAGCGTGCCGTCCTGGTTGGTGAAACCGAACGAGAACTCCGGCGAGGCAGCGAGCACGAGAGCAGCGAAGGTCGAGAGCACAGCGGCCTTCTTTCACCGGCACTCGCCTTGCGCCAGCGTGGCCCCTTTTCAATGACTGACCAACCCACGCAAGGACTCCTCCCGGTGTTTCGGGTTCTCGAAACAATCCCGCAGCCGCTTCGAAAACGCACCGAGGTCCTGAAGCGGAATGAGTGATGACTTCGCGAACAACTGCCGCACCGCGCGACCGGCGCGGCTCTCGGGCGCGAGGAACAGGTGCGCGATCAACTCGGTGCCCTGAAAGGTATGAAGCGCGTCGGGCCTGACACCGATCGCCGCCCCGCCCAAGCGCTGCTTTCCGCTCTCGAAGTCGATTCGCCCCCGCAGCGCGAGCGTCAGCTGAACGGCGTGATGCGAATGCACCGACGTCTTCGGGTACGCCTCACCCTCGAGGGCCTTCAAGATCCAGAGGCTCGCGCCTTCCCAGAACAGAATCCGTCCGTGTGCGTGGGTGCTCAGAGGCCCACGCTCACTTCAGAACCCCCACTTCCAAAGCTTCGGAGTCCCAGGTGATGGGCACTCGCGAAATTCCGTCAGACGCCCTTCGAACTGGTGATCGCGCTGCTCTTGGTGGGCGCGGTGATGAGCGCTACTTCGAAGGCTTCGCAGCCTGGGCTTCGCGAGCGGCCTTGATGTCGGTCGAACCACAGGCCGGGCACGCCAGCACCTGATCAGGCACGGTCGCGCTCATCACTCCGACGGAGAGCTGGGTCACCGTCGCCCTGATGACGGCCTTCCCGCACACACAGCGCACCGAGATGAGTTCGACAGTATTCTTCGTTCGCATTTCACTGCCCTGGTTGTTCACGAGGGCGTTCGCCTTCCGCCCTCACTTCTCAGGCTTGGGCGCCTGGGCGTCACGTGCCGCTTTGATGTCGTCGGAGCCGCAGTTTTGGCACGGCCGCGAGACCTTTTCGATCTTCCAGTTCCCATGCACGCTGGCGAGCACCTCGATGGTGCCCTTGCCACACGGGCAGGCGAGAAGTTCTGGCGCTTCCATCGACCCCGTTTCGGGGACTTTCGAGCTCGGAACCATCGCCAATTCTGGTGATTACTGCTCAGTAACGCGCTTTCACCACCCCGGGGGGCGTCGGGCCCCGGCCGGCAGCGGCTCGAGGAAGGCGCTGTGGCCCAGCTCGACGAAGCCCGCGTCGTGCGCGAAGTAGTCGTCGTGGTGGATGTCGAGCACCAGGCCCCCGTCGGCGTCGATGCCCCACGAGGGGTCGCTCTGGCCGGGCCGGGGCGTGTACATGAGGTCGGTGTTCGGGTTCGTTGCGCTCACGTCGAACACGTGACCGAACGTGTGCTGGTTGGGCGCCCCCGCGGGCACGATGCCCAGCCCGTGCATGAGGTCGTGCATCATCGCCCAGTCGAAATAGCCGAGGGTGCCGTTGCCCTGGCCCCAGGGGCGCGACTCGCACCGCACGCCTCCCACGGTCGACTTCAAATACATCGCGATGACCGAGCCGATGAGCGCGGGGGGATACGCGGCGCCGCCGCACGCGTACTCGCTGTCGGCGCCGTAGAAGACGGCGTACAGCTTGTCGGGCTTCACCTGGCTGCCGGCGACCAGCTCGCGTTCGATTCGTTCGCGCACGTAGGCGATGCCGGTGTTCACGTCGCTCAAGTTGCCGGAGCCCCGCATCTGCGCGGTGGTCTTGTTGAGGCGCACGAAGCCGATGTCGAGCTCGCCGTCTTTCACGTCGAGGCGCAGCGTCTTGCCGCCGAGCTGCGAGCCGAGCCACCCGGTGAAGGCGCGCGCGGACTCACAGATGCGGCCGTTGGTGTCGAGCGATTCATCGACCGCGTCGCTGGGGATCACGTACATCAAGCGCACCTGCAGCAGGGCCGACTCGTCGGGGCGATCCACGCTGCTGCGCGTCACCGGGCAGCGGAACGCCTGCACACCGCCGTCGACACAGGGGCTGCAGGCGACCATTCCTCCGCAGCCGTCGGGTTGAGGGCCGCAGTGCCCCATGCACGCGCTCATCATGTCGGGCATGCACTGCATCATCATTTCGCACACCCCCGCGTCGGTGCAGGTCTGCCCGCCTTCGCAGGTGCCGCACGAGACGCGCTGGCCGCAGGAGTTGAGGCGCTCTCCGCACAACGCGGGAAAGCAGGTCTGCTCCATGGTGTCTGGGCATTCCGCGGGGAGATCGGGGCTGGGCATCACGACCGGCTCCGGGCAGGCCGCGAGGCTCAGCAGCAACAAGACTGACAGCCGATTCATAGCGCTCACTCTAGACGCTCGGGCCCGGCAATCGGCCCGCCATGTCTCAGACAGTCACGTGACAATCGCGGTCACCGGCGCCCAAGATCACCTCAAAACGGCCACCTGCCGCGGGCGCGTTAGTTGCTCACTGCCCCGGGCCACCTCCCCCACCTTTGGAGTCTGAATGAATCGCACGCTCACGGGCTGTCTCCTGCTTCTCCTCGCTGGTTGTGGACCGACCGGAACCGGCACCGACGGAGGGAGTGGAGGCGGAGCGGCGACGGGAGGCGGTTCAGCGACGGGTGGCGGCGGCGGGACCTCCACCGGTGGCGGCGGGGGGGCGTCCACCGGTGGAGGCGGGGGCGCGAGCTGCACCGCGAACACGATGACCGACGCGAACAACTGCGGCCGCTGCGGGCGGGTCTGTGAGAGTGGCTCGTGCGAAAGCGGGCTGTGCACGCCGATGCTGGTGCTCGACGTGCCCTACACGCCCAGCAACTTCCTCTACGCGGTCGCCATCACCGGCGGCAAAGTCTACGAGTGGCAGTACACGACGCAGCCCACTGACATTCACTTCTTCCTCTCCAGCGCGCCGGCGCCGCTCACGAACCTGACCGCTTCCTCGGCGGGCACGATCATTCAAGACGTTCCTCCGAATTCGAACCCCAACTTGAACATGAGCGCCGTCGCGTTCGATGCGACGTACCTCTACGAGGCCGAGCCCGGAACGACCGCGGGGCGGGTTTCCCGCAAGAAGCTCGACGGCACCGAGCCGACCGGCGCCGCCACGCCCCTGTTCGCGTTGCCCGCGACGGACCCGGGCGCCCCCGCGGCGGGAAGCATTCCGGCGCGGCCGGCCTCGCCCTACAAGTGGAAGGGATTGGTGGTCGAAGGCAGCACCGCGTTCATCGCGGGCACCACCACGGCCAATGGCAACTCGTGGCCGTACGACGACGTGACGGTCATCTACGCGATGTCGCCCTTTCCGGTCAGCGCGTCGACGGTCGCCATCAAACTTCCGGGGCTCGACAAGCAGGGCGCGGTGTTCAGCGACCTCACCGTCTCGAACGGCCACCTGTTCTGGTACGACAACTCACTCGACTCGTCGAAGCGCTCGCTGTTCACCGCACTGGTGACGGGCGGCGCCCCGGTGAAGCTCGAAGACGACGTGTTCGCTTCGGACCACAGCTCGATCGCCAGTGACGGCACGTACGTGTACTGGACGATCACGGGCTCGCAGGGCTCGGTGCGGCGCTGCCCCCTCTCTGACCTGCGCGAAGCCGCGGCGACGGAAGTGGTGCAGGTCGACGGCTCGACCGAAGGCCTCGCGGTCGATGCGACGCACGTCTTCTACATGACCACCGACAGTTACAAGACGGTGCAGCGCGCCCCGAAGGCGGGCGGTTCAGTCGAGGCGCTGGGCCGCATGGCCTTGCCGCCTTCGCACATCGGCAACCGGGTGCACGGCGTCGACGCGAACTTCGTCTACCTGTCCGACAGCGACGGCAAGGTCTACCGCATGGGCAAGGCGCCCTGAGCTGACGCCGTTCAGGGGCACGCTCGGCCCGGTCGGCATCGGAGGCACCACCGGATCACCGTCGGCCTCGTGATGCAGTTCTAGCGCCCCCAACATCGACCTCACCGCCACCCGGTCTCGGGCGTTCGCGGTGAACGCGGTGCCCTTAGGTTGGCGCTCTCACTTCTTGATGAGGGCGTTTGCCTTCCGCCCTCACTTCTTGATGAGGGCGTTTGCCTTCCGCCCTCACTTTCCGCCAGGGGAGCACCATGCGTTTGACCATCGTTCTGAGTGCCGCAGCGCTGTTGACCGGTTGTCCCTCGCAGGAGTCGTTGTGCAAGTCAGGCGTCGATCAAGTCTGCGAGCGGGAGTTCGAATGCCAGCCGCAAGAGGTCAAGGACTCGATGCTCTTCAAACAGGCCTTCGGCACCAGCGTTGCGGAGTGCAAGACCAATCTCTACGCCAACCCCCTGAGGCCCGCGGGCGCGCAGGGCATCGCGTGCACCGACGTGAAGAATGACGCCCAGCTGTGCACGAACCTGGGCCAGCCCACCGCCACCAGCTTCGACCTGAGCAAGGCGGTCGACTGCAAGAACGCCCGGGAAAAGCTCGAGTGCTCCGCCTTCCTCTCGCAGGCCAACCAGAGCGCCCCGGGAGCCACCGCGCCCCCGGCCCCGTGCCAGGAGCGCTGCAAGTAGCGCGCGTCTTTAGAGCAGCATTCCGCCCGACAACTCGATGCGCTGGCCCGTCATCCAGCGAAGCTCAGGTGAGACGAGCGCGGCCACTGCCGGCCCAATGTCTTCGGGCAGACCCGCCCGGCCCATCGCCGTCAACGACGCCACCATCTTGTTCACCTGGGCATCGTCACGCACCCGCCCGCCACCGAAGTCGGTGGCGATGGCGCCGGGCGCGACCACGTTCACCGCGATCTGCCGGGCTGCGAGCTCCCGGGCCATGTAGCGGGTGAGCGTCTCCACCCCGCCCTTCATGGTGGCGTAGGCCGCCGAGCCGGGCATCGCGAAGCGCGCGCGCGCCAGCCCGCTGGAGACGTTCAGAATGCGGGCGCCGTCGGCGATCACCGGCAAGAGCTTCTGGGTGAGGAAGAAGGGAACTCATGACGTTCCTGTGGGCAAGTTTGACGGAATCGGAGGGTCGAGCGTGATTCCGCCGCAGCAGAGGTGGATCATCGCTGCGAGTGCCTGAGCGCCATGAAAGCCATACGCACGGCGGGTGATGAGGCGCGACTTGTTGTTCATTCCCTCTGTGAAGCCATTGCTCAGGCCCGTCTCGACGTAGGCCAGAATTCCATCCTTAAGGCGCTTGATGGTGCCGGCGAGCTTGATGAAGGGCTTGAGCTTGGAACGCTTGGCCCACGCGATCCAGTTGTCGAAGTGACGCTCGGCGCGGCCGACCTGACGGTAGTCGAGTCCCTGGGCCAGACTCTCCTTGAGCAGGTAGGCGCGATAGAGCCGCTTGTTGGTCCGTTGAACTTCGGCGAGCTTCTCTCCTTGTCGCTGGCGCAGGTTCCACGGGTTCTTCAGGAGCGCCCAGCGCGAATGCTTGAGCGCCGTGGCCGCGTCGGTGCCGGCGACAGCTCGAACTTCGGCGCGGCGAACCTCGTCGACGGCCTCGCTCGCCAACTTCTGCACGTGAAAGCGGTCGAACACCTTCCGGGCCTGTGGGGCGTGCGTGTTCACCGCGTTGATGAAGGCGGCGCTCATGTCCATCGTGACGTGCGTGAGTTGCTTGGCGCGCTCTGGCCCGAGCGCGGTGAAGAAAGCGCCAAGAGCCTCCGAGCTCTTACCTTCGCCGACCCAAATCACGCGGCTCCGAAGGTGGTCGACCACCACCGTGACGTAGTTGTGGTTCCTCCGGAACGAGAGCTCGTCGACGCCGATGATGGTCAAGCCATCAAGGCGCGCGGGGTCGAGCCGCTCGGCGACGATGCGCTCGACTATCGCTCCCACCGTGCGCCACGAGATGCCGAGCAACTTCGTGACGGCGGTCTTGTCCATTCGCTGCGCCAGGTACGCGGTGAGTTCCTCGAAGTCTCGAGTGAATCGCGACCCGTGTGCCGCCCACGGCACTTGCTCGACGCGAACTCCGCAGGTGCTGCAGCCGACGCGGCGCGGCGCGTAGCGGAGCAGGAACGGCGACCTGCCCAGCGCAAGATGACGCCACGTTCGCTCACCGCAGGTGTCGTAGCTCGGACCGACCTCGCCGCACTCACCACACCGCGGCCTTCGCCAGAGGGGCTTCACCGCGACGACAACCTCGGCTCCGCTCATCAAAACGGACCGGACAACCATCGCCGTGACGGCGAGCAACTTCCGAAATACGGTGCTGATGCGCATGGCCTCTTCGCTCCAGGTTTTGTGTCTCGCAACCCAGAGCCTAC
>JAYVNA010000439.1:0-4699 GCA_043758715.1 Archangium sp.
CACGGCCTCGCCTGGGAATGGACCGACGACTTCAACGCCGTCTTCGTGTCGGGGGACAACCGGCAAGACGGTGACAAAAACGCGAAGTACATGTGCGGCAGCAGCGCCACCGGCAGCGCCCGCCGCGAGGACTACGCCGCGTTCATGCGGTACGCGCTGCGCTCGAGCCTGACGCCGAGAACCGCGCTGCCGAACCTGGGCTTTCGTTGTGCGTACGACTCGAAGGTGAAGCCATGAAGACTCTGATCGCGTTGACCTTGTGCCTGTCGAGTGCGCTCGCGTTCGCCGAAGATGAACCGAAGAACGTGCTCTCGCTGGAAACGAACTGGCGGGAAGAGTCAGGCGCGAAGTCGACGCTCTCCGCGTGGAAGGGCCGCTGGTACGCGCTGACCTTCGTCTACACCTCGTGCGCCGGAACATGCCCGCTGACGACCAAGAAGCTCAAGCGCCTCGAGACCGCGCTGGAGAAAGCGGGCCACCCACTCGACCTGGTGGTGGTGAGCCTCGACCCCGCGCATGACAAGCCCGAGCAGGTGAAGCAGTACCGCGCGCGCTACCAGCTTGAAGACGACAAGAGGTGGCACGTGCTGGTCGGTGACGACGCGCAGGTGCGCACGCTCACCATGTTGCTCAACTTCAAATACACGACCAACCCCGAGTCGGGCGTCATCCTGCACGACAACACCGTGTTCCTCATCGCGCCCGACGGCAGCGTGAAGACCTCGATGTCGTCGCTCGATCAGCCCATCGCCGAGTTCGTCGCGGCGCTGCCCAAGAGGTGAAAGGAGCCCGGCCGCGCGAAGCGACCGGGCCCCCTTCGTCAAGTGACGCGTTAGAAGCGCGACACCGAGACGCCACCGCTCGCCGTGACCGCGGCCACCCAAATCTTCCCCGTGCTATCGATGGTCACCGCGGGCTCACTCACGTTGTCGATGCGGCCGACCAGGGTGAGCGCCGGCGCTGCGGTGCAGCCGCTCAGCGGTGTCGAGTAGACGTACGCGTTTCCGCCGTACTCGCCGACGATGGCGAAGGTGGTGGGTGAGATCGCGCTCGAGAGCGGACTCGAGGTCAGGGGGATGGCAGGCATCGTCAGCGCGGTGCTTCGCCACACGGGCGGCGCGGCGAACGGGGCCGCACTGCAAGCGATACTCAGCGACGTGTCGGTGGTCCAGGACACGTACGAAGCGCTGGTGGCAATGACTCCGCCGAAACGGTCGGTGCCCTTGAAGGCGGGCTGCGCGGTCGCAGAACGAATTCCATTCGCCGCGACGACCTCGCTCATGGCGCCAAGGTCCCAGTAACGAACGCGCAATGGGCCGACGGTCGAGGGGCGTTCCAGGCTGGCTCGGCCGTCGATTGAAACGAAGGTGGTGAGTGACGTCGTCGTGGCCGCAGTCCATGAGGCCTGCTCGGTCCAGGTCGACATCGCAGTGGCCCCGTTGTTGGGCGCGACCACCGAGCGGCGGGTACCGTTCGTTCCCGAAATGAGGTCGCGGTAGGGCACGAACTCGATCATCGGCCGGTCGCTGGTCAGCGACGCGAGCGTCAGCGGCTTGGTTGCGCCGATGGTGACCTGGGGCACAGCTGTGTTGGCGATCTCGAACGCCCCACTCCACCCGATCGAAAAGCTCGCGTTGCCCAGCCAGGTGCCGGAGCCATTGGTGAAGACCGACCCCATTTCGAACTGCGTGAGCAACCGCTGGTCGGGGCCACGCGCCGAGTTCGTGATCCGGAGGTCCGTCGGAACCTGAATGGTCGCGTCGCTCCCGGCGGGCCCCAACGACCACAGCGTGCCATCGCCGATGTCGCGAATGGCCCATGCGCCCGCGGTGCTCCCGGCCACACTGCTGACCGCGACGGTGTAGCGCCCATCGGCGTCGACCACGATGCGGGGCGAGCGGCACTGCCAGCCGAACGTGGTGTAGAGAAACCCGATCGCCGACTTCGGTACGGTGAGAAACGAGCCGGACGCCCTGGCCGAGGCATTACCCGCCTTGTCGGCTGCGGAACCCAGGGTCAGCGTCTGCGGGGTGTAGTTCGCGGGCGCAGGCGCGGCCGAGAACTGAAAGTGCATTCCATCAGCCGCACCGAAGGTGCCAAGTGCGATGGGCGGCGTGAGACTCGTCGCCGAGATCACCGAGGCCAGGTTCATCGGCTCGCTGAACGCTGCGAGCACCGCGAGTGGATCGATGTTGCGCTGCCCCGCGACCGGGATGGTGACGGTGGGAGCCACGTTGTCCAACCAGGTGCGGCGCTTGAGCTGCGCGGCCGAGTTGCCCGCGGCATCGGTGGCGATCACCCGCAGTTCGTAGGCGGCTCCGTTGATGCCCACCGGGAGGCCCGACCATGTGAACGACCAGGTCGAACCGGACGCTGCGTCGGTCGAAGCAGCAACGCTGCCCGAGGGTCCCACGAGGCTCTTCTGAAGCGTCACCGCGCTGCCGTCAGAGAACGTGCCGCCGTAGACGACCTGGGTGGAAGCCGCGTTCGCAACGCTGCCGGTGCACGCGCCCGCCCCGCTGCAATCGAAGTCAGTTCCATTCACCGTGATGACCGGCGCGACGCGATCGGCGGTGTAGCGGGTCGAAGCCACGCGCACGTTATTGGCGAGGTCGGTCGCGCGCACCGTGAGCACCTGCTCGACCGCGTCCACCATCGGCACCGGCAGCTGCCCGACGTAGTCGCCGTTCGAGTCGACGGTCGTCGCGATGAACGGACCCGACGCCGAGCTGGCGAGCTCCACCGTCTTCAGGCCGAGGCCATCAGCGGCCGACGCGTTGACCGTGACCTGCGCCGTACCAACGAGGTTGCCTTGGCGTGGCGAGTTCACCAGCAGGCTGGGGTTGATGCGATCCACGAGCACCACCAACTGCCGGCTGAAGGTGTTCTGCAACGCGTCGGTGGCGGTGACCTCCAGCGAATAGAAGCGGCCATCGACGTTGGGGAAGCTGGTCCACGCGTACGACCAGGCGCCCGCCGTCTGCGGTACCGCGACGGGCGCCATCACCACCGCCGCACCATCGAGCACGCGCAGGCTGAGCGTCGCGTCGGTCGAGACGAGGCCGGTGAGGTCGAGCGACGTTGAAGTGGCGTTCACCACTGCGCCGCTGCACGCCGTCGCCGCGCACGAAGCGTTGACCGACGCAGAGAGAGTCAGCGTGGGGCGGACGCGGTCGTAAGGAACTCCGAGCCTTGCCGTGCCGCGATTGTTCGAGGCATCGATGGCCGCGACTTCGATGGTGAGGCGCGTGAAGTCGAGCGCGGGCAGTGAGGCCCACGTCCAGCTCCAGCTGCCATTGGGCTGCAGCACGAGGTCAGTCCAGGTCACCAACTCGGCGTTGGTGCCGTCGGTCACGCGCACCTGCACCGGATGCATCGCCGCGAGACTGAACCCCTCAGTCACCGTCGCCTTGAGCGTAAAGGACGGAGTGGCCGCATCGATGAAGACGCCCGTGCACCCCATGCTGGTGCAGACACCGTCTTGCGAAGGGCTGAGCACCACCACCGGAGCGGCGGCGTCGAGGGTGGTCTGGGCCGTTGCCGAATTGCCAGCGACGTCGCGGGCCGTCGCCACCACGGTGTACTCAGCGCGCGCTCCCGAGACGGGCAACTGCACGTCATAGGCGCCGGCCACCACGGCGACGGTGACGGGGCTCGCGTTGTTGACTCGCAGCTCCAGCGAAGCGACGCCCGTCTCGGTGTCGGTCACGCTGCCAACGACGTGGAGCGTGGATGCGGTCGTCCCAAGAGACGCGATCACCGTGACGTGCGGAGCGAGGGTGTCAGCCACACAACGGCCGGCTGAGCAGTATTCGGCCTGGGTGCAGACACAGCCAGCGTCCGCCGGAGTGCCGGCGTCGAGGGCCATCCCCGCGTCGATCGGCGTCCCAGCGTCGAACGGAATTCCGGCATCTGCGGGAGCACCTGCATCGATCAGTGACCCCGCATCTTCGGAAGTGCCTGCGTCGATGGGCGAGCCTGCATCCTCGCCGGTGCCCGCGTCGACGTCATGACCCGCGTCGGCCTCGAGCGCACCTGCGTCGGTCTCGAGTTCGGTGAAGGGCGGCGGAGGACTGCACGCAACCAAGAAGCAAGCGACGGCGATGGGCACGATGGAACGCATGGGGGCCTCGAGCAGGGGTGAGGCGCCGTCACCAGAGCAGCGTGCATGCCCGTCCAGGCACCCGAAATGACGGGCCAGGGCCGCGAGGAGCGTCCAGTCCGCGAGAAGAAATCCCGCATCTGGGACGAACAGGGTCCTGCGTTTGCAGCGTGCAGCCTCTGCGCCGTCATCAGCGCTTCTTGTGACGCACCGTCAAGCGATGCGGGAACACCTGACCCTGGTCAAGGCAGTGATTCGGCTCGCTGTGCTGATGCGTACCTCTCGCCATGCACCCGCGCTCAATCGACTCAGTTGTTCACCCGGGCGAGGCCTGGCTGCGTGGGCCGCCCTGCCCGACCTCGACCGCTTCCACGTTGTGGGAAGAGCTGCGAGCCGGAGACACGAGCGCGCCGTGGCTTATCTTTCACGTCGGCTCAGCGCGCACGAGTTCGAGCCGCGCTGACATCGTTGAACGCGCGCTCGGGTGGGCGGCGGCGATCAGGTCGACGGTGAAGGGCGAGGTGAGGCGGGTCGGCGTGCTGTTTCCGAACAGCCCCGAGTTCGCCGGTGCGTTCTTCGCGGCGCAAGCGCTGGGCG
>JAYVNA010000440.1:0-4694 GCA_043758715.1 Archangium sp.
GCCGGTGGTGAACATCGCGGGCCAGGTGATGACGACTGACTTCACCTCGTCCTTCGAGGGTCACTCGATGATGAAGATGATCGGCTACGACATGGCGAAGGCGGCGGCCGAGCAGCTGTACGAAAAGACGGGTACCGGCCCCAACGACATTCAGGTCGTCGAGCTGCACGACTGCTTCACCGCGAATGAACTGCTCACCTACGAGGCGATCGGCTTGTGCCCCGAAGGCGGCGCCGAGAAGTTCATCTGGGACGAGGACAACACCTACGGCGGCAAGTTCGTCGTCAACCCGTCAGGCGGGCTGCTCTCGAAGGGCCACCCCCTGGGCGCCACGGGCCTGGCGCAGTGCACCGAGTTGGTGTGGCACCTGCGGGGTACCGCGGGCGAGCGCCAGGTTCCGAACGCGAAGGTCGCGCTGCAGCACAACCTGGGTCTCGGCGGCGCGTGCGTGATGACCATGTACAAACACAACTGACGTTCGAGGGCAGAAGCGTCGATGATGAGCCGCTGATTCGCCGCGCCGCGTGCCGGCTGCTCAGAACGCTGGGCTGCACGGTGGACGAAGCGAGCACCGGCCTCGAGGCGGTCGCCCGGGTGACCGCGAAGCCTGAACAGTTTGACGTGGTGCTGATGCATCTCACGATGCCCGAGATGGGTGGTTACGAGGCCACCCGGCGCCTGGCGGTGACCGCGCCCGGGCTGCCGGTGGTGATCTCCAGCGGGTATTCAGCGGGCGACGGGCCTGCATCATCGAGCGTCCTCGCCCGCCCCTCAGTGGCAAGCTGCGCAGCGATGACCCACCTCCCCGAGGAAGTCCTGGCCCGCGTGGCGCACGGCGAGCTGCAACCAGACCCGGCGCAGGCCAGCCACCTTCAGGTCTGCCAGGAATGCACTGCGATCGTCTCCGGGTTGATGCGGGCGCAGAGCGGCTCCGGGCTGGAAATGACCGCCCGCTCCCCCGGGGGCAGCGGGGGCGTGAGCGTGGTGCACGAGTTCATCGGCCGCTACCAGGTGACCCGGCTGCTCGGCGAAGGCGCGATGGGCCGGGTGTTCGAAGCCCTCGACCCCGAGCTCGGCCGCCACGTCGCGATCAAGGTGGTGCGCGGCGCCAGCTCGAGTGAGCTGCGGGCCCGGCTGCTGCGCGAGGCCCAGACCGCCGCGCGCCTCAAGCACCCGAACATCGTCACCGTCTACGACGCGGGCACGGTCGGCGAAGAGGTCTTCGTGGCGATGGAGCTCGTCACCGGCGGGTCGCTTCGCGGCTGGGTGGAACAGAAGCCTCGCTGGCAGGACGTGGTGCGGGTGTTCGTGGGCGCCGGGAAGGGCCTGGCGGCCGTCCATGACGCGGGCCTGGTGCACCGCGACTTCAAACCAGACAACGTGCTGCTCGAGGCCGACGGCACCGCGCGCGTCTCTGACTTCGGGTTGGTCGGGCTCGAGCGCAGCGGCCCGCCTTCGATCGCCCAGGGCACGAGCACCGACCTCACCCGCAGCGGCACCCTGATGGGCACCCCCGCGTACATGAGCCCGGAGCTCTTCTCGGGCAGCGCCGCCACGCCCGCCTCCGATCAATTCGCGTTCTGCGTTTCGCTCTTCGAGGCCCTGGCGGGAGAGCGGCCCTTTCGCGCCAGCACCCTCGCGGAGCTCAAGGCCGCGGTGAAAACGGGCCAGTTCGTGGCGGCCCCTCCGGGTGCGCCCACGTGGCTGATGCGCGTCGCTCACCGGGGGCTCTCGGCCGACCCCGCGCGCCGTTTCCCCAGCATGCACGCGCTGGTGAAGGAGCTCGCCGAGACCGCCGAGCGCCGCCGCCGCCGCACCGGAGTCGCGTTGGGGAGCGTGGCGGCCTTCGCTCTCGTCGGAAGCGTCGCCTTCTTCGCTCGCGCCTCGCCTTGCGCCGGGTTCACGGTGGGTGACGCCTGGAACCCCGAGGTGCGTGCGGCCGTGGAGCGCGCGTTGAACAAGGAGGGCGCACCGGCCTCGCTCATCGCCACCGTCACGGCCGACCTCGACGGCTACGTGCAGCAGTGGATCGGGGGCCAGCAGGCCGCCTGCACCGCCACCCGCGTGCGCGGAGAGCAGAGCGACGCCGTGCTGGATCAGCGCGTCACCTGCCTCGATCAACGCCGCCGCGAACTGCGCGCGCTCACCACCCTGCTGAGCAATGCCGACACCGCGTTGACCCGGCGGGCGGCCACCCTCACCGGCCATCTCCCGTCCATCGACACCTGCGCCGATCTCGAAGCGGTGAAGTCCGAGCGCCCTTTGCCCCAGTCGCCCGACGAGCGCCGCGAGGTGCTGGCGGCGCGCGACACCCTCGCGCAGGTGTTCGCGCTCAGTGAAGCTGGTCACGTCAAAGACTCGCTCGCCCTCGCCCTCGAGGTCGACGCCACCCTCGAGAAGCTGCAGTACACGCCGCAGCGGGCCGAGTCGCAGCTCCGCATCGGGCAGCTCAACTCTGCTCTCTCGAACTTCGACGAGGCCGAGAAGCACCTGCGGGAGGCCACCCTGATCGCCACCTCGACCGGTCAAGACCGCATCGCCGCCAGGGCGCTCGGGATGGAAGCGACCAACCTCGCCGAAGCGCAACGCAACGGGCCCGCCCTGGACACCGCCCTCAGCCTGGCCACCGCGACCCTGGCCCGCGTGGGCAACCCCGACCAGTCGCTCGACGACCTCCTCTTCGCGGTCGGCTCGGTGCGGATCTTCCAGGGGCGCTTCGACGAGGCCGAGAAGGCGTTCTCTTCTTCGCTCGCCATTCGGCTGCGGCTGCATGGCCCCCACCACCCGCGCGTCGCCGCCGGCTACAACGCGCTGGGCGTGGTGCATGACAACCAGGGAAAGGCGCGCGAGGCGCTCGCCGACTACGACAAGGCCGAGGCGATCTGGCTGGCCACCGTGGGGCCGATGCACCCGAACCTCGCCTCCAATTACAACAACAAGGCGATCGTCTACTCGGCGCTCGGTCAGAAAGAAGACTCGCTCGCAGCGCACGCGAAGGCGTTGGAAATTCGCAAGACCCTCTATGGGGCCCAGAGCCGCGAGGTGGCGCAGACGCTGAGCAACATGGCCGCGGAGCTGGGGCGCGGACGTCAAGCGGAGGCGGTGGAGCGCTATAAGGAAGCGCGTGCGCTGTACGTGAAGCTCGGGGGAGAAGAGAGCGCTGACGTAGCGCGGCTCGATGAGAACCTCGCCAACGCCTATCGCAGCCTGGGCAACCTCGACGAGGCCCGGGCGCGCTTGAAACGCTCGCTGGAGGTGCGAGAGAAGGTGCTGGGGCCCGATCACCAGGAAGTGGGGCGCTCGCTGCACGGCATGGGCGACTTGCTCGGGAGCACCGGCTCACCCGCCGAGGCGATCCCCTACTTCGAGCGCGCGGCGAAGATCTTCGAGAAGACCTACGGCCCGAAGCACGGCATCACCGGCTACGCGATTTCGGGCCTGGGCGACGCGCTGTTCGCGCTCAAGAAGTGGAACGAGGCCGAAACGCAGTACGCCCGCGCAGAGCAGATCTTCCGCCCCCTCGATCCCCCTGACGTGGTGATGCTCGGTCACTGCCTGGCCTTCATCGGGCAGAGCCGGGAAAACCTGGGCAAGAGCGCCGAGGCGCGCACGTTCCTCGAGGAAGCGGTCACCGTGCTCTCGACGATGAAGCAGCCCGAGCCCCTGGAGACCGGCCAGGCCAAGAGCGCGCTGGCCCAGCTGCTGTGGCCCATCGCGGCCGAGCGGAAGCGGGCCGGCACGCTGTCAGCCGAAGCGGTGCCGCTGCTCGAGGCCGCGGGCCAACGGGGCGCGAAGGACCTCGCTGAGTTCAAGAAGTGGCGGGCGCGTCACCCGTGAAGCTCACCCGGGCTTCTGCTCGAGTTCGCGAATCTTTTCCCGCGCCTCATCACCTTCCGGAATTGGCCGCCCGCTGTCGCGCCATTCCACCGCGGCCTTGAAGCCTTCAGCCTGGGCGTAGCGCCGAAACCACATCCCCTCGGGGTTGTGGCGGGTGATGCCGTCGAAGAGCGTCGCGAGGTTCTGGGTCTGCTCGAGCCCCATCGACTGAATCACCTGGTTGATCACCATCTTGTGCATCGCGAGGTGGCTGCTCGGCACTGACGAAATCCGGTTCGCGAGCGCGAGCACGGTGGCGTCGAGCTTGTCTGCCGGCACCGCGTCGTTCGCGAGGCCCCAGGCGTGCGCGGTGCGGCCGTCGATGGTGTCGCCAGTGAACATCATCTGCTTCGCGCGCAGCGGGCCGAGCCGGAAGGTCCACATCGCGGTGGTGGGGCAACCCCAGACGCGCGTGGGCATGTAGCCGATGCGCGCGTCCTCGCTCATCACCAGCAGATCGCAGCACAACGCGATGTCACTGCCGCCCGCGACGGCGGCGCCGTGCACTTTCGCGATGGTGGGCTTCGCGCTGCGGAACAGCGACATGAAGTCGTCGGTGTTCCGCTTCATGAACGCGTAGTCGACCATCGGATCCCACGGCGCCTTTTCCTGCTGGCAGGGGTGATCGATCTTTCCAGAGCCGAAGTACGTGAGGTCGTAGCCCGCGCAGAAGCCCTTCCCTGCCCCTTCCACGATGATCACGTGCACTTCGGGATCAGCGTTCGCCCACTCGACCGCGTTGCGCAGCTCGCGCGGCATCACGTCGTCGATGGCGTTGAAGCGCTCGGGGCGGTTCAGCAGGATCCGCGCGATGCGGG
>JAYVNA010000441.1:0-4690 GCA_043758715.1 Archangium sp.
GTGCTCTGAAGACTCAGCCCGACACCCTGCTTGATGAGGGCGTTTGCCTTCCGCCCTCACTTCGGGAGCGATGAGCTGCGGCGCAGGGCGAGGAAGAGCGAGAGCACCAGCATCAGGCAGACCGGCACCGCCGCCAGCAGGCCCACGCAGCAGGCGAAGAAGCCCAGGAACAGGATCACGCCCGCGAGCAACGAATAGCCCAACGTGCGCAGCCTTTGACCGTTCCCCAGATCCCAGGCGCGCTTGATGGCTTCCACGGCGTCGCAGCGGCCGACGATCAGCTCCATGGTGGCGAACATCGAGACCGGGAGCACCAGGGCGGCCAACGCGAGGTAGAGCACCGAGCTGCCCAGCACCAGCCCCACCATCTCGCCGCTCACCAGCATCTGGGGGCGCAGCCGCTCGAGGTGATTCCAGTCAGCCCCGAGCATTCTGATGCCCAGGAACACGGTGACGCCCAGGTAAATCCAGGTGGGCAACGTGATGAAGAGGAAGAGGATCACGTGCAGCAGCACGTACTGAGGCAAGAGGTGCACCTGGGTGAACATGCGGCTGATGTCGGCGCGCTTGCCCTCGAGCACGTCGATCAAGAGCCGGTAGAAGCCGGTCAGCGTGATGCCCATCACCGCCATGTTGACCGCGGTACCGACGGCCTGCTGCACGGCGAAGTTGATGCCGGAGTCGCGCAGGTTACGCAGCGGGTTCACCGGGTCGACGTGCAGCCCGAGAATCGAGCTCACGATGGTGGTGACGAGGTTGGTGATCACGCCTCCGCCGATCAAGAAGGCGACGAAGATGATGGTGGCGACCACGCACATCGCGGCTTCCCGCTGAAACGAATTGAAGGCGTGGGAGGCCAGGGTAGTGACGTCGGCGCTCCCGTCGAAGGGAAAGCCGATGGGGTTGAGCTGGCGGCAGGTGGGGCATCGCGCTTCCGCGCTGCTCATCGAACAGGTGGGGCACATGAAGTTTCCGCAGCGCGCGCAGACGGCGTTCGCGCTCACCCCGGCATGAAGGGCACACTGTGCGCCGTCGAATTGCGGTCCACCCAACCCAGGTTGCATGAGCCCGAAACTAGCTGAGGATGATCGCACCGATGCGGAATTGAAGGTCGCCTGGCGGCGCGCGACGACGGAGACGCGCGCGGTGTTGCGTCAGGGAAGCGCGGCGTGGGCGCGGCACTCGTGCCCGGGGACCTCGGAGTGTTGCCAGCTCGCGGTCACCCAGCGGCCGCCGTGGTTGTGGCCCAGCGAGTGGAAGGTGATCGAGGAGCGCCTGGCGCGAGACCAGCGGCCGATGCCGGCGCCGCGCAGTGATGGCGGGTGCCCGCTTCTCGATGCCGCGGGGAAACGCTGCACCGTCTACGAAGATCGGCCGCTCGGGTGCCGGACGTTCTTCTGTCACCGCATTGAGGGGCCGGCGAAGTTGCCTGCCGACGAGACGAACGCGCTGTTGGAAAGACTGAAGGCGCTCAACCTGGTCGCCGACGACCAGGCGGCGCCTCGCAGCATCCTCGACTGGGTCGAATCAGTTGTGGCCGGCAGAACCCGTGGGCCAGGTGCCGGGGGGCACCATGATGAGCCCTGAGTTCCACCCGAACTGCTCCAGCGGCGTCTGCTGAATGGCGTGGTTCGAGTTCGGCATTTCCGACCAGTGGAACTCGTTCACCTCGCCCTTGCGGCCGACGAAGGTGTGCACGCCGCCCTTGGCGAGCCCGAAGAAGAACGGCACTTCGCGCAGGCGCTCGATGCCCGACATGTCCTGCTTGGTGCCCTTGCCTTCGGTGGGCCGGTAGTTGGTCACCTGGGCATCGATGGCGACGCCGTAGTAGCCGTTGCCGCGGGCGACCTGGGTGGCAGAAAACGAGTGCTCGGCGAGGCCGTCGCTGGGGTTCTTCGCGTCGGGGTTCCAGTACACCGACTGCCAGCCGTCCTTCTTGAGCTCAATGGCGAGGTCGGTGCCCTTGCTGCCCTTGCTGACGACGATGCGCTGAATCTCAGACCAGCGCTCCGACTTGCCGGCGGCCGCGTAGGCCGCTCCGACGTTCTCCATCGCCCATCCGATGCAGCTGTTCTCCTTCACGCTGCTGGCCGAGGGGGGCGTCACGCCGGGCTTGGCGTTGTCCTTGATCCACTGTTCCTTGTCGGCGGTGCTCATCGTCTTCCACGAGGAGTGGTCGCCGAAGTACCTGCCGATGCCGGTCTTCTCGATGCTTTCGGAGTGTTGCTTCATGCGCAGCTCGATCGACTGCGCGCCGCCCGCGGCGAGTTTGGCGCCGAAGCTCTGGGGGCGCGGGGTGGTGCCGACCTGCTGCGTCTGGGTGGCGGCGCCGCTGGCCTGCCAACCGCCCCCGCTGGGCGCAGTCTGGGCGGGCACGGTCTGGGCGGGCGCTGCGGGAATCCGGGCGTTGGCGCCGGGGATCTGCAGCTTCCAGCCGATCTGAATGCTGTTCTTGTTGGCCGCCAGCTGCGGGTACTTGCCGACGTTCGCCTGCACCAGCGCCTCGACGGTCACGCCGTTGCGCTGGGCGAGCTTCGAGAGCGAGTCACCCGCCTGCACCGTGACCTGCGAGGGAGCACTGCTGACGAGCGGACGAGACGAAATCGGAGACGGCTCGATACGACCGGGCATGGGGAGCTCCAGCACGAGGAAACGAAGTGTACTGTGGATGGGACACCCGCATCAGCGGGCGAGCGCAATTTCGAGGCTGAAATTACTCGACGAGGAAGGTCGGGTCGCAGGCGTACTGGGTGCAAGCGAACACCCCACCCGTCCACGAGATCAGCGAGTAGTTCTCAGCGCAGGCCGGGACGGACATGCGGCACGCGCCGCCACCACCACAACCCGCGGGAACCACGCAGCGGTTCTCGTTGCGGGTGTAGATGTTCACCTTGCCCGCGGGGCAGTGAACGACCGCGTAGCGCGGGCACGACTGGGTCACGTCAGGGAGGTGCACGAACACCTGGCTGGCATCGAGGACCTTCTCCTTGCCGGCCCCGACCTGGGCGCCATCGACGAAGCGGCCAGCGACGAGCGCGTCACGATCGGTGGCGCGGAAGGTGAGCCAGTTCTGATCGACCGCCGTCAACGACGCGCGGGTGACGTCGAGATCGTGGTGCAGGATCTTCGAGGTGCTGTGCAGCTTGCTGGCGCGCAGCGACGGGCAGGGCGCGGTGATGCACTGCACGTTGAAATTCTCCACCCGGTAGAAGGTGTCGGCTGGCTCAGTGAACTTCACGCCCGGCATCCCGCGCCAGGCGCTCGAGACGACGAACTGGCGCGTCTTGAACTGCGGGTCCACGGGGCCCAGCTTGCCGTAGAGCACCACTTCGAAGTCAGGGGCGCCGGTGACGTCGCCCTGGTCTTCAGGCATCACGAGGTCGGAGTGGCTGAAGTCGAGGCCGCTCACGTACTGCTCGGTCACCGTCGCGCGGTTGACGTCGTGCGCCCAGAGACCGCCGCACATCGGCGAGGCGCAGCGGCGCTGATCGTGGCGCACCACCACGTAGCTGCGAACCGAAGAGCCCAGTTCACCCTGAGCCGCGGAGAGATCGTCGCTCACGTCGTTGAGCTCGGCATTGCTGACGCCGCAGCCCGCCAAAAGAACCCCAAGAAGCAGTGTCGTTCGCATGGTGGGTGCAGGTAGCTCAATGTAGGCGCATTGTCTACGCCGCCAGTTCTCTTTGGCTCGGCTACGAGAGGCGACGATGCCGCTCGTCGTTCGCCGCGTGAAGGTGCAGGACCTGTCGATTCTCGAAGCGCTCGAGGGGGAAAGCCTTCGCAGCTTCCCCTCGCGCAAGAGGTGGATGGAGAGCTACCGCAGCCTGCTCGAGCGCGCGCTCACCGAAGAGCCCGAGGGTCTGCTGGTGGCTGACTTCGATGGGCGCGCGGTGGGCGCGGCGATCGCGCGCGTGCGTGGAACGCACCCGGTGACGGGTGAAGAACACGGCAGGCTCGAGGCGCTCACGGTCGCGCCGGCGTGGCGATCGCACGGCATTCGCGAGCGGTTGATCAAAGAGGCCGAGGCGTACCTGAAGTCGCGCGGGTGCCGGTTGATGGTCACCACCCTTCGCACCGACGCGGGCGCTGAAGGCGATCTCTACAAGACCAGCGGCTTCAAGGTCGCCGCGTGGGAACTCGAGCGCGCGCTGTAACTTTGCACCGGCCTTCAGAAGCCGAGGCCGACCGCGATGCGCAGCCCGGTCGCGCTCTGCTCGTCGACCTCGAGCGCCTGGAAGCCGAGCTCGAAGAAGAACGGCGTGAGAAAGCGGCCGAGGTGCCCCAGGTGCAGCCCCAGCACGGCGCGGCCTCCGAGCGCAGCCTTTTGACCGAAGGCGACCAGCGGCCCTCCCGACATCAAGAAGGTCAAGCGCGGCAGATTGAAGAAGCGGGCGTTGTCGTCGCTCCAGAGCGCGAGCTCGATGCGGCCCTGCGCTCCGGCGGTGGCGAGCGCGCGCCCGCCCTGCAGCATGCTCTCGACCTCGATCACCGCGCCGGGCACCACGAAGAGGCTGCCCCAATAGCGAAAGCCCAATTGCCCGCCGAAGGTGAAGGTCGGCGGATCGTACGAGACGACGGTGCCGGTCTTCGCACCGGCCACGAAGCTCCAGCGGGGCACGAAGCGCTCTTCTTCGTCGGTGGCCATCGCGGAGATCTCGTCTTCGGTGACGATCTCGCTGGTGGCCGCGGT
>JAYVNA010000442.1:0-14041 GCA_043758715.1 Archangium sp.
GGCTGGGACGCCGGCGCCGCCTGCGCGGACTCAGCGAAGGACCGCGCGTATTACTCCCGGCGCTCGCTGGCGCCCGCGGCGGTGGATGGTGGCGTCGACGCCGGCGTGCTCCCAGTCGAGCCTGAAGCGAGCTGGCCTCAGGGCAGCGCAGAAGGAACGTGGAAGAAAGACGGCTCGCCCTGCGGCGGCAACGTGAAGTTCAAGGTCACGATCGCCGCGCCCTGATCATTCGGCGTCGCCGTCGACGACCTCGCGGTTGGTGCTCTTGAGCTGCGCGCGCACGCAGTCCTGTTCTTTCTTGTCGTGGCGGGAGCACGCTCAGAAGTGCCCGGTCACCGTGTAGCGCGCCTCGGTGCCGCCGGCCGCGCTGCAGGTGCGCTCGACCTTCAACACCGTGGTGGTTCCTCCCGAGTACGAGCCCGAGCCCTGCGTGATGGTGCAGGTGGCGCCTGAGCTCGGGCTGCACGACCAGCTCCCGTTGTCGGTGGTGACGGTCAATCGGTAGCAGGAGAGGATCGGCGCCATCGTGACGGTGAGGGTGAGCCCGATGTCGTTTACGCAAAAGGTGCCGCCGGTGGTGGTGACCGCCAGGAAGTCGGGCGCCGAGCCCAGGGCGGCGTCGAAGCCCGTGACTGCGGGGCTCTGATGAATGCGCGCGTCGCTGAGAATCTTGCCGGTGGCGCTGATGGTCGAGCCGTCACTGCAGGGCACCGAGCCCACGTTCACGGCGCTGGCCTGCACGTGATTGCCCGTGGGCGCGTCGACGACTTCGCAACCGTTGGCGGGGTTGTTGTTCACGTCGTAGTTCTCGCCCTGGCAGCTGAAGGTGCAGTTGGTGCCGCCCACGCACGCAACGTTGGCCGCGGTGCTGCCGGTGCCGGGGCAGGTGTTGCCGCAGCTGCCGCAATTCGCCGGCGTGGTGGTGGCGCCTGCGCACAACGGCTCGGTGCAACCCGTGCGGGGCGGCGTCGAACACGTCGCCAGACAGCCCGGGGTCAGCGCATCACAGACGGTGTACCGGCCCCCCACGCAGGTGCGCGCGCCGGTGCAGGTGCCAGCGTCATTCTCACTGCCGCACGGCTGCGGGACGTTGAACCGATCACAGAAGCCCGCCTGCGAGGTGCCGCAATTCCCCGCGGGCGGCGTGCAGAAGAACCGCTGCTGGTTGTTGAAGCGCGTCTCGGTGCAGGCGTAATCGGGAGGACACGCGGCGGCGCCGGCGAGCGAGCAGTCGACCCGGCACGTCATTACCGTGTCTCCAGGCGCGAGCACGCAGGCCTCGGTCAAGGTGCCGCAGTTCACGTCGAAGTCGCAGGGCAGACAGTGCGCCGGGCTCTTCGGAATGCAGACCCCGCTGCCGTCTTGCGAAGGAATGCAGGCGTACTCGGGAAGATCCGCGCAGCCTGATTGATCGAAGCAGGGCCGCGCACAGACCGAGCCCGCGTCACGGAACCAGGCCACGCAGTTTCCCGAGGCGCAGTCGGAAGCCGCCGTGCAGGGCGCGCCGGCATCTGCGCTGCCCGAAGCACCTCCTCCTCCCGTGCCACCTCCGCCTCCGCCGGTGCCGAAGCCGCCACCCGTCGCACTGCCGCCGCCCGTGGCCGCGCCACCACCCGCCGCAGTGCCGCCGCCCGTACTCACGATGCCGCCACCGCCCCCCTGGCCGGCGTCCTCCATTCCGGGTGCGGAACACGCGAACGCGAACAGAGCGAGGCCGAGCAGCGCGGTTGTCTTCAGCATTGCCCTCAGTGAAGCACAGCCAGCGGCCAGGGCCTGAGCCCTGACGGCACTTCGAGCGTGCCTTTCGCGCCGGCCCACTCGGGCCTGGCCTCGAGGCGCGCGGTGACGCCGGCGACCGTCTTCTCGAGCTTCACTTCGAGGCGCCCCGCGGCCGAGACGAACACCGCGCTGTCGGCGGACGTCTGCAGGGGATCCTTCGTCACCGCGCGGAAGGTCGGGCCCACCACGCGGCCGTACGCCGAGTTCTCCCCGAGCGCGGTGGGCGAAGGGGTGGGTGCGAGAAACAATCCGCTGGCCGGAGCGACGATCGCCGAGCGTTCAGAGAGCACCGCCGCAGTGACCTTCTTCGCGGTCAGTTGCTCGAGCGTCGCTTTGAATTCGTCGCGCCGATCGGGTTGCTGCAGATCGTCGAGCGCCGCCTTTGCTGCGTCGAGCGCAGTCTGTTTCTCGGCGAGCTTCGCCTGGAGCGCGGGCGCCTTGCTCTCGGACGCCTTCTTCACCTTCTTCTGCAGGGCGGTGACCGCCGCGGTGGCCTTCTTCACGGCCGCCTTCGCCTTGGTGATCGCCTTGAGCGAACCCGGCGCGTGCGCGGTCGCGAGCTTTGCCTCGAGTTCCTTGATGCGCGCCTCGATCACCTCGGGTTTTTCGTCTGCCGCCAGCTCGAGTCGCGCGAGCACCGCGCCCTTCTCGACGCGCGCGCCCGAATTCACCAGCGCAGGTCCCACCGCACCGGCACGCTGCGCTCTGGGCACGCCGAGCTCATCGACCTGGAGCTCGCAGGGGAACTCGGCCGTTCCATGCACGGGGAAGAGCAGCGCTGCGAAGACCGCTGCGCCCGCGCCGATGAAGAGACCTCGCCGGCTCTTTCCTGCGGGCACCGGGTTCGGCTCGGGCTCGTCGGAGATCGAAACGTCCGGAGGAAGATCGACGGTGGGCGCCTCGACCGGCGCGACCGCCTCGGGAATCGGAGGCAGCTCATCTGCCGTCGGCGGGCCCGAGTGAAAGCCGAAGCTCGCGAACGGGTCTGCTTTGGGCACGGGCGCTTCCACCGCCGCGGTGGTCACCGGGGTATGCAGCGTGTCGAACGGTACGTTGAGCTCGAGCGAGCCCCGCGCTTCCACGTCGATGCGCTCGAGCAGGGTGCCCGCTTCGTCGTTCGATGGATCCGCTGCCTTCATCGCCTCGACGTAGCCGCGCGCCTCGTCGAATTTTCCCGAGCGCATCAGCCGCAACGCGCCCTGGTAGAGCTCGCGCACTTCGGCCGACCACTGGCGCCGCTTCGGCCAGGTCGACTCGCCGCCCAGCGTGGTGAGATCGATGAACTGGTAGGCCTTGAGCTGCTGCAAGAAGGTCTTGAGCGTCGGAAGGGTGACGGGAATGCCCAGCCGATTCGCCGCCGCCAGCACTTCGGCAGCCGAGCGCTTGCCGTCGAGCATGCGCGCGATCGACACCTCGAAGTCGTAGAGCGTGAAGCTGCGCTCCGATACCGGGTCCTTCACCTCGAGGGTGGCCTTGCTGGTGGCCGACTTCGAGATGATGAGATCGCCGCGCAGCGTGGGCACGATGTCTTCAGGGTTCTCGACCCCGGGAACTGCAGGAACGAAGTCAGGCACCACGGGTCCACCTGCTGCGAGCAGGTTCGCGCGCGCGAGGCGGGCGAAAAATTGTTCGACCTGCCACGGCTCGACGTCGACGCCTTCGACGAAGAGCTTCGCGGACAGCTCAGTGGCCGTCTGCACCCCGTCCCACACTCCGAGCACCTTCGCTTCGGTCTCGGTGATCGGCAGCCGTTGACCACTCTCGCGATCGACCAGCGAGGGCGGAACGCGAACGCCCTCATGAGCAAGTTGAGGGCTGGTCGCTGGACCTTCCGTGGGACCCGGCTCCAGCTCGATTGAGGTCTTGAGCCCTGGCAACGACACGGCCCGATGAGACGTCAATCTCGACCCCATTGCATCGAAGTTTGAGGCCTACATCTCTGTTTTCGTTGGGTTGGCAGAGAGTACGGGGGAGAATGATCGTTTTCGCGCGGTCCGCGACACCATCTCCCCGTGACGACGCGCACCGCTTCTCTCCAGCCTCACACCGATGCCCTGCTGAGCCGGGCGATCAACGGAGATACGGCCGCCGTCGGCCAGCTGCTCAAGCAGCTCGCGCCCGGAATGATTCGCGCGGCGCGGTCGCTGATGGGCAGCACCCACGCCGATCTCGATGACGTGGTGCAGCAGTCGCTCATCGGCCTGGTGCAGGCGCTCCCGTCGTTTCGGGGCGAGTGCTCGCCGGCTCACTTCGCCTCGCGCATCGTCACCCGCACCGCGCTGGCCGCCCGCCGCCGCTCGGCCATTCGGGGTGATCGCCAGGACGATTCGATCGAGCCCGATGCCTTCGCGGTCGACCCTTCGCAGGCCGAGGCGCTCGAGGCTGAGCGCCGCCGGCATGCCGTGCGTGCGTTGATGGAAAAGCTGCCCGAAGAGCAGGCCGAGACGCTCGCGTTGCGCGTGGTGCTCGGCTTCTCGTTGGAAGAAGTCGCTGAGGCCACCGGCGTGCCGCTCAACACCGTGCGCAGCCGCGTGCGCCTGGCGAAGACCGCGCTCAAGAAGCGCATCGAAGCCGACCCCCGCCTTCTCGCCGCCCTGGAGGTGGAGTGATGGAAACCCTCGTGCTTCACCCCGAAGAGCTCTTCGACAAGGCCGCCAGGGGGCTCGCGACGCCCGACGAACTTTCGCGCCTCGACGCGCACGTCGCCGAGTGCACCACCTGCCGCTTCGAGCGCCAGGTGCGGATGGATTTCGACGCCATCGGTGGCAGCACCGCTGACCTCGATGGCCTGGTGGCGCGCGCTCTCTCGGGCGCGAAGGCAGCGGTTCCCGAAGCGCCGCGCCGTCGCCGCGTGGGCCCGTTGTTGATCGCTGCCGCGGTCGCGCTGATGGGCTTTGGCTCGTTCGCCGCCGTGGCCCAGCTCACCGGTGTGTTGCCAAAGCTGTTCGAGACGCGCACCGAAGCGCTGCCGGTGCCTGCGCCCCGTTCGGTCGAGAAGCACGCTGCGTTCATCGCGAGCGAACCCACCCCGGTCATCCCGAGCGAAGTCGAGGGACCGGCTCCGTTCCGCCTGGGCGAAGTCGAAGGCCCCTCGACTTCGCTCGGGGTGAACGGGCCAGCTCCCGTCGCCATGGTGCATCGCGCCGCTCACCCCCGCCGCGCACTGACAGTGACCCCGGTGCGTGAAGAGGTGATCGAAGCGACGCCCGATCTTCCTCCTGCGCCACCCCCCGAGCCAAACGCCGCGGTGCTGTTCGCGCGCGCTACCCAGGCCCGGGTGCGGGGCGATGCGCTCGAGGCGCTTCGCGGCTTCCGTGACGTGGTGTCTCGTTTCCCCGCTTCGCCCGAAGCCACGCTCTCGCAGGCGCAGCTCGGCCGCCTGCTGCTCGATCGCGGCGAGGCCAGCGCGGCACTTCAGGCCTTTGACGCGTACCTCGGCTCGAAAGACCAGGCGCTGCGCGAAGAAGTGCAGGGTGCGCGGGCGATGTCGCTGCAGCTGCTGGGGCGCTTCGACGATGAACGCAGTGCGTGGGAAGCAGTGCTTCACGACTATCCTTCAGGTGTGTACGCCCCTCGCGCTCGCACCCGGTTGGAGTCGCTGACTCCGTAACGTGTCTCGACGACACCGCCATCGGCTCTCGATGTTGCTGCTCCTGATGCTGGTGCCGCTCTCAGTGCGCGCTGAAGCGGCCGACCGCGCGAGCAACGTGGTGCTGCTCGAGGCGGTGGGAAACCCCGTCGACGTCGAAGCGCTGCGCACCTCACTCGAAGACTGGCTGCGCTCGATGCAACTCGAGCTTCACCTGGTGGGCGTGTTGCCGACGCCCAGCGAAGCGGCTTTTGCGCGGGTGCGCGTGGTGTGGAGTGACGAGACCTGCGTGGTCGAAGTGTTCTCCGGCACCGGCGTGTTGCGCAGGCGCAAGGCGTTGCCGCGCGGCGGGCCTCCCTTGTTGGTCTCGGAATCGGCGGCGCTGGTCGCGCAAGCAGGCGTGCAGGAACTCGAGATCGAAGAGCGTCGAAAGGCGCCGGCCGCCGCGCCGCTTTCGGACGCGCCGCTGGTTTCCGTTCCCGAAGTCGCTGAGCCGCCGTTCGGCCTGCGCGTCGGCGCCTACTTTCAGGGCCGCGGCTACGACTCGATTTCCCCGGTGCTCTTCGGCGGCGGCGCGCAGGTGGGCGCGAGTTTCGGTGACGGCCCCTGGCACCCGGGCCTCTCGTTGCTCGTCGGCTACACCGGCCCCGTCACCCGGCAGGCCTCGTTGGTCGAGCTGCAGGTGCAGCTGCAGTCGCTCTCATTTCGGTTGTTGCCTTCGCTGCGGCGAAGCTTGGGTCCGTTCGAACTCGAGCTCGGCCTGGGCGGTGGCTTCGACGTGTTGATCGCGACGACCTCCTCGTCGGTGGTGTCGGGCCCGCGCCTGCGCGCCAACCGCGTCGATCCGGCGCCGTTCTTCACCGCGGAACTCGGCGTGAGCTTCAAGCTGACCGCCTCGACGGCGCTGTTCTTGAGAGCGGTGGTGGACCTCGACCCCGCGCGCCGCCGCTACGTGTCGAGCATCGCCGGGCAGAACGAGTACCTGTTGGTGCCGTGGACCGCGCGGCCCGCGCTTCAGCTCGGCTTCTCGTTCGACGTGATGGCCCGCAAGGAGCGCGCACCGTGAGAATCCTCCTCGCGTCGGTGGTGTTCTTGAGCTGCGGCGTCGTCGATCTTCCGATCGCCGAGGTGCCCGATGGCGGCGAGTCCCGTCGCCCGCAGGGGCCGCCATGTACCGACGAGAGTGAATGCACGCGTGGCGGCGACTTCTGCCGGAAGGAGAGCTGCGGAGCGGCACTGGGGCACTGCGCTCCCCGGCCCCAGTTCTGCCCCGGTGGCTTCGCGCCCGTGTGTGGCTGCGATGGCGTGACGTACTGGAACCCCTGCCTGCTTGCGGCCGCTGGAGTCGAGGCGGTGGAAGAGCTCGGGACGTGTGTCACTGCGCCGCGCACGTGCCCCAGCACGGCGTGCCCGAGCGGTACGTACTGCGCGGTGCTGCGCCGGCCGCAGGACTGTGGGCGTCCGCCCGAGGGCCAGTGCTACTCATTGCCCTCGAGCTGCGAAGGCGGGCCTGATCAGCACTCCCTCGCCTGCAGCGGTGGGACGCAGTGCCTCGATGCGTGCGCGGCCATTCGAACCGAGCTGCCGATGTCGATGGCGCCCGGTCCGTGCCCGTGATCGTTTTAATTCCGCGCTGAACACCAGCACCTTCGAGAGGGGACGGCCTCTCCCGAACTGGAGCTGAAAAAAAATGAGACTCAATCGACTGGTGATGACGCTGACCTGCACGGGCCTCTTCGCTGCCTGTGGAACTGATTCTGCGACGACGGTGGCTGAGACGGCGGCAGCGCTCGAGTCGGTGCAGTCTGACTTCTGCGCCTTTCGCGCGCAGGCCGACGCTTGCCGGGTGACGTACGACGCCTGTATCGCGCCCGAAGCTGCTGACCTCGCCGCCTGTCGCACCGCGCTGCACGCGTGCCTGCCGCCTCCTCCTGCGCGGCCGGAAGGGGGCGGGCGGTGCGAAGGCATGGGTGAGGGTGATGGCGGCGTGCGCCCGCCGCCTCCGTTCGGCGAGCCGCCCCACGACCGTGATGGCGGCGAAGGCCCGCGCGGTCATCATCGTGGCGGCCACGGCGCGCCCCTCGTGCAGCCTGACCCCGCCGCAGTGCACGCGTGCCGCGATGCGCTGACCGCCTGCCAGGCTGCTGACGCGACCGACACCACCTGCAAGGACACCGAGCGCAGCTGCGTGCGTGACGCCTTCCGGGCCGCGTTCGACGCCGCGTGCGCCGACACCACCCAGCTGTGCACCACGCTCTCGACCGAAGCCTGCACCCGGCTCAACCAGCGCTGCACCGAGGGTATCGATGGTCGCGTCGACTCCGATGGCGGCGTGTGTGCCGCGGCGCCCGCTGTCATTCCCTGAAGGATTGAGCAAGCAACACTTCCCTCGCCGCTGAGGCATTGGGTCGGGGGAGAGTTGTTTCTGCCGAGGCGGATCGTGTGCTTCGGGCCGCATGCCATTACGATGCCGCCTCTTCAAATGGCGAGCAGCGAAGGGGAACAACTCGGTCGGTACCAACTCGTTCGCAAGCTCGCGACGGGCGGCATGGCCGAGGTGTTTCTGGCGAAGGTGATGGGCCCTGGTGGCTTCGAGAAATCGATGGTCATCAAGCGCATCCTCCCGAACCTCGCGAAGGACCCCGAGTTCGTCGCGATGTTCCTGCAGGAAGCGCGGTTGGCGGCGCAGTTCGGCCACCCCGCGGTGGTGCAGATCTTCGACTTCGGCGAGGTGAACGGCGCCTACTTCCTCGCGATGGAGTTCGTCGACGGGCCGAACCTCCGCAGCATTCTGCGCTCGGCGCCTGATCGCCGAATCTCACCGGTGGTCGGCGCGCGCGTCATCGAGGAAGCCTGCGAGGGCCTCGCCTACGTGCACGAGTTCGCCGACGGCAGCGGCGCGCCGATGGGGCTGATGCACTGTGACGTGAGCACCGACAACCTGATGATCGCGCGCAACGGCGCGGTGAAGGTCGTCGACTTCGGCGTGGCGACGGGCGCGGGCCAGGTGTCGAACGCGGCGCCGGGCACGGTGAAGGGGAAGATCGCCTACATGCCGCCGGAGCAGATCATCGGCGAGGCCGATCTGCGCGCTGACGTGTACGCCCTGGGCGTCATCCTCTACGAACTGGCGGCCGGCACCCGGCCCTACGAGCAGATGCCTGACCAGCAGTTGCTGGCGTCGATCATCCAGACCGATCCGGTGCCGCTGCTCTCGCGCAAGCCCGATCTGCCGCGCGAGTACGCAAACATCGTCGAGAAGGCGATGGCCAAGAACCTCTCGGTGCGGTTCCAGAACTGCCGGGAGCTCGCCGCTGCGCTCGACGAATTCATTCAGGGCACCGGCCAGCGCGTCGGCACCCGGCAGCTGGCGGCATTGGCGACGCAGTTCAAGGAAACGGCCGAGCCACAGGCCTCCGGCACGCCCGCGCAGGCCACTCCGAAGTCGACGACGCCCGCGCCGATCGCGGCCTCGCCGCCCAAGGGAGCGCCCGCCGCTCCTGCGCGCGACCCGTTCGCCGCGTTTGGCACCACGATGCTCAGGCGGCCCTCGACGCCCACGCCGGTGCCCATCGCGGCGCCCGCCCCTCCGGCCGCGAAACCGCCCAGCCATGCTGAGGATCTCTTCAGCGAGTTCTTCGCCGACCTCGAAGCGCCCGACCCCGAGCCGGCGCTCGTGGCTGAACCCGCGGTCGCCCGCCCCGAGGCGCCCCGGCCTGCGCCGCCGGCTCCGCCCCCGGATGACGACGACTCGGGGATGAAGGTCACCATCGGCGTGGGGCGCGCACTGGTCTCTGCACCCCTGGGCGCGCTGAAAGCCCAGCCGCCCCTCGCGCCTGTGCCTCCGCGCGCGATCCACACCGCGCCTTCGCCCGCGCCCATGCGCCCCCCGGAGCGAGCCTTCTCTCCCTCGCCTCCGCCGCAGGCAGCGCCGAAGCCGCCGCCACCTCCGGCGCCGGTGGTGGCGCCCGTGGCGAAGGTGCTCAACACCGCCGAGTCTCGCGCCGCGCTGGTGATGGCCGACGCCTCGCACATGCGGCTGTTCGAAGTGGGGCCGACGCTCGCTTCGATCGACGAGCTGGATGGTCTGCGGCGCGCCTTCGAGCGCGATGAAGCGCTGCACGTGATGGTGCGTTTCCCCACCCACGCGCACCGGCTGCTGCAGCTCAAGGGCGCCGAGGAGCTGGTGTTCGAACGCGTCTCGGGCGCGGTCGAAGGCTTGCTGCTCGCCGAGGCCTGGGGCGCGCTCGCCACCTTGCTCGAGCGGCTGCGCGCGGCTCCCGCAGGAGACAAGCTGCAACGGCAGCTGTTCGACCTGGCCCTCTCACACCTCGCCACGGCTGATCAGGCGCGCCTCATTTCACAGCGCCTGCGGGAAGCGCCGCCTTCCGACGCCGAGGGCCTGGGGCGGTTGTTGCCCTTCTTCGGGGGCGCGTTCGCGGTCACCTGGCTGACGCTCTTCGAAAACCTCGATCTTCCCGCCAGCCGTGACGCGGTGTTGCCGGGCCTGGCTGGGCTCGCGGGGTTGAACCCAGCGCCCTTCATCGAGCGGCTGGAGCCCAAACGACCGCGCCGGCTGATGGAGCTCGCGTACTGCCTCGAGAAGGGACGCGTTCCCGATCGCCAGCGCCTCACCCGCGAACTGCTCGCGCGGCTCGACCCCGGGCGCCGGCGCGAGGTGCTGTCCGGGCTGGCCCGCGCTGGCTCTGACGAGGCCTTCAAGATCATCTGCCGGGCGGTCACCGAGACCGAAGGGCCGAAGGAAGAATTCGAAGCGACCCGGGTGCACGCCGTTCAGCTGCTCGGCAAACACTTCCCCGAGCGCGTGTTCGAGGCCTTGCACCCGCTGTTGACGCCGCAGAACTCGGCGGCTTTCAGCGAGCCCGAGCGCCGCGCGATGTGGATCGCGCTCGGTTCCTCGACGTCGTCGGCGGCGTTCGAAGCCATCTCCGCCGAGCTGATGTTGCGCGCGCCGATTCTCGGGAGAGGGAAGGCTGACGCCCGCAAGGTCGACGTGCTGGAGGCCCTGGCGGTGATGAAGACGGGCCCGGCCATGGAGTTGCTGCGCCGCATCGCGCAGGACGCCTCGTCGAGCGAGGCGGTGCGCACCGCCGCCGATCGGCATTACCGCTCGGCTGAGCTCGTCGATCGCACCACGCCCACGCACGCCGGTGAGTCACGCCGGTGGGATCGCAACCCCATCACCTGGAGAGACGTGCTGCTCGATCTCTCCGCGCTGGCCGCCGGCTCGCGGCTGGTCGAAGTCGACAGCGCCACCTTCGACATGGCCTTTGCCCGGCTGGGAAAATGCCTGGCGGCGCTGTTGCCCGCCGGCACGCAGGCGGTGGTGTCGTGCCTTCCGGTGCTCGCGGTCAATGGGCAGGTCGTGAACGAAGGCGGCGCAGATCTCCCAGTCGGTCGCGCGGTGAAGGCCTTCTACAGCCGCGGCATCGCGGGCTTCACCTTCACCCGCCAACCCGCGCGCGCCGAACTGGAGCATCTGGTGCGTTGGTTGGCAGCGGGCGCCGCGGCCGAAGGGGTGGAGACACCGTCGGTGACGTTGTTGCTGGCGAAGCCCACCGCTCCCAAACCCGCACCGATGCCCTTGCCGGTGCCGTTGATGAGCGACTTCTCGCGCGAGGCGATGACCCGCGCAGTGGAACTCGTGCTCGGGCTTCGGGGCTGGCTCTCGCAGCGCAAGCTCAACCCACGCGCAGAGCTGCCGAACTTCACCCCGCTCTTCAGCGATCTGGCCGCTGCCGTCTCATCGCGTTCAGTGCGGTTCGCGGGGCTGACGCCGCACGGCCGCGGCCGCGACGCCGAGCTGTTCCATGCGGTCAACGTGATGATGCTGTCGGTGCTCTTCGGTGCCGAGCTGAACTTGCAGCAGCAGCAGCTGGTCGATCTCGCCACCTTTGCGTTCTTCTGCGACGCCGGAAACTTCGAGCTCAAAGACGAGATCTTCGAGCGCACCGGGCCCCTGAGCGAGGCCGATCAACAGGAAGTGGCCGCCGCGAAACGTTCCTCGGCGTGGCTGCCCTTGACGCGGCTGGGCGACAAGCCCGGAGCGGTGGCCTGGGCGACGGTGGTGCTCGAGCAGGAAGTCGAGTGGGGCTCGCGCGAGACGCCGGGCGGGCTGGGCGAGCACGCGAAGGTGGGCTTGATCAGCAGCGTGGTGGCGCTGGCCCGCGCCTTCGAGGCGCTCAGCAGCACGACCGCCTCGCGGCCCGCGATGACGCACGCCGAAGCGCTCGAGGTGTTGACCCAGAAGGTGCCGCACCGCTTCCGCCCGGAATTGCTCTCACTGTTCACCCGCTTCGCCAAGCGGCTGTCGACCCGGCCGCTGGGCCGTTAAAAATCAGGGGCCGAACGGCGACGCGTTGAGCGTGCCTTCGAAGACCACCCGGGGATCCTTCACCTCGACCAGCTCATCGAGTTCGAACACGTTGCGATACCCGTAGCCGTACAGGTTCACGTAGGTGGGAATGTTGAGGGCCATCATCTTCGGCCGTTCCTGCGTGCGCATCTGGGTGGTGATGCGTTCCTCGTTCAGATCGCGGGGGCGGGCGATCTTGGTGGCGAAGTCGACCTCGTCGCCCTCGAAGTTGTTGTTGCAATAGATGAGCACCGCCGTCTCGAAGCTCGGAATCACCTTCGCGAGGTTGTCCTGGGTGAAGGCCGTGAAGGCGAGGTTGCGCGCGCCCTTGAGGTGAACGCGCTTGAAACGAAAGCCTGAGCGCGCATCGAGAATGACGGTGTTCGGTTCGCGGCTCTTCTTCAGGAACGTCTCGAAGTCGATCAACCGCCTGGCTCGATGCGGCTCGACGGCCGCCACCAGTTCCTTGAAGTCATCGAAGCTGACCTTCGCCTGCGGGTACTTCGTCATCGGGGTCTCCCTGGGCTCAGCGCAAAATGAGGCGTTGCCGCAGCTCGAGATCGAACAGCTCGTACTCGACGGCTTGGGCCTGGTGCATCGCTCCGTCCAGGAAGAGCAGGCGATCGTGATCGAGGCAGCCCAGGTGGTAGTCCTCGCGGCCGCCCATCTCGAGACCGCGCAGCGTACCCAGCTCGGGCGTCTTCGACTTCGCCCAGTCACCCATCAGCTCGCGGCACTTCTTGTCGTTGATGTGCCCGATGACCTGGGTGATGCCCGAGGGGAGCAGGCGTGGATCGTAGCGGCGGCCCACCAGATCGACCCCCTTGCTGGCGGTGGGGTTGGCGGGGCGGTGCGCGAGAATGCCTCGGGCCTCTCCATCGCTCGCGGAGCCCAGCTCGTGGAGCGGCGAGAGATCGAGCGCAGCGTCTCCCTTCCACTTCGCCACCCGCTCATCGAGGAAGCGGTTGAGCGCGGCGGCGATGGAAGGCGCGTCGTGACCGATGGGCCCGAGCGGCTCCAGGTCTTCGGTGGTGACCCCGGCGTGTACCAGCAGCAGGTCGCGCTCGGGGGCAAAGGCGAGCCGCAGCCGCCGGGTTTTGAGCAGGCGCGTCACCAGCGCGCGCTGGCGCACGTCGAAACACGAGTAGTCGCGGCTGATCACGGCCGGGCTCGCGAGCATCGGGTAGCGCGTGAGGAACGCGGCGTGCTTCTGCGGTTGCAGCGCGGCGTCGGCGAGCGCGCGGGCCTCGGCGAAGCTCTCGTCGGTGAAGCCGAAGAGCTCGCCCACCCGCACCAGATCGTGATTGCCGGCCAGAATCTGAACCTGGTCGGGCGGGTGCGCGGCGAGCCACGAGAGCACCAGCGTGCCCTCGGCGGTGGCGGTCTCGCGATCTTCGGGGCGGCCCCAGTCGAAGTGATCGCCCATCGAGACCAGGCCCACTTCGGGGCGCAGCCGGCCGTCGTCGCCCAGCAGCCCGTTGAGGTCGAGAATCTGCAGAAACTTGGCGAGCGGGGCCTGGGGATCTCCCACTGCGACGTAGAAGGGCCGGGGCACGCCGTCGGGTGGGCGCAGGGTCAACGCCTCGGCGTCGTCCTGGGCGCGCAGCTGAGCGATGACGACGCGGCGATCGGGCAGCACTGATCTCATCATCGCATGCGCTACGGTGGTGGCGTGAGCGAAGGGGAAGCAACGGTTGAGCGGGCGGTCCTCTTCGAAGACGCGTTCGGATACCGCAGACAGAGTGCGCGCAAGTGTGTCGAGGGCTGGCTGTCCGACTACGACTACTCGCTGCTCCAGGTCGATCTCGGGTTGCGCGAGGCGGGGCCTGCGCTCTTCATCACCTTGCGTTTTCGCGAAGATCGCTTCACCGACAGCACCCACGCAGCCCTGGTTGCAGCGGGCGAGCACGCCGGCGGCAGCGTCATTGCCCTCAGCGAGCTGGAGTACCAGGAGCGCGGCCACTTCCTCTCCCGCTTCTCCGCTTGCGGGTGGCAGCGACTGGGGCTCGCGCCCGACCAGGTCAGCGGCGCGCTCGCAGAAGCCTTCGGGCGGGTGGGTGAACGACGGGCCTCCGTGCGCCACCCGGTGGAAGCGCCCGCGGTGATGAAGGTGGAAGGCAAGAACGTCGAGGGCACGGTGGAGAACCTCTCGTCGGGAGGCGCCCTCGTGCGCACCTCGAGTCCCCCGGGGGTGCAGGCGAAGGTGGAGCTCGAGGTGAAGCTGCCCGGCGGGCCGGTGCACGCGAGCGCGACGGTGCTCAACGTCTCGCCGCGGGGCGTGGCCCTGCAGTTCGAAC
>JAYVNA010000443.1:0-4683 GCA_043758715.1 Archangium sp.
GCGTTCGCGGCAGGCGTGAAGGTGAGCGTTCCGCTCGCCGAGATCGCGGGCTGAACTGCGAAGAGCGCCGGGGCGGCCGCGGTGACCACGAAGCTCAGCGCCTGCGTTCCTTCCCCAGGCCCCGTCGAGAGGGCAGTGGCCCAGGCATTGACCGTCCGCGCGCCCGAGTCTTCGAGCACGGTGACGTCAGCGCCCTTCACGAACGAGGGGGCGTCGTTGACCGCGTTGATGGTGATGGTGGTGCTGCGGAGCAGCGAATCGACGCCGCCGGAGGTCGTGCCGCCGTTGTCCTGGAGGGTGACGTTGAGGGTGGTGCTCCCGAAGGCGTTGGGCGCCGGGGTGAAGGTGAGCGTGCCGGCTGCCGAGACCGAGGGCTGCACGGTGAAGAGCGCCGGGTTCACCGCGGTGGTGGTGAAGGTCAGCGTCTGGCTTGCTTCGTTCGGGCCCGCATTCATCCCGGTCGCGAAGTTGAGCAGCGTCTGCGCCGCGGCGTCTTCGTTGACGGTGACGGGGTTGAGCGGCTGGAAGGTGGGGGCGTCGTTCACCGGGCTGACGGTGATGAAGAACGTCTGGGCCGCTGAAGTGTTCACGCCCCCGTTCGCGGTGCCGCCGTTGTCGGTGAGGGTCACCGTCACCAGCGAGAAGCCCGAGACGTTGGCGGCCGGCGTGAAGCTCAAGGTGCCGGTCGCAGAGAGGGCCGGCTGCGCGCTGAAGAGCGCGGTGTTGCCCGCGGTGACCGTGAAGGTGAGCGTCTGCGTGTTCTCCAGTGCCCCCGGGGAGATCGAGCTGGCCCAGTTCACCAGCGCCTGCGCCGCCGCGTCTTCGTTGACCGTGATGTCGGCGCCCTTGGTGAAGCTGGGCACGTCATTGACCGAGTTGACCGTGAGGGTGACGGTGACGTTGCCCGAGTTCGCCTGACCGTCGTTGGCCCGGTACACGAAGCTGTCTGCGCCGTTGAGGTTCGCCGTGGGGACGTAGGTGAAAGACCCGTTGGCGTTGAGGGTCAGGGTGCCGCGGGTGGGCGCGGTGACCAGCACCGCCGTCAGCGCGTTGCCTTCGGCGTCGGTGTCATTGCTCAGCACGCCCGGCGCAGCCACGGTGAGGGTGGTGTCTTCGTTGGTGGAATACGACTCCGCGTTGGCGGTGGGCGGCGTGTTCACCGGCGAGCCGTCGACGCGCAGGGTGAGGGGATACTGCGGCCCGACGCCGCCGCTGTTGAGCGCCCAGTTAGCGCCGGAGTTGGTGCTCAGCAGGATTCCAGGCGCGGGCTCGGTGCTCGTGTTGACGTTCTGCCAGACGGGCCAGTCGCCGAAGAACACCACCCAGTAGCGCACGCCCACGCTGATGGGCGCGCCGGCCCCGAGGCTGACGCTGGTGAGCCCGGCCAAGACGTTCGTCGCGCCGGTTCCGCTGGCGAGCAAGGCCCCGGGCGCGTTGCCCACGTCGGTCCTCAGCTGAAGCGTGTACGTGCCGCTGCCCAGGCCGGTGATCGCCTGCCCCCAGATGGTGAGGCTGGTCGCCTGCCCACCCGAGGTTGGCACGAACGAGCGTGCGTAGCGGCGCGCCGCCGAGTCAGACGAGGGGCCGTTGTTGCCGGGGCTCGCTGGAATGTTGTTGAAGAGAACGGCCGCAGGGGCGAGCGGGGCCAGCAGCAGCGAGGCGAGAGCGGCGAGTCGAAACATGGAGCGCATGCGGGCAGGAGCCCTATGCGATCGGCATGTTGAGCATCATGAGTCGAGGAAGACCCGGCGCCTCAACTCCGCTTCAGGTGCGCTTGACGTAGCGGCCCGCGCCGCGCTCGACGCGCACGTCGCCGTCCTGCCAGAGCACCTTGCCGCCGACCACGGTGGTCGCGACTTTCCCCTTGAGCTCGAAGCCCTCGAAGATGTTCCGGTCGACCTTCATGTGGTGCGTCTTCGCGGCGATCTTCGAGCTGCCTTTGGGATCGTAGAGGAAGAAGTCGGCGTCAGAGCCGACCGCGATGGTGCCCTTGCGCGGGTACATGTTGAAGATCTTCGCCGCCTGCGTCGACGTCACATCGACGAACTGCTGCAGCGAGATGCGGCCGGTTTCGACCCCATACGTGTACATGAGACCCATGCGGTTCTCGATGCCGGCCGCACCGTTGGGGATCTTCCGGAAGTCGTTCTTGCCCGCGATCTTCTGATCCGCCTGGCGAAAGGGACAATGATCCGTCGCCACCGTCTGGATCGCGCCGTTCGACATCGCGTTCCACAGATACTCTTGGTGACCCTTGGGCCGAATCGGAGGGCTCATCACGTACGCCGCGCCCTCGAAGTCCGGCTTCTCGTACACGGAGTCTTCGAGCAGCAGGTACTGCGGGCACGTCTCGACCATCACCTTCTGGCCCTCAGCGCGGGCGCGGTAGACGGCGTCCATCGACTCCTTGCAGGTGAGGTGCACGATGTAGATGGGCTGTGAGTCTTTGGCCGCGCTGTTGTGGCCATTGCGACCATCCGCCGCGACGCGCGCGAGCTGAATGACCCGGTTGGTGGCCTCGCCCTCGAGGTACGCGGGCCGGCTCTGCGGGTGGTACTTGGGTTCCAGCTTCCCGGCGTTCGCCAGGCGATTCTGCAGTGCAACGACCGCATCACCGTGTTCGCAGTGCGAGGTCACCAGCGCGCCCAGTTCGTGCGCCACGTCGAGCACCTGCACCAGCTCGACGTCGTCGACGCCGATCGCCCCGCGATACGCCATGAAGATCTTGAACGACTGAATGCCGTCGTTCTTGAAGACGTGCTGCATCTCGGTCTTCACCGACTCGCTGTACCAGGTGACGGCCATGTGGAACGCGTAGTCGGCGACCGACTTTTTGGCGTTGTTCATCCAGAAGTCGCGCGCCTCGAGCAGGCTCTGGTTCCGGTTGGGAATGATGAAGTCGATGATCGTGGTGGTGCCGCCGATCACGCCCGCCGTGGTGCCGCTGAAGAAGTCATCGCAGCTGGTGGTGCCCATGAAGGGCATCTCCATGTGCGTGTGCGCGTCGATGCCGCCGGGAAACACATACTGCCCGGAGCCGTCGATCACCTGCGTGCCCGCGGGCACCTCGAGGTCTTTGCCGATCGCCTTGATGACGCCGTTGTCGGCGTAGACGTCTGCGGTGAACTCGTTGTTCGACGTGACGATGTTGCCGTTCTTGATGACGAGACCCATGGCTTGGCTCCTTGAGGTGTTCTGAAAATTACGGGCGAACGAGGTCCTGGTACGCGTCCGGGCGACGGTCCCGGTAGAACTGCCAAACCTGCCGCACTTCATCGATGGCACTCAAGTCGAGATCGGCCACCACCACTTCGTCCTTGTCCTCGCTGGCCTCCACGATGATCTTCCCGCGCGGGTTGACGAAGTAGCTGCTGCCGTAGAACTTGCCGATGTTCCACGGCGCCTCGGTGCCCACCCGGTTGATGGCGCCGACGTAATACCCGTTCGCGACCGCGTGTGCGGGCTGCTCGAGCTTCCACAGGTATTGCGAGAGACCCGCGACGGTCGCTGACGGGTTGAAGACGATCTCCGCGCCATTGAGGCCGAGCGCACGCGCGCCTTCGGGGAAGTGGCGGTCGTAGCAGATGTACACGCCGACCTTCGCGAACTGGGTCTGGAAGACCGGGTAGCCGCCGTTGCCGGGCTTGAAGAAGAACTTTTCCCAGAAGCCCGAGGTCTGCGGAATGTGCTGCTTGCGGTACTTGCCGAGGTATTTGCCGTCGGCGTCGATGACGGCGGCGGTGTTGTAATAGACGCCGCGAATTTCCTCTTCGTAGAGCGGCACTACGATCGCCATGCCGTGCTTCTTGGCGATCTCGCTCATGAGGTGGGTGGTCGGCCCGGGAATGAGTTCCGCGGCGGCGTACCAGCGCTTGTCCTGGCCGGGACAGAAGTAGGGGCCGTTGAAGATCTCCTGCAGACAGAGGACCTGCGTGCCCTTCTTCGCGGCCTCCTCAATCAGAGGCAGGTGCTTGTCGAGCATCGCCTGCTGGATCTTCTTCACCGGCACCGACTCGTCGTTGATGGGGTTGCTGCACTGAATGAGGCCTGCGCGGACTGAGTTCGCCAAGGTGTTCCTCCTCGAAGAGAGGAGCGGAAGCTAGGGGAGAAGCGACGACGGATCCACGCTCACCTTTGATGAGCGGGCGCGGATCTCAGCTCGCGACCTTCACTCATCTCTTTTCCGCGAGCAGGGTCTTCTCGAACTCGGTGCCCACCCGAACGCCGAGCATCTCGACGTGCACCAGGCGCCCCGCGCCCCAGTCGAGCTCTTCCTTCACCGCGCCCGCGTCGGGCAGCGGCTTCTCGGTCTTGAGCTTCTTCCGGTCGATGTCGATCTTCCCCAGCTTGAAGACGAGCCGCGTCTCGATGCCCAGGCCCGCCTTGTCGCGAAACCTGGTGGCCTCGGCCGCGTTGGGGAAGGGCAGGGGGAACAAGAGCGGCTGCGCGCGCCACACCGCCTGCGGGCTGGTCATCGTCTCTTCTTCATCGTCATCAGGCGCCGGAGGGCGGAAGGGTTTGGCCGGTTGTCCCCACGCGACGGAGAGCAGCCCCAGGCCGTCGTAACATTCGACCAGCCCATCGACTTCGACGGTGAGCGTCTTCTTCTTCGGGTTGTACTTGCGCATCGTCACGCCGTTGCCGTGCGCGAGCAGCACCACGAAGGTCGAGCTCTTCATCTTC
>JAYVNA010000444.1:0-4683 GCA_043758715.1 Archangium sp.
CTTGTTTGATTCTTCGCTCATCGCCGACGGCACGCACGTGCCTGGCTTGCACGTACGCGTGGGCGAATCTGAGTTCGGGCCGCTCGATGTGCTGGTGCAGCCCGGAGAGGACAAGGTCGAAGGTTGGCTGGGAATGGACGTGTTGCAGGGCGCGGTGTTGTTGCTGCCGGTGCATGAGCTGCACCCCGTCTGGTTCATGACGCCCCACTGAGATGAGCGCCCCGGTCCCTCCGCTGATGAAGAGAGTGAAGCGCTTCGTGCGCTACCTCTTCATTCGGGTGTGGTTGGTGCCGTTGCAGCTCATTCCCCTCGGTGCGGCGTCGTGGCTGGGAGAACGCCTCGGACTTTTCGTCTTCACGTTCATCGGCTCTCAGCGGCGGAAAGCGCTGGCCTCGATCACCACCGCGTACCCCGAGAGGACCGAGGCCGAACACCGCGCGCTCGCGAGGGAATCGTTCCGTCACCTCGGCCGCTCGGTGATGGAGATGGTGTGCATTCGCCAGTTCGATGCGCGGCGGCACACGTTGGTCGAGTGGGATCCTTCGTCGCGCGCGGCGATGGATGCGGCGCTGGCGAAGGGCAAAGGCGTGGTGTTCGTGACGGGGCACGTGGGGAACTGGGAACTGCTCGCCCGCTACGTCGCGCTCGAGGACTACCCGGCGGCGGTGATCGGCAAGGAACTCAGTGATCCGCGCAGCACGAAGCTGGTCGAGAACTTCCGGGCGTCGGGGAAGTTGCGCGTGATCTGGCGAGGCAGTCAGGGCGCGGCGAAGGAGATGCTGCGCGCGCTCAAGGGAAACTCGATTTTGGGGATCCTGATCGATCAGGACACGAAGGTGCAGTCGGTGTGGGTGCCGTTCTTCGGGAAGCTGGCGAAGACGCCGCGTGCGGCGGCGGACCTGGCGATTCGTACCGGGGCGGTGCCGATGCTCGGGTTCTGCACACGCGTGGGGCCGCTGAAGTACCGCATCACGATGCAGACGCTGCCGTTGCCTGCGCTCGAAGGTGAAGAGGCAGTCGTCGCGCTCACCACCGACCTCACGAAGGGGATCGAGAATCAGATCCGCCAGCACCCGGAGCAGTGGGTGTGGATTCACCAACGCTGGAAGTCGCCACCGCCATGACCATTCAACTGTCTCCCTCACCCCTTCGGGGAGAGGGTCGGGGTGAGGGGATAACGCTGCTTCTGCTGCTGCTGATGGCGTGCACCAAGCCGCCCGCGCCCCTGAAAATCGCCGCCGCCTCCGACCTCACCGAAGCCTTCACCGAGCTCGGCACCCGCTTCGAGTCACAAACCAAAACCAAAGTCGTCTTCTCCTTCGGCTCCTCGGGGCTGCTCTCGAAACAACTCTCCGAAGGCGCGCCGTTCGATCTCTTCTTCGCCGCCGACGCCGCCTCGGTCGACGCGACCGTCAAAGCCAGCGCCTGCGACGGCACCACGGTCCAGCACTACGCGCGAGGCCGCCTCGCCGCCTGGAGCCTCACACGCGAGCTCACTTCCCTCGAATCCATCGCCGACGAAGCGAACAAACGAATCGCGCTGGCGAACCCGGAACACGCGCCGTACGGCCGGGCGGCGAAGGAAGCGCTCGAGCGTTCCGGACTGTGGAAACGAATCGAACCCCGCGTGGTCTACGCCGAGAACGTGCGCCAGGCGCTGCAGTTCGCGCAGACCGGCAACGCCGAAGTCGCGCTGGTCGCCTGGTCGAACGTGATCAACCGCACCGACGGTCACAAGTTGCTGATCGCTGATTCACTCCACACCCCGATCGATCAGACGCTCGTTCGTTGCAGCCGCGGTGCGCAGCCCGAGGCCGCGAAGCGCTTCATCCAATTCCTCGAGTTGCCCGAGTCGCGTGCCCTGATGGAAAGGTCCGGATTCGCACTGCAAGACGCTCCAACAGAGAAATAGTTGTCATAGCGGCAGCGATGGCGGAGGAAATGCAGGATCTCGCGCGTGCTCGTCGCGCGGCGGGCTCTCGGCGCAGACAAAGATCCTCGAGGCGCTCTTTGCGGATTCTTCACAGAACGAGCTCGAGGGGCGAATCCCCTCCGGAGGGGCGGGAAGTCGGCGGCTTCTGTGAAGAATCCTCAAAGGTCGCACGGCCCTGACGTGAGGAGAGGCCCTTTCGTGTCGAGCAGCGCAGCAAATCCCGACAGCCCGCGTCCGGTGACGAGCGGGCGGCGCTCGCAGGTCGCACTCGGGGTGGGTGCCTGGGCGAATGAAGTGCTCAGGGGCCGGCATCAGCGCCGCCGTCAGCACCCCCCTCCGGCAACACGACGGGAGCTGGCGTAAACGGCGGCGGATCGTAGTCACCCGTGCGCGTGCCGGCGTAACCGGTCTCGAGCGTGAGCGTGGCGCCCGCGAGCACCGGCCCGAACGCGCAACCGCCTGCCCAGCCGACGAACACTTTGCCTTCCTTGATTCCATTCACGCGCGCCCCCGGAGGGACGACCAGCCGAGTCACCGGCACCAACGTGCAATCGACGCCGCCATCCGGCAGCAGCCCCGCATCGATCGTTCCGCCATCACCCGCCCCCGCGTCCACCACGCCCGCATCGAGCGAGCACACGTGCCCTGACTCGGTGCGCGGCTCCATTGCGGTCTCTTCGTGCTCACCTGCCCGCGAGAAGCGGCCACCGGCCAGCGAGACCGACAAAGCGACGCACACCTGGTTCGCACCACCCTGCGCCCCCAGCCCGAGCAGAAACTTGTCCGATTGGTTGTGATCGACGAGCCCCGACAGCGACTGCGCACGAGTGCCCGCATCGAGCCGGTGAATGGTGTCGTCGACCACGACCAGCTTCTGCAGGTCGAGCCGGTTCGCACGAAGCTCAGGCTGCGTGATGGCCACCTTGCTCCAGAAGGCCTCGCTCGGGCACTGCACCTCGGACCGCGCGCAGAACGCCTTCAAGTCGAGGGTGGTCGGCGTGCCGTTGATGGTGCCGAAGTCGACGACCGTGCCGTAGCCCTGCTGCGTGACCTCGCGCACCGCCCCTCCGACATCGAGGCGAATCTTGAGCTGGTCGTCGTAGGTCAGCGCGTAGTTGCCGGAGACGTCACGCTCTTCAGTCGACGAGTTCCCACCGCCACCACCGCACGAGAAGGCCAACACGAGAACGACGGCTCGACGGTTCATGACCGGAACAGTACCCGCACCGCCCTGCCCTGTTCAGGTTCGCTCGAGGCGCCCTGTCACAGCAGCGGCTCGAACACCCAACGCCGCGTCTTCTCGTCGCGTTTGCTGAGCATCACCGTCAACGGTTGTCCAAGCACCAGCAACGGCGCCTGAGTGTTCTTCGCACGCAGAATCGCGCCCTCTTCGGCCGGCTCGAGCCACGCGCCCTTGAAGAACGGCGCCATGTCGAACAGGTACAACTTCACGTCCAGCGGCGGCGAGTCGAAGCGCAGGTGCACCTTGTTCGAGGTCAGCCCCATCACGGTGCCGGTGAAGCGGGTGCGCTCGGCGCGCGGCTTGGTGAGCTCAGGGGTGAAGAGGCGGTTCATCACCACCTCGTTCGAGAGGTCCTGCACCTTGCGCTGCATGCCGCGGGCGCGGTTGGCGATCTTCACCACCTCGGCGCGGAGCAGCTCGTCTTCTTCGACGCTCGGGTGAACTCCGGTGAGGAACTCGATCGCTTCCTTGTGCAGGAAGACGCCGACGAGCTCGCGCATCGGCGCGGAGAACCGCGCATACGGCTCAGCGCCGACGCCGACGTGCTTGCCGGGCTCCGTCGAATATTCGCTGCGCAGGTTCACCATCACCGACTGCCGGGTGAGGGCCGCGACCATGCGGTCTTCCTTGGTCCCAGGCGCCGAGCGCGGCAGCTGCTCGAGGTACTTCGCGAGCGCGGTGGTCTCGGGGTTCCACACCCAGGGCGATTCCGGCAGCCCCTGACGCTTCGCCGCAAAGCCCGTGAGCACCGAGAGCGCGTTGAGCCGCTCGGGATCAGGCCCCGCCTGCACGCGATAGATCGGCTGCACCGCCGCGTTGTCGAACTCGCGCAGCAGCCGCCCGCCCTCAGCGTTGCACATCAGCGAAATCTGCTCGTTCCACAGCTCGACTTCGTCGCGAACGACCTCCATCACCGAGAACGTCAGGCCCTCGCCATCGAGCTGAATGGAGACCTCTTCGCGGCGATATCGAATCAGTCCACGTTTCGCGGCGAGCTCGATGCGGCGGCGGCCGACCTCGCGCAGCAGCAACATGCTCGCTTCGAAGTCGCGGCCCTTAAGCGGGCTCTGCGCAGGCGCATCGATCAACGCCTGCACGTCGCGGAATGAGAGCTTCGCGCGGCTGGCCACCCGGGCGCGCTCGAGGCGCGTCTGCGTCAGCTCACCGCGCACGTCGAGGTGGTGGAAGAACACCAGCGCCCGGCGCGGTCCATCGGGGTTGAGCGAGACCAGGCCTTCCGAGAGCGGGCGGGGCAACATCGGCACCGAGAACCCGGGGAAGTAGTAGCTGGCGCCCCGCTTCATCGCCTCGGCGAAGAGCGCGCTGCCCGGCCGCACGTAGAACGAAGCGTCAGCGATCGCGTAGGCCACCACGAAGCCATCGCCCTCGCGCTCGACGAACACCGCCTGGTCGAGGTCCTTCGAGTAGGCATTGTCGATGGTGACGAACGGCATCGCGGTGCGATCGATCAACACCGGGTCATCGATCGAAGGCGACTTCAGCCACG
>JAYVNA010000445.1:0-4678 GCA_043758715.1 Archangium sp.
TCGGCTCAGTCTGCGACGACGGTCAGGGCTGCACCTTCGGCGATTTCTGCTCCGATGCGGGCAGCTGCATGGGTGTCACCTACGCCTGCCCCGGAGTGACTGAGTGCAAGGAAGCCGGCCTGTGCCTGGGCGACGGCGGTTGTGACGTGGTGAACAAGGCCAACGGCACGCCCTGCGACGACGGGCTCGCCTGCTCCGGCAACGACCTGTGCTCCAGCGGTGTGTGCAACGGCACCGCGGTCACCTCGTACCAGGACTCCGACGGCGATGGCCGTGGCAACAACACGGTCACCCAGACGGCGTGCCCGCTCGCGACCGGGTACGTGCTCGATGGCGGGGACTGCAACGACAGCAGCGCGTTCGTCTTCGACACCCTGCCGGCCGCGGCCGACGTCGATCAGGACGGCGTCACCTCGAGCACGACGCTCACCCCGAACGCCTGCGTCGGAGCGACCAGCACCGTCTCGGGCCGCACGTATTACCGCAGCAGCACGGGGGCCTTCACCTGGCTCGACACCGCCTCCGCGGCGGCCGACTGCAACGACGCCGACCCCGACGTGTTCGCGACCCGCCCCTCGATGGTCACCGACGTCGACCACGACGGCTACGGCACGGGCGCCGCGACCACCACCTGCGTGGGTGCATCGTCGACGGTCAACGGGCGCACCTATTACGCCAACGCGGCGGGCGCCTTCGTCTACCTCGACAGCACCGCGGCGCTGGGCGCCGACTGCCTCGACAGCAACGCGACCGTCTTCACCAGCCGCAGCGTCGCGCTCGACACCGACCACGACGGCTTCACCACCACCACCACCACCTCGGCGCAGTGCACCGGCGCCTCGAGCGTGATCAACACCCGCACCTACTTCGCGGACACCGCCGGCAACTTCAACTGGCTGGCCACCGCCTCGGCCGCGGCGGACTGCAACGACGCCAACGCCACCATCACCGGCACCGCCACCTATTACCCGGACGCCGATGGAGACACCTTCGGCGCGTCGTCTTCCGCGGGCACCGCGCGGTGCATGCCGGTGGCAGGCGAGGTGCTCAACAACAGCGACTGCAACGACGCCAACGCGTTCGTGAACACCACGCGCTCGGTCGCGAAAGACGCCGACCAGGACTCGTTCACGGTCATCACCACCCTCGCGCCGCAGTGCACCGGGGCGAGCAGCGTGGTGAGTGGCCGCACCTATTATCGCGACGTCGGCAACCTGCTGAGCTGGCAGGCCACCGCCTCCACCAGCGCCGACTGCGACGACACGAACGCCACCATCTTCCCGCAGACGGCTTACCCAGACTCCGACGGTGACGGGTTCGGAACGCTCACCGGCGCGCAGGTGCAGTGCCCCCGGCAGGCGGGCTTCGTGGCCAACAGCACCGACTGCAACGACGCCAGCGCCGCCGTCTTCCAGTCAGTGGCTTCGCTCTTCGATGACGCGGACAACGACGGGTACAGCAACAGCACCGCGGGCACCTTCTGCGTCGGTACGACCGGCACCGTCGGCGGCCGCACCTACTACCGCAACGCCGCGGGCACGCTGCTCTACACGGCCACCAACCTGGGGGCCGACTGCAACACCTCGAGCGGGACCCTCTTCACCTCGAGGGCCACCGTGGTGCGCGACGATGACCGCGACGGGTACCCTTTTGTTGCGACGCACGGCAGCGCCTGCACCGGCGCCAGCTCGACCGTGGGTGGCCGCACCTACTTCAGCGATGGCGCCAGCGGTTACTTCATGGACCGCACTGACTGCATTCAAAAGATGGGCAACGGGTCGAACCTGCAGTGCACCAGCTCCTTCACCGATTGTTACGATCAGAACGCGGCAGCCAACTTCACCCAGACCGGGTTCTTCACCGTGAACCGCGGCGACGGCTTTTTCGACTACGACTGCTCGGGCACCGTCACCCAGAACACCACCGCCAATTACTGCGCGGCCACCACGGCGGGCGTCGACCTCTACACCGACGGCACCTGCACCACGCTCAGCGGGACGGGCACCATCTGCAACAGCCCCACGGCGTTCGCGCTGCCGGGGGCCTGCGGGAAGAACACCGTGGGCACTGCGACGTTCACCACGCCGCTCGCGTGCCGGGCTGACACCCTGGCGACCGCCACCGTGATCGGCTGCCGCTGAGGTTGGTTGGACTTAGAAGTGGCCGCTGACGAACACGCCGCCCGGCGCGGGGCTGAGGGCAACGGTGGGCTGATCAGACGGGCCCATGATCACCAACACCACGCCGGCCGCGCCGAGTGCGCCGCCGACTCCGAACAGCACGTTGGCCACGGCTGCCTGGGTATTCGCCCCGGCTTCGAGCGGGCCCGCTTCGGCCTGAGTGATGCCGGTCACCCGGCCCTGATCATCGCGGGTGGCACCCGTGAGCCGGGAACGCGCCGCGCCCGACTGCACGCCCAGCACCACCCCGATGCCCGCGGCGACCGCGCCGGCCCCAAGCAACACGAAGCCGGTGGGGCGCCGCCAGCCGCCTGAGACCGGGCCCGAACTGTCGACCTGCAGCGGAGCGCTGGCCACCGGCGCACGCACTTCCCCGTCTTTGCGCGGCTTGTCTTCGGTGCCGACGGTGAAGAGCACGCCCTTGCGATCGCTGAGCACCTCGGCCCACCAGGTGACGCCTTGCTTCTGCACCGGCGCCTCGGCCTTGCCCGACGCGATGGGGGCGTCGACAGTCGACTTTGTCCCCTCGAGATCGAGGTGGAAACGCACCGTGCGGGCCAGCCGCAGCAGGTCTTTGTCGACCAGCACCTTGACCGCCTGCACCAGGCCGCCCTCGAGGTTCACCCCGCCGGTGACCGTGATGGGGCCGTTGCTGGCCGCCCATTCGCGGGCCTCGAAGAAGGGCGTGCGCACCCGGGGAGGCAGGTCTTTGGGGAGCGTGGCCGAGGGGTCGAGCACCAGCAGCTTGCGGAACGAATCGCGGGTCTTGGCTTCCTTGCCCAGGGTGCCGAAGGCGATGCCCTGCAGCTGCAGAATCTCGAGCACGGTCGCCCGATCGTTGCCTTCGGTCTTGTCGGCCCCGTCGAGGGCCTTGAGGGCCAGCTCCATTTCGAGATCGTCGATGAGCTTCCGGGCTTCGATCAGCTTGGGCGGTGCTGCTGCCGGGGCCGGAGAAGCCCAGATCAAGGCGGTGGCGGTGATCAGGCTGAGCGCACGCATGGAGGGAGGGCCCAGCCTACCCTTTTGAGGCCAGACCATCGCTCTCGTAAATTGACGGATCAGCTCCGGCCCCCCACACTCGGGGGCAGTGGTGCCTCTCGAAACGCCGGCGCCGGGGGTCGCCAGCTGGGAACCCGGGACCCCCGTCGGCCGCTTCACCCTGCTGACCCCACTCGCGCAAGGCGGGATGGCCGAGATCTGGCTGGCGCGCCAGTCGGGCCTCAAGGGGTTCGAGAAGCTGGTGGTGATCAAACGCATGATGACGTCACTCGAGCGAGACCCCGAGTACGTCGACATGTTCCTCACCGAGGCGCGGCTGGCCGCGATGTTGAGCCATAACAATGTCGTGCAGATCTACGAGCTGGGTGACGAAGCGGGCTCGCTCTACATCGTGATGGAATACCTCGACGGTGAGGACCTCGCGGTGGTGCGCCGCACCGGCCAGAAGCACGGGCTGCCGCTGCTCGATCACCACACCGCGCGGCTGATCTCGATGGCCGCCGAAGGCCTGCAATACGCGCACACCCGCACCGGCATCGACGGCAAGGCGCTGGGCATCGTGCACCGCGACATCTCGCCGCAGAACCTGATCTGCACCTTCGACGGCGGCCTCAAGGTGGTCGACTTCGGCATCGCCAAGCTCGCCAGCCACCACACCAATTCCGGCAAGCTCAAAGGCAAGCTGGCCTACATGTCGCCCGAGCAGGCGCGGGGCGAGCAGCTCGACGCCCGCTCTGACGTGTTCTCGCTGGGCATCGTGCTCTTCGAGGTGGCCACGCGCACGCGCATGCTGCCCAAGCTCAACGATCTCGACCTGCTCAGCATCATGGCGAGCACCGATCCCCTCCCGCGGCCCTCGGAGCGCAGGCCCGATCTCTCGCCGGGCCTCGAGATGATCATCACCAAGGCGCTCGCCCGCAAACGCGAGCAGCGCTTTCAGAACGCCCGCGAGATGCACGAGGCGCTCGAGAGCTGGATCCGCGACACCGGCAAGCACGTCTCGGCCGGTGACCTGGCCGACTACCTGCGCACCGTGTTCGCGCGGCGCATTCACGATCGCCGTCAGTTGATCGAGACCGCGATGACGGCCGAGCTGACGCCGAGCTCCGCCAAACATCTCTCGAACATGGTGGCGCGGCAGGCCTCGACCACCGGCTCGTCAGAGAGTCACTCGTCGACCCGGCGGCGCGACGGGCTGAGGAAACGCGCGCCGCTGATCGCGCTGGTGGCGCTCTCGGTGCTGGTGCTCGCCATCGGCGGCGCGATCATCAAGCGCGTCAGCGACGGTCGCGAGCCCGACGCCGGCGTGGTCGAACCCGCGCGGCCCGTGGTGGTGGTCAGAGAACCGCCGGTGCTGGTCGTCTCGTCCGTGCCCTCGGGGGCCGTGCTCACCGTCGACGGAGAGACCCGCGGCGCCTGCCCCCAGACGATGGAAAAGCTGGGCGTGGGCAGCCACCAGATCTCCGCCACCCTCGAGGGGTACCAGCCCGCGGTGCGCA
>JAYVNA010000446.1:0-13979 GCA_043758715.1 Archangium sp.
GCGGTGCTGGTGATCAACGCCGAGAACGGCACGTCGAGCGCGCGGGCCATCTTCCACAACACATTGATGGTCGGAGCGCTCTGCCCGAGTTCGACCTGCCCCAGCATCGCGCGCGAAACGCCCGACGACTGAGCCAGCTTCTCCAGCGACAACCCGCGCTCGGTGCGCAGCCGCTTCAAATTTTTTCCCACCACGGGCGCGAGATCCATCGACGGCTCGGCGCGCTCGGCAACCGCGGGCTTCTTCGACTTCGGGGTACGGGCCATGCGCCCATCCTCGCAGCTACGGCGCCGAAGTCAGAACCCGATTCCCGCGCACCCGCCGATGGTGACCCCGCGCGTGCCCGAGCTCACGGGGATGAGCTCGACCATCGCCGCCAGCTGCACGGTGACGCCGGTGTACGTGACCCGGCTCGCCTCGCTGGTGAAGTGCAGCCCCGCGCGCAGCCGCGTCACCAGCTCCCAGGTCTTCAACCCGGGGGACAACGGCGCCGACTCGATCTCGTAGTGCCCGAGCAAGACGTCGAGCTGACCGAAGTACATCGTCTGCGTGCGCGCGATGTTGTCGGCCGCGTGAGGCAGCCCGCGCGCCCAGCCACCCTTCACGGCGAGGCCGCCGAGAATCCGCGCGGCGCAGAAGAGCGGGCCCGAACACCGCGGCCCCCCTGCCTTGGCGTAGCCCGCCTCGACGCCGGCCTGAAGCAGCCAGCCTTCCACCTCGCCCAGCATCACTTCCGAGCGCACCGGCGTGCCGGCCAGCGTCGCCATCAACGCCAGATCGATGCCCACCGAATAGTCCGTCAGCCCGCTCACCAGCAGCGCGGCGGAACCCCCGAGCGTGCTCCACGAAGGCGGGGGCGGCGGACGCGGGGCAGCGAGGGGAATCACCTCGGGCAGCGGCGGAGCCGATGGCACGGGCAACCCCGCATCAGGCTCCGCGAACTGCGGCAACGCGAAGTCATCGACCTGCGCCCACGCCGCGCTCGAGGACACGATGATCAGGATCAGCAGGCGGCTCACGCGGCGCGCATCTCGCCATTCTTCGCGGCCTGACGCGAGCGCTGCCTTGACAGCGTTTGATCCTGTTTGTCCTTTGTCGCGCCCCGGTGACTCGGGACCAACAACTCGAACTCGAGGAGAACCACCATGTCGCTCGCCCGTTTTGCTTTCACTCCGCGCTTCCCGACCTTCTGGCGTGACGTCGACGATCTGTTCGCCAACGACTTCCGGCCCAACCCGGAAACGAAGCGCCACCTCACGCCGCCTGCCGACGTGCTGGAGACCGTCGAGATCCACCTCGACATGCCCGGCATCGCGCCCGATCAGATCGACGTGAAGCTCGAAGGCAACACGCTGACCATCACCGCCGAGCGCAAGACCGAGAAGGTCGTCGAGCCCGTCGAGAAGGCCGCGCCCGCCAACGGAACCTGGGTTCGCCGGGAGCGGCACCTCGGCACCTTCGTTCGCTCGTTCACGCTCGGAGACACCATCGACGGCAGCAAGCCCGAGGCGACCTACCGGCACGGCGTGCTCACCGTCACCCTCCCGAAGCGCGAAGAAGTGCAGCCCCGGTCGCTCGAGGTGAAGGTCGAGGCCTGACCTTTCCGCTGGGTTTCCGTACGAACCGAGGCATCATGCCTCGTTGGGGCACGGCTTTTTTGAGGCAGAGTTTCGGGCATGCAGCTCGCCCGGAAGATCACCCTGCCCCTCGCGCTGTTCGCGTTTCTGGCGCTCGGGTTCTCGGCCTGGCTGTCGGTGCGTGAAGCGGTCGAGCTTCACCACGCCGACATCGAGCAGGACCAGAGCGTCGCCGGGCGCCTCTTTCTGGAGGCGTTCGAACAGCAGCGCGCCCAGGGGACGGCCGCCGCTGCCGCCGAGAGGCTGCTGGCGGCGGCCAATCGTGACGAGCTTCACACGCAGATGAAGTTGGCGCCGATGAGCGAAGTGACGCTCACCCTGGCCCAACGCGAAGCACTCGCCCGCGGTGAGCCGGTGTTCGTGCTCGACGTGTGGCAGACCGCCGAGACGTGGCTGGCCACCACCTTGCCTGACGGGACGCCGGGCGTGCTCTGGGTGCGCGAGACGCTCGACGCCGAGCGCGACACCGTCGCCCTCATCGTTCGCAGCCACGTGCTCAACTTCAGCACGCTGGCGCTCTTGTGGGCGGTGGTGGCGATCGGTCTGGGCGCGGTGGTGGTGGGCCGCCCGATGCGATCGCTGGCCGACAAAGCGCGGCGCGTGGGCGGGGGCGACTACTCGGGCCCGCTCGACATCGCGCAGCGTGACGAGATTGGTGAGCTTGCGGGCGAGATGAATCGCATGTGCGAGGCCCTGCTGCTCGCGCGCGATCGCCTGCAGGAAGAGATCGCCGCGCGCAACACCGCGCAAGACGCGCTTCGCCACGCCGATCGCCTCACCACCGTCGGCTTACTCGCCGCGGGCATCGCTCACGAGCTGGGCACGCCGCTCAACGTGGTGGCGATGCGGGCCCGCATGATCTCCACCGGCGAGGTGTCGGGCGCCGACGTGAAGAACAACTCGGAGATCATTCACCAGCAGGCGGGCCAGATGACCCGCATCATCCGCCAGCTGCTCGACTTCGCCCGCCGCGAGGCACCGAACCTGGTGCACTTCGCCCTCGACGAAGTGGCCTCTGAATCGGTCGCGATGCTGCACCCCCTCGCGGAGAAGGGCGGCTGCACGCTGCAGGTCGCGCTTTCGGAGCGGGTGGAGATCGACGGCGATCCCAATCAGCTCAAGCAGGTGATCGCGAACCTGGTGATCAACAGCGTGCAGGCGATGCCCAAAGGCGGGCCGGTCACGCTGCAGGTCACCCGGGTGCGCGCCACGCCGCCTGCCGATCTCGGCGGCCCCGAGGCGCCCTATGCGCGCCTCGACGTGACCGACCACGGCATGGGCATCAAGCCCGAGGTGTTGCCTCGCATCTTCGAACCCTTCTTCACCACCAAGCCTGTCGGAGACGGCAACGGGCTCGGGTTACCAGTCGCCTGGGGGATCCTCAAAGATCACCGCGGGTGGATCGCCGTCGATTCAAAACCTGACGTCAGCACCACCTTCTCGTTGTTCTTGCCCCTGGAGCGCGGACCCTCATGAGCCACCCGATTCTCATCGTTGAAGACGATCTCGCCATGTCGCAGTTGCTGGTCGAAGGTCTCGCCCGCCGCGGCTACGCCCCCCAGGCCGCCAACAGCGGTGACCAGGCGCTCTCGTTGCTCAAGCAGCACGACTTTCAGGCCGTGGTCACCGACGTGAACATGAAGGGCATCGATGGCCTGACGTTGTGTGAGCGCATCGTCACCGGCCACCCGGGCTTGCCGGTGCTGGTGATCACCGCGTTCGGCAGCATGGACACCGCGATCAAGGCGATTCGCGTGGGCGCCTACGACTTCCTCAACAAGCCCTTCGAGCTCGAGGCGCTCACCCTGGCGCTGGGCCGCGCGGTGCAGCACAAGCAGCTGCGTGAAGAGGTGAAGCGGCTTCGCGACGAAGCGGGCGTGCGCAAGGGCACCTCGACGCTGCTGGGCGAGAGCAACGGCATGCGCGAGTTGGTGGGCCTGGTGAACCGGGTGGCCGACTCCGAATCGGCGGTGTTGATCACCGGCGAGCGCGGCACCGGGAAAGAAGTGGTGGCGCGGGCCATTCATGACTCGAGCCGCCGCCGCGCGGGGCCGTTCGTGATCCTCAACTGCAGCGCGGTGCCCGAGGCGCTGCTCGAGGCCGAGCTGTTCGGCGTGAAGGGCACGGGCAAACCCGGCGCCTTCGTGCGCGCGCAGGGTGGCACTCTGTTCCTCGACGAGCTCGCCGATCTCCCGCTCGACCTGCAGCAGAAGGTGCTGCGCGCCATTCAGGAGAAGAAGGTGTTCCCGGTGGGCAGTGATCAGGAAGTGCCCTGCGACGCGCGCCTCGTCACCGCGACGCACCGCGATCTGGAGACCGCGGTCGAAGAGCAGAAGTTCCGCGAAGATCTCTACTTCCGGGTCAACGTGATCAACCTGCACGTGCCGCCCCTGCGCATGCGGGGAAACGACGTGCTGTTGCTCGCGCAGCACTTCGTGCGCACCTTCGCCCAGACGGGCCGCAAGGAAATCACCGGCATTGCCACCTCGGCCGCCGAGAAGCTGGTCGCCTACGCCTGGCCTGGCAACGTTCGCGAGCTGCAGAACGTGATCGAACGCGCCGTCGCGCTCACGCGTTACACGCAGCTCACCACCGAAGATTTGCCCGACAAGGTGCTCAACCCGAGCGCCTCGCAGAGCGCGTCCGATGCCGATGAGGCTGTGCTGGTGCCGATGGAAGACATCGAGCGTCAGCACATCTTGCGGGTGCTGCGCGCCGTCGGCGGGCACCGCACCCAGGCCGCGAAGATCCTCGGGCTCGATCGCAAGACCCTGTACCGCAAGCTCGAAGGCTACGGCCCCGGCGAGGTCGACGCGGCCCTGCGCAATGCACCTCCACGCCAGATCGCCAGCAGCGCCAGCGACAACTGACTTTTTTGACTGCGGGTCGCACGCACCCCACGCTCCTCCGTTCAACCCACGGAGGAGACGAACATGCGGAAGTCATCGTTGATGTTGGCACTGGTGCTCAGCGGCTGCGGGGGCACCACGCCCGAGGTGTACCAACTGTTGGTCAATTACTTCACGCTGCCCGACAGTTGTTACACCAGCATGATGCAGCCCTCGCAGGTGGTGACCACTTCGCCGCCGACGCCGATGTCGGTGCAGATCTGGGACGGCCCTGACAACAGCGCCTTCCTGCAGGTCGAGTCGGCGGCGATCTCGGTCGACATGGGCGCGGCGCCCAACGTCAACATCGGCGGCATCTTCACCGGCAAGAAGGTCGACAAGGGGTGGACCTTCAGCAGCGACGCGGTGGGCAAGAACACCCTGCCCGGCAACAACGTGGTGACCACCACCACGCACGCCGAGCTGACCTTCGATCGCTCGGTGACGTTCAAGGGCACGGGCTCGCTGAGCTCGTCGAGCACCTGTGCCGGCGCGCAGTGCCCCGGCACCAACCCGAGCTGCACCGTCGGCGGGCTGGTGATCACCGGCACCAGGGTCGCCGTTCAGTACGAGCGGGCGCCATAATTTGATCTGCCTCCCTCTCCCCGCAGCCCCGCGGGGGAGAGGGAAGAGGGCCGTCACACCCTCAGAATCAGGCCTCTGGCCGGCTTTCCGGTCGCAGCCTTGATCGCGTGCACATAAGCCTGAGTTTGGACTTCGTATTGCGCGCGGGTCTCATCATCTATCGATTGATCAGTCTTGAACTCGACGATGCGCCACACGCCGTCGAGCTCATACGCGAGGTCGATCACCCCTTCGACGCTGGTGCCATCTTCGAGGTGATCGACCAACGACACCTCGCGCCGAACGTCCTTCGAGCCCCGGGCCGCACTCACGCTCGGGTGCTCGAGCGCAGCGATCACCGCCGCGATCGCCGCCGTCTCTTCGCGCTTCGAAGCCTGAAGCGTACGCGCCATCACCGTGACGATCTTCTCCACCTGATCTGCACCGGCGGTCAGCGGCACCACCGCCAGGCACGCGTGGACGAGCTCGCCGAACCGCCGGCCCGCGGCGCGCCCGACGCGATTCACGGTGGTCTCCTCGACCTGCAACGTTCCCGTCACCAGCACGGGCGGCAGCTCGCGCGCCACCCTCACCCGCTCTGAAGGCTCGGCGCCGGCGGCGACCGCGAGCACCCTCCCCTCTTTCCACTTCTCGAAGGCGGCGATGCTCTTGGGGCCCTCGACGTCTTCTTCCTGCAGCGCGTCGGCGGCTTCCAACCCCGTGCGTTCCTCGCGGGTGAGCTCGAGCGCGCGCGGGTCCCACCACACCACCCCGTTCTTCATGCTGGCGGCCTTGTGCAGCCCGGGCAGCGGCACCTCGTTGGGCACCATGCCATCGCGATCGAGGATCGAATCTCTGCCGAAGGGAGGACAGCCCGGCGCGGCCTTCGGCTCATGCTCGAAGCCCAGCTGGGGGTAGAGCGCGGGGTACAGCACCTCGGTCCAGGTGTCCTTCCACTGCCGTTCGCTGCAGGTGGGCACCACCAGCACGTCACGGGCGCGGGTGGCAGCGACGTAGGTCAGGCGAATGGCCTCTTCCTGATCTCGCGCGAGCACCTCGTGTTCATGATCGCGCAGCTCGACGGGCACGCAGTTCGCGAGCGAGTGCACCCACAGGCCCCGATCCGGATCGACCCAGTGCGACGGCTCGGGGCGCGAGGCGTTCGCGGTGGGCTCGGCGAGGATCACCACGGGGAACTCGAGCCCCTTCGCGGCGTGCACGGTCATCATGCGCACGCCCTCGGTGCCCTCTTCGACGATGGGCGCTTCGGGGGCCTCACCGTCGTCAGCCTCTTCTTGCAGCGCCTCGACCACGTCGCGGAACGAGCTCGCGCGCCGCTCATGCCGGCGAGAGACCTCGGCGAGCTGGAGCACGTTCGCGAGCGACTGCGCCCCGGCGGTCCAGAAGGCGACACCCGCGTGGGCGCGAGTCAGTTCGAGCAGCTCGTGCACGGTGGCGGACACGGGGCGACGGTTTCGATTGCGGTGCAGTTCCTTGAGCAGGGCGAGCGCATCGACGACCTCCTTCGCGTTGTCACTGAGCGTCGGGTCGGGGGCCCCGTCCACCTCGAACGGCCGCAGCGGGTTCAACTTGCCCTGCTCGTGCTTGAAGGCGAACAGCTGCTCATCGGTGAACGCGAAGAACGGCCCGCGCAAGGTCGCGTAGACCGAGTACTCGTCATCGGGCCTGTCGATGGCGAACAACGCCGTGCGCAGCGCCATCACCTCTTCGCGCTGATGAAACGATCTCCCGCCGACGAGCACGTGCGGAACCCGCCGGGCCTCGAGGGCCTGCGCATACGGCCGCGGCACATCGACCCCGCCCCACCGCCGCAGCCGCTTGAACAGAATGCACACGTGCCGCGCCTGCACCTTCACGCGCTGGCCGTCTTCCTCGACGGTCCAGGTGCTCTTGTTCACCAGCCAATCGATGAAGGCGCCCACGGCCTCGGGCAGGCTGGTCTCGATGGCGTCTTTGGTGACGCGGCCCTTCTCGTTCAACGGCCGGGGCGCGGGCAGCGCAATCACCGACGGCTGTTCCTTGTTCGCCGCGCGCCACTCACCGAGCGGCACGTAGGTGGCCTGGTACAGTCCGGTCATCGCCGGCCCAAACGCCGCGTTCACCGCCGCCTGAATACCGGGCGTGCTGCGGAAGCTGGTCGAGAGGTAGACGACCTCTGCCCCATGGGCGAGCAGGTGCTGCTTGACCCGCTCGTACAAAAGGATGTCGGCGCGGCGGAACCGGTAGATGCTCTGCTTCGGGTCTCCGACGACGAAGAGCTTGCCGGGCACCGAGCGCGTCTCGAACGGCGCGCTCACGGCTGAATCATCGGAGGCGAGCAGCAGCACGATCTCGCTCTGCAGCGGGTCGGTGTCCTGGAACTCGTCGACGAACACGCGCTTGAAGCGATCCTGCAGCGACTCGCGCACCGAGCGGTGGCCCTGCAGCAGGTTGCGCGTGAGCAGCAGCAGATCGACGAAATCGAGCACGCCGCGACGCGACTTCTCGAGCTCATAGCCATCGACGATCGGTCGCAGCTCGTCGTGCAGCCGGGCCGCGAGATCGGCATCGGCGAGGCGATTGAAGCCCTTGAGCGCGGTCCACACCGCGTCGCGCTCGGCGACGATGGAGGCCTCGGTCACCCCGCCTGAAAAATGGAGGCCCCAGGGCTTGGCGGTCCACCGGAACTGATTTCCGCCCAGCTCCTTCAGCTGCGCCTCGAGGCCGTCGTAGTCGCGCGCCGAAACCGATTCGCGGTGCACGAGATCATCGAGAAACCGGCGCACCAGCTCGATCGTCTCGAGGAACTCGCTGCGATCACGCCGCAGCTTTACGTTCGGAAGACGTGACGCGAGGGCCTCGAACAAGGGCAGCAGCGCGTCGATGGCGGCTTCACGGCTGAAGGGATCGCGGCGCCACGACGCTGCGAAATCGCGGTGCTCGACCAACGATGACACCGCCGAGAACAATGCCTTCCGGGGCGGCTCGGCATCGGGGCCCCGTTGCCGACGGCGGAGCGCACGACGCACGCCCTCAGGCTGGGTCTGGAGCAATTCCTGGAAGCGCCGATGAAACGCGGCAGAGAGCAGCGCGTCGGCATCACCTTCGGCGGCGACCTCGAAGAGCGGGTCGACGCCCGCTTCCACCGGGTACTCGCGAAGCAGGTCGGCGCACAGGCCGTGAATGGTGCCGATGCGCGCGACCTCGAGTTCCTCGAGCGCGGTGGTGAGGAGCTCGCGCTCCGTGGCGTCGGTGACCTCTTCACGCGCGCGTTCGAGCCGGGTGCGAAGCCTCAGCTTCATCTCGCCGGCGGCCTTCTCGGTGAAGGTGACCGAGATGATCTCACTGAGCCGGGCGCGGCCCTTGCGAACCATCATCACGATGCGCTCGACCAGAACGGTGGTCTTGCCAGTCCCCGCGGCGGCCTCGACCACGAAGGTGGTGTCGAGCTGCTCGAGCAGCTTGGTGCGAGTGCTCTGATCCCCCGGAACTTTCGCCTCGGCAGTGCTCACGGCATCTCCCTCAGCTTCCGCAGATCCTTCAACTCGGCCCGCAGGCCCTTCCGCGTCCTCATCACCCGCCGCTCCTCATCAGGACCGCACAGCGATCTGAAGTTGCAGTACTTGCACTCGCCCTCGTCGGGAGCCGACGGGAAGAACCCGGTCTCGAGCGCGCTCCTCAACGTCCGCGCCACCAACCCGAAGGCCTCGCGAGAAGCGGCATTGAGCTCAGTCGGCACCGACAAGAACCCGCCGATCTGCGTGGTGTAGAACAACCGCCCGCCCTTCACGGTCGCGCCCGGGAACAGCTTCTCGAGCACCAGGGCGTACAGCACGGGCTGCAAGTGCCGCCCGCCGCCGATGATGTTCCCCGGCTCTCCCCACGCGCGGCCGGTCTTGTAGTCAGTCGCCCGCAGCGCTCCCGAGGCGGTCTTCTCGACGAGGTCGATGGACCCGCGAACCTGCAGCCCTTCGACCAGCGTCACCGGTAGCGGCGTGCTCTGCGGATCCTGCGCGTCGACGTCACGCCCCGGCAGACCGAAAGACAGCTCGAAGTGCGCCGGCTTCCACTCCGGTTCCTGCGACACGCGCCGCACCCACTCGCGCAAGTCGGCCTCGAGGGTCTGCACGCCGTCTTCCCATACGCGCTCGATCGCGGGTTTGAACTGATCGAACACCTCAGCCGCGACGCGCTCGATGGTCTGATGCAACCGCGCCAACACGGCATCGAGGGTCGAAGCGTTGACCTCGACGCCATCGGCCCGCAGCGCTGAGAGCAGCTCGTAGTGAACCTGGTGCGCCATCGAGCCCTTCTCGAGCGGCCCGAGCTCTTCCATCTCTCCGGGGATCTCGAGCGGCTGCAGGCGGGCGATGGCAGACAGGTAGAACTTGTACGGACACGCCGCGTACTGCTCGAGCGCGGTGGGCGAGAAGGGCCGGGCGCTGAGCTGATGCGGTTCCAGCGCGGCGCGACCCAGTGCCCCGGGCTTCACCAGGCCATCATGCGGAGTCCACGTGCTCTGCTGCCACCGCGCGTACCGGGCCCTCAGTGCGCGCGCGAGGTGAGGGTTGGTCTTCACCAGGTACCGCCCATGGCCCTTCACCGATTCGCGGGAGCGAAGAATTCGATCGAGCATCGCCAGATCGAACTCGGTGTCATCGATGGCTCGGCTCGGATCGTCAGGCGCAGGCCAGGCGAGCCGGGTCAGCGATGACGACTCCGCTTGCCGCTGGAGTGCCTCGAACCCCGGCAGCGAGCCCTGCACCGCGCGCGCGGCTTCGAGCGCGTAGAACGAAGGCACCCGAGGCCGGGCATGCTCCGCATCGACCCGGGGGTACGAGAGAATGGCGCGCTTCTTCGCGGCACCCACGGCGAGCTGCAACGCGAGCCGTTCCGAAGCCACGCGCGCGCGATTGAGCTCGAGCTCGCCTGAGATCTTCACCCGGTTCGAATCAGGCAACAGCGGGTCTTCGCGGATCTTCTGAGGAAACACGCGCTCCGCGAGGCCCGGAATGAACACCACGCTGAACGACAGCCCGCGCGCCGACTCCGCGGGAGCGACCAGCACCTGCCCCTGCCGGCGCCCTTCCGGCGGCTCGGTCACTTCAGAGAGCCGCTGCGAGAGCACCGCGCGCACCTCGGGTAACTCGAGCGGACCGATCGGCGCCATCGGCGCGAGCTCGTGCAACACCGAGAGCACGCGCTGCGGCGACTTGAGCGCGCGGGTCGCGAGAGATCCGAGTTGTTCGAGCCACTCACCCCACGTCGCCGACTTCGGAAATGCCGCGAGGGCATCGAGCAGGGGCAGCGCGAAATGTTCGAGGGCGTCGAGATCGGCGAGATCCCGATCGACGCGCTGCAGCTGCGCCTCGCTGGCCGTGGGGTTCTGCCGTTCTTTCTTCTTCTTCTGGCGCAGGCCCGACAGCCTTCGCCGCCACCGATCAGTTCCGCCGATCACCGCGGCATCGATGATGAGGCGTTCCCAGCGGCGGGGTGAGCGCAGCTGTCCCAGCACCGCGGGCGCGTCGACATCTCCGATGGTCTCTGGCGCCTCGGGCAGGGGCGCCGAGGCAGGAACGAGCGGCAGCAGCGACTCGCTGGCTTCCGGCCGAATGAAGCGATCACTCGAAGCCGCGGGAGGCGCACCCGACTCTTCCAGCCGCGGCACCTGCGAGAGCGACAGGTACTCACTGAACCGCCGCGCCGAGAGCTGCTCTTCCGCACAATGAAGTAGCGCGAGCAACGCCCGCCCCGAAGGGTCCGGGTGAGGGAGCCCCGAGCTGAACCACCTCGGAATGCCCGCGCGCCGAAACGCATCTTCGAGGGGCGCCCGGTAGGTACCGGGACTTCTCAGCAGCACCGCCATGTCATCGAACCGCACCCCGTCGCGCGCGAACTCGAGCATGCGCCGCGCGATCTCGACGCACTCCCGCGCTTCACCGGGCGCCGAGAAGAAATCGTCGAGCTTGTGTTCGACGGTGGATGACGCCGCGAGAGGTGAAAACAGGTTGCGCTGCAGCTCGTCGAGCGAAGTCGCGCCGTCATTGCGCAACACCTCGGCCTTCCCCACCCCCCCCTCGAGCAGCTCGATGACGCTCGCCTCATCTGCGGGCGCCACCGCGAACACCTGGCTCGCGTGCCGCACCAGGCCCTCGACGAACTCCTGCTCGAGCCCCGCGCCGAACTTGACGTCGAGGAGCAGCAACGGGCTCTTCGGCGAAAGCGCGATGCCCTCGCAGGCGAGCCCGTAGACCATCGCGCGATCGGCGAGCGCGCCCTCGGTCAGCGCGGCCTCGAACGCGCGCATCGCTTCGCCCAGCGCCGGCTCGACCGCCTCGGGCCTGACGCCCAGCATGCGCAGCTCCCCGACCGTCCGCGAGAGCGCACGAGCCAGGCCAGGGCGCCCTTCGAGAGGCTCCAGCCGGTGCAGCAGCGCATCAGCGCCCAGCTCGTGCGCGACCCGGGCCCACAACGCCTCGAGCGAGAGCGAGGACACCGCGGTCAGCCCCCTTTCCAACAGCGCCGGCCGCGCGAGCTCGAGCGCGCAGCGGTAGAGCGTCGTGCGCCGCCACCCGAAGATCGCCCGACGGATCGACCGGGTCAGCTCGGCCACCGTCTCGAACGACGGACCGATCAGCAGAGCATCTTCGCTGGCAGGCAATTCGCGCAGGAACGCCCTGGCCCGGTCGAGCCGGAGTTCACTTCGACGGCTGGTGACCAGGGCGCGCACGCAGGGGACTCTGCCGGAAAGGAGAAACGCCGACGAGGAACAACATCCGCGCTAGAGGGCGGACCGGCCCAGGATGAATCGCTCGCTCGAAGAATGGATCAACCGTTGGTGGTGGCCGCTCCTGGCAATCGGAGCAGGCCTGCACCTCACCGCCCTCTTCGGCACCCTCACCGAGCCCGATTCCGCGCTCTACGCGAACGTCGCCAAGCACATGGCGAACTCGGGCGATCTGATCAACCTGACTGCCTATCGCGGAGACTGGCTCGACAAGCCGCATTTCCTCTTCTGGATGGCGGCGGCCTCGATGCGGTTGTTCGGGGTCAACGAGATCGCGTGGCGACTGCCTTCGGTCGCGGGGTTTCTGCTCGGCGCGCACTACACCTGGCAGCTGGGGGTCTTGCTGTTCGATCGCACGGTGGCTCGATTGGCGGTGCTGTTGCTGCTGGTCAGTGAACACGTGGTGCTCTCCGATGCCGACGCGCGCATGGAACCGATGCTCGTGGGCCTGCTCATCGCCGCGATCTTTCACCTGCTCGCGGCCCGGGGCGAGCGCTGGCTGCCGCACCTGATCGCGGGCGCGTTCTTCACCGCGGCGGCGATGTCGACCAAGGGCCCCTTCGTGGGCGTGGCGATCGGAGGCGCGCTGCTCGCACACGACTGGCGCGCGCTACTCAAGCCGCGCTGGGCGCTGGGCCTCATCTTCGGCGCGATCTTCCTGCTGCCCGTGCTCTCGGCGCTCTACCTGCAATTCGACGCACACCCCGAGAAGGTGATGTTCGGTCGCAGCGGCGTCTCAGGCGTGCGCTTCTTCTTCTGGGACAGCCAGTTCGGCCGCTTTCTGAACACGGGCCCGCTGAAGGGCTCCGGAGATCCGAGCTACTTCTTCCACGTGGTGTTGTGGGCGTTTCTGCCGTGGTCCTTGTGGCTCTATTTCGCCGCGGGGACGCGCGTGCGCGATGCGATCAAGAAGGTCCCCTCGCCCTGGGGTGGGCGGGAACTGCACGTCTGGGGCGGCGCGCTGCTGACGATGCTGGTCTTCACCGCCTCGCGTTCGCAGCTGCCGCACTACCTGAACATCGTCTTTCCCTTTTTCGCGTTGGGCGTGGCGGCCTGGCTGGTGCGCCTGGAAAACCCGGCCGCAAAGAAGTGGGCGATCGCGCTGGGCGTCGCCGTGAGCGTGGGCATGCCGCTGGCGACGGCGGGTTTGCTGCTGTTCGTCGAGCCCCCTGGCTACGGCGTGGTCACCGGCGGCGTGCTGTTGATCTGCGGGCTGAGCTGGGTGGTGTTCCGCGGGCTCACCATCGAAGCGACCCTGGGCCGCGCGTTCCTCGCCGCGGTGGCGGTGAACCTCGCGCTGCTGCATTCGTACCTGCCGTTTCTCCTGCGGTACCAGGTGGGCCGGCAAGCCGCGGAGCTCGCGAACACCCTGCCGCCGATGCGCACCTCGCTGGTCGAGGTCGAGTCGCTCACCTTCGACTTTGGCTTGAACACCGAGGTGGTGAACTGGACCACCGGCGACACGGTCTCGGTGCTGCAAGACGGGAAGCCCGCGCGGGTGTTGATGGCGGAAGCCGCGACGCCTCAACTCGAAGCGCAAGGCCTGCAGGTGAAGGTGCTCGGACGCTGGGACTACTTCCACGTCTCGATGCCCACGCTCGTCTTTCTGGATCCGCGCACGCGAGGCACCGTGGTCGAGCCGTGGGTCCTGGCTGAGGTCAGCGGCCGCTGATGACCCCCCGCAGCCACGCGGAATAGCTCTCGCAAGCCGCATCGGTGAGCGGAGGTGGCCTTCGTTTCGCCACCATCGCGATCGCCGCGCGCAGGTTCCGCTCGGCCGAGTCGAGGGTCCCCGAGGCCTCGAAGCCCAGCGTCCACCACGCCTGGTCCTGCACGGAGAGCTGCGTGAGTTCGAATTGGCATTCCGGCAGCTTCTGGGTCCGCCGCAGCTTGGTGACCGCGAGCTGTTCCTCGAAGCGCAGGTGCTCGAGTTCCCACTTGCTCCACAGCTCGATGACGCCGCTGAACGGACCTTCGTCGATGGGCGAAAGCTGCGCGACCAAACCCTTCACCTCGAAGGTGCGATCTCGGCGCTTGAGGCCCAGCTCGTCTTGCGACGGATCACGCAGGTAGACGTCGGTGCGCAGGGGCTCGACCCGCTCG
>JAYVNA010000447.1:0-4659 GCA_043758715.1 Archangium sp.
CCGGTTCGGATCATTTGCGAGACGCCTTCCTGATCCACGCCAAGTGGGGGGATTCAGTCAGCTGAGCCCCGGGAATGGCGCTTGCTCAGGCGAGCGCTCCCATGACTCCCCGCTCACGCTCTGGCTTCACCCTTCTCGAGATGATGATCGTGGTCGCGATCGTCGGCATCCTCTCGGGTCTGGCGGCGGCGACCTCGCAGAAAATCGGCATGAGGAACGCCACCCAGAACGCGGCGTCCGACCTGGGCAGCCTGCTGCAGTACGCCCGGGCCCGCGCCGAATCGAAGGGCACCGACATCTACGTCCTCATCTACCCGAAGATGACCAAGGCCGGCGCGGTCACCGGCGGCAACGGCGCGGTCTTCGTGTTCGAAGACCCCAAGGGTGACTTCCTCACCGCCAGCGGCCCGTGCGACGGCACCGGTGAATGCAGCTGGGCCAACTTCACCCCGCCCACCAACATCAAGTCGCAGAACACCAGCCAGGGCGGGCTGCTGCAGGCCATCTACCTGGACGACTACCCCAAGAAGAACGTTCGCTTCGGCAAGCCTCTCTACACTTTGGTGCCCTTCGCGGCGCCTTTCGCGGGCCTGGTCGGCACCGCGGACAGCAACGGTTGCAGTTTCTGTACGAGCAGCAACAAGGGCGCGATCGTCTTCACCGGTGAGCAGCAGCTCCGCTTCCTCGACAACAGCGGCGCGCCGGTGGCCCAGCGCGTCGCCGGCCTGGCGCTCCAGGGCGTCGACAACACCAACAACACCTTCCTCTTCGGACTGGTCGGCGCCACCGGCCTCGTCACCCTGGTGAAGTGATGAAAGCTCTTTCCTCCAATCGCAGCCGCAAGGGCGTCTCGTTGATCGAGGGCCTGGTCTCGACGGTCATTCTGCTGACCGGCATGGTGGGCGTGCTCCAGGGGCTGATGATCGCCTCGGTGCAGAACACCATGGCCAACCGGCACGCCCGGGCGTCGATCATCGCGCAGGAACTGATGGGCTCGATCGAGCAGCAGGGCAAGGCGCGGCTGCTCGGCACCGGCGGCTTGTTCGCCGCGGCCCAGTGCGTGGCCTTCGGGTCACTCAGCGCCAACACCAAGCTGTTCAAGGGTGACCTGAACCCGATGCCCGCTTCGCTCACCACCCTCGGCTTCACCACCGCCCCCTGCTTCGTCGACTTCGATTCGCTGGGCAGCAGCTTCACGATGGTGACGCCCGGCTACGACAGCAGCGATGACACCGTCTACACCCGGCTGATCGCGGTCTACATTCACCCGACGAAACCCGACGTGATGTACGTGGGCGTCAACGTCGGCTGGAAAGACGGCGGCAAGGTGCGAATCGTCAAGCGCTTCACTGCCATCTACGACACCACCACCAACCAGACGAACCTGGAGTTCTGACATGGACTCCACTCGACGCTTCAAAGCCCGCGGTTTCACCCTCGCCGAGCTGATGGTCGGGCTCGCCGTCACCAGCATCGTGATGACGGCGGTGGTAGCCATCTTCATCGGCGTGCAGCGCAGCTACCAGGCTGAGACTGAAGTGAAGCTGATGACCGAGAATGGCCGAGGCGCGATGCTCTTTCTGGAGCGCGTGATCCCGCTGGCGGGCTACGGCCTCGACCCCCGGGTGGGCATCGACGTCTCGAACCCCACTGGCGGTGCCCGCGACAACGTCGACGTGCAGGGCGTGACCTTCAACCCCAACACTCCGGCGATGGTGGGCGCCACCAACACCGTCGTCACCGACGACCTGGCGTTCCGTTATCGAGACCCGGCGTTCCTTCGGGTGGGCCGGGTCAACACCGGCAACACCAGCGTGACCGTCGACACCGCCCTGGGCGTGGCCCTGCCCGTGGGCAAGCTGCTGATGATCGGCTGCCGCGGCGGCATCGATTACCAGATGGTTCGCGTGGCCACGGCCGCGGTCGCCACCGCCACCAGCGTGACCGTGACCGCCGAGGGTGCTCCCTTCGTCACCAGCTCGGCCACCTGCCTGCAGGCCACCGGCAGCGCGTCGCCGTACGTCTACATCGTGCAGGAACACCGGCTGCGCATCGCGAAGCTGGGCGGCCGGCCGTGGCTGATCTCGTTTCGCGATCTGCGGGCCGACGTCACCGACCTCACGCTCAACAACTTCGACCCCATCGCGCCCGACGTCGAGGCCTTCCAGGTCGCCTTCGGCATGAACCGGGCGCGCCCCGGCCTGACCTGCTGCACCGGCGCTCCCGACACCACCGGTAACTCCGACTACATCGTCGGCGACGCGGCGAGCGAGACCTTCTTCGGGCCCATCACCAGCATCCTCACCACCCAGCCTGACTACCGCACCGGCTACGACGAGCCCGAGCGCTACACCCGCCACCCGGCGAACATTCGCTCGGTGCACCTCGTGATGGTGATGCGTTCCTCGCGCGCGCTGCCTGACAACAGCCGCCGCGACTTCACCTCGAGCAACACCTTCAACTGGTCTCCGGCGATCCCGGCGCGTGATGGCTTCCGCCGTTCGCGGTTTCACACTGCGCTCAACACGCCGAACCTGATGTCGCGCAGTGGCTTCGCGCCCGCGCTCAAGACCGGCTCCGAAACTCGTGATCTCAACATCTGGGGAGGCTGAAAAAGTGAGACCCATCTATCTGCGCACGCGTGGCAACGCGCTCATCGTGACGCTCGTCGCGCTGGCGGTCTTGATGATGATCGTCGCCGCGGCGATTCAGTTCACCGGCACCAACCGCGAAGCCTCGATTTCCAAGGCCCGGGCCGACGAGGTGCAAGCCTGCGCGACCACCGGTCGCAAGCTGCTGCTCGCGAAGTTGCGCACGTTCGGAGTCTCGCCGACGAACCTCTTCGTCAACGAGCAGTTCCCCGACACCCAGTCGGCCAGCACCGACAAGCAATTGCGCACTGCGCACTTCGACAACACCGGGGTCGAGCCGGTCATCGTGAAGCTCGACTCGAAGCTGATGGGCGCCTCGCGGTACCAGGTGCGCGACATGGCCAACACGCTCGCCGAATCGACCCTCGGCGGTAACTACTACCGCGTGGTGGTCACCTGCAGAAACCCCACCTCGAACGCCCAGAGCGAAGTCGAGTTCACCTTCCGGCACGGACTCTGAGGATCACCATGCGCAACCAATTCCGATTCCGTCTCGCGTTGGCCTTGAGCACGTCGCTCGCCCTCATCAGCTCTGACGCGCTGGCCATCGACCCCGGCGCGTGCTGCGTGCAGTCGACCTCGCGGCTCGAGACGCTGATGAACCCCACCACGGGCAGCGACGAAAAGTTCTTCACCTCGGCCGGTGGTCCGCCGAACGTGATGCTGATTCTCGACACCTCGTGCTCGATGCAGGAATGGCCGGAAGACTGGCCGAGCGCCAAGGGCTGTAGCCACCCCACCTTCGCCGGCACCGGCTACGACCCCAACACCAATTACCGCGGCTTCATCAGCGGCATGACGGGCTCTCCGGGCAGCAAGACCCCGACCTACAACACCAAATGGTTCGACCCCGACGTCATCTACCGCGCCGATGGCACCGGGAGTTACCCCGCCGGCGCAACCTTCGGCCACGACTTTAAGAACAGCGGTTCACCCGCGGGCACCAAGTGGTCCAACGGGTCGTATACCGCTTCACGTGACGCGGCCTGCTCGGCGGTGACCAGCTCGGTCCCAGCCGACGTCCTCACGTGCACGGCCTGCCTCGACACCAGCGGCTACTACGTTCAGGACGGCACCACCCGCATCGCCTCGGGCAACTACCTCAAGTTTTACAGCCCCAAGGAGATCGGCGCGATCCTGGTGCTCTCGCAGCTCATCTTCGACGTCCGCGAAGTGCGCCTGGGCATCATGACCTTCAGCGACTGGGGTGGCAGTTGCCTTGCCCCCGGATACGGCGGGGGGCCCATTTGTCTGTGGAAGCCGCTGAGCCCCAACTGCAACCAGCTCTACCCGCTCAACACCAGCTCCGTCGAGTCGGCGCGAAATTCGATCCTCAACGGCCTCGCGTCAGACAGCAACAACTTCAACGCCAGCACCCCGCTGGCCACCATCCTCTACATGGCCGGCTGGCACCTGAAGTCTTCGGCGACGAGCCCCGATGGCTACGACAACCTGTTCGCCGGCAGCTACCCCGGCAACGGCAGCGGGTGCTCGTCGGGCTCCTGCACCTTCGCCAACTTGAACGAGCCAGGCCCTGCCACCCAGCGCTCGATCTGCACGGGCTGCAGCTTCAACGCGGCCATCATTCTCACCGACGGCCAGCCGAACAACGAGTTGATCAACACGTGGCCCTCAGAGATCACCAGCCGCACCACCTACACCGCGCCCTATTGCCCCGCGGGCACAGGGGTGTGCAACAGCTACCTCGATGAGATCGCCAGCTTCCTCTACAACAGCGACCTCCGCCCCGAGCTGCCGGGAACCCAGAAGGTCGCGACCTACACCATCGGGTTCGGCACCGATACCTACGCCAACCAGCTGCTGACAAGCACCGCCAAGGTGGGCGGCGGCAAGTTCTACGCGGCGAGGGGTGCGGCCGACGTCAACGCTGCCATCTTGGCGATCCTCGACGACATCGCGTCCCGCAATAACTCGTTCTCGTCATCGGCGGTCGCGTCCGTGCAGACGGGTTCCACCAGCACCCCTGCGCTGCTGCCCCGCATGCTGC
>JAYVNA010000448.1:0-4657 GCA_043758715.1 Archangium sp.
AGGCGGCTCAACAGCGCGTCCTTGTCGTCGAGCCCGAGCTTCTCGATCGCCCCTCGCAGGGTGTCGAAGCTCAAGCGCGCCGCCTTCACTGGTTTGCCATCGCGGTACTCGTCGACGACCGGCAGGTTGATGATCTCGCGAACGAGCCCTTCGAAGTCGAGCCGCACATCGGCCGCTGACTGAATGCACCCGTCGCGCGCCGCGATGATCTCCTGGCTGCCTTCCTGGTAGGCGAGGTCGGGGTTTCGAGAGAGGGCGTCGTCGAACTTGGCCGTGCGGTCCTTCACCCGATCGAACAGGTCGGCATAGATGGCGAGGCGCTTCTCTTCCTGAGCGCTTTCATCTCGCGCCTTCGAGAGCTCGGAAGTGATGTCGTCGCACTTCATCTTCACCAGATCGCCAGCTGTCGAAGAGGTGAGGGCGTCGCTGCGCTTGGTCTCGCGGTCGAGGCGCTCGTCGCTCGACATCTCATGCACGCAGCCCGTCAGCAGAAGGGCGGTAGACAGGGCGGCGACGATGCGCTTGCTCATTGGCGCGAGAGTCTTGAAGGGATAAGGCCGTTCGTCAACGACTGTCGCCGGAGCGTGCGCGTGCAAGCCACTCACGAGAAGATCCTCATCCTCGATTTCGGCAGTCAGTACACGCAACTCATCGCCCGCCGGGTGCGCGAGCTGGGTGTGTATTGCGAAATCCACCGTCACAACCTGCCTTTGGCTGACATCAAGGCCTTCGCGCCCCGGGGCATCATCCTGTCCGGTGGGCCGATGTCGGTAGAGGCGCAAGGCGCTCCCTTCTGCGTCCCCGAGGTCTTCGAGCTGGGGCTGCCCGTGCTGGGCGTCTGTTACGGCCTGCAGCTGATGTCGAAGATGCTCGGCGGCAAGGTCGACAAGAGCGCCCACCGCGAGTTCGGCCCCGCGCAGGTCGAGGTGGTGTCCGCCCGTGGTCCGTTCGCCGCCTTCATGGAAGGCACCCACCTCAAGGTGTGGATGAGCCATGGCGATCGGGTCGAGGCGCTCCCGCCTGGCTTCGTGGCGATCGGCAAGACGCCCAGCGCGCCCTTCGCCGCCGCCGCGCACGAGACCAAGCCCCTCTACGGCGTCCAGTTTCACCCGGAGGTCGTGCACACCCCTGAAGGCAAAGAGATGCTGCGCGCCTTCCTCTTCACCGACTGCAAGGTGAAGGGCGACTGGACGATGAAGAGCTTCATCGACGAGCAGATCAAAGAGATCCGCGCGAAGGTGGGCGAGCAGGGCCGGGTGATCTGCGGCCTTTCCGGCGGCGTCGACAGCTCAGTGGCGGCGTTGCTGCTGCACCGCGCGATCGGCGATCGGCTCCAGTGCATCTTCGTCGACAACGGGCTGCTGCGGCAGGGTGAGCGCGAGCAGGTCGAGGCGCTCTTCGTCGGCCGTTTTCACGTCCCGCTCAAGACCATCGACGCGCGCAAGCGGTTCCTCGACAAGCTCGCCGGCATCACCGACCCCGAGAAGAAGCGTAAGGCGATCGGCTACGAGTTCATCGCGGTGTTCGACGAGGCCGCGACCGAGTTCACCGACGCCAGGTTTCTCGCCCAGGGCACCCTGTACCCCGACGTGATCGAGTCGATCTCCGTGGTGGGCAAGTCAGCCACCATCAAGAGCCACCACAACGTGGGCGGCCTGCCCGACAAGATGAAGCTGGCGCTGATTGAACCGCTGCGCGAGCTCTTCAAGGACGAAGTGCGCGTGCTGGGCCGCGAGCTCGGCTTGCCCGACGAGATGGTCTCCCGGCACCCGTTCCCTGGGCCTGGTCTGGCGATTCGCGTGATCACCGACCTCACCGAGGCGCGCCTCGACATCTTGCGGAAGGCCGACGTGATCGTCCTCGAGGAGATCAACGCCGCCGGGCTCTACAAGGAACTCTGGCAGGCCTTCGCGGTGCTGCTGCCGGTGCAGAGCGTGGGCGTGATGGGCGACGAGCGCACCTACGAGATGACCTGCGCGGTGCGCGCGGTGACCTCGGTCGACGGCATGACGGCTGACTGGGCGCGCTTGCCGTACGAGGTGCTGGGGAAGATCTCGAGCCGCATCTGCAACGAGGTGCGGGGCATCAACAGGGTCGTTTACGACATCTCGTCGAAACCGCCCGCCACCATCGAGTGGGAGTAGTCTTCGCCGCTCCATGGCCGCCGCCCGAGCGAAAAAGAAGAAGTCGCCCCCGCGTTCCGTCGCGAAGAAGTCCGTCGTTTCGAAGCTGAAGGCGCGGGCAGCAGCAACGCCCCGGGCCACGGCGCTCGCCTGGTTCAACAACCTCTCGAGCCGCATCTCGGACGCCAAGGTGCCCGAGCTGCAGGTGTTGATCTCAGAGGCGCGCAATTACGATCTGATCGGGCTGGCCCACGCGCTGGGCGACGACGCCGAGGTGCTCGCGCTCAACCGGGCTGCCAACGATCTCATCGAGGCGGGGTTGGATGCGTTTGGTGCAGCGAGCCCTCAGGGCTTCCAGCTGCAGGTGCTGCGGGACATCTTGAACGACAGCTAGACCCTCTCCCCCGCAGGGGAGCGCAGGGGAGAGGGAGGGAGTTGATGAAATTACGGCTGGCCGCTCTTCGGAGCTGCCACGCCCGGGCCCTTGATCTCTTCGACCAGGCGCTTGGCTCCGTACACCTTGTCCATCGCCTCGAGCAGCGCGGCGGAGTGCACGGCCACGGTGCGGTTCACGGTCGAATCGAACCCGTAGTCACCGCCCAGCGACTGAATGTTGCCGTCGAACACGAGCCCGACAACCTCGCCCTTGGCGTTGACGACCGGCGAGCCTGAGTTGCCGCCGATGATGTCGTTGCTGGTGACGAAGTTGAACGGCACGTCCATGCCGAGCTTCGACTTCGCCGCCAGCCAGGTCTTGGGCAGCGCGAAGGGGTCGGCGCCGGTGTGGCGCTCGAAGGCGCCGGCGATGGTGGTGAAGGGCTTCACCTTGGCGCCGTTCTCCTCGTAGCCCTCGACCGCGCCGTAGCTCAGGCGCAGCGTGAAGGTGGCGTCAGGGTAGATCGCGTCGCCGTAGACGGCGAAGCGGGCACGGGCGAGCAGTTCCTGCTGCTTCTTCACCGGGCCGTCGACTTCGGTCTCGTACTTCTTGCGAATCGCCAGGGCGTCCGGGTCGAGCGCGCGGGCGAGCTCGATCATCGGGTCCTTCGAGGCGTCGATCTTCACCTTGCCGCCGTCGAGCAGTTCCTTGCGCAGACCGCCAATGGCGTTGCCGGTCTTGTCGACCTTGATGTCCGCCAGCTTGGTGCCCTTGACCGCCGCGGTGGCGATCTCAGCGGGGCTCTTGTTGCCGAACACGCGCTTGATCACCGGGTGATCGGGGCCGAGATCTTCGCGCATCTTCGTGAGCGACCAGGTGAGGGTGGCGATCTCCATCTCCGGGTACACCGGGTGGTTCGCCAGCATTCCCTGCTTGAACTGGGGCAGGCGCGCGTCGCTGAACTCCTTGAGGCGCTCGCCGTTGGGCTTCTCGAGCTCGGCGGCGTACCGCACGTAGCCGCGCGCCATGCCGAACAGATCGCTGACCGGGCCGCGCTCGAGGGCGTTGAATTCCTTGCGGTAGCCCTGCTGCTTCTTGACGATGGTCGCGATGTTGTCCCACACGCCGCCGTAGAGCTTCTCGAGCTCGGGCTTGGCCTTCACCTTGGCGCGGAAGTCCTGCTCGTTCTTCACCAGCTGGCCGTAGAACGACTTGTCGGCGAGCGCGGCGTGGCGGCCCTTGTAGGCCTTGAGCGAGTTCTCGACCCCGAACAGCATGTCGTTCGACTGGCGCTTCTGCTCGACGCCGCGCGTCTGGTACATCGTGATGAAGCCACGCAGCTCGGACAGGCGCATCAGCGACATCGGCATGCGGAAGTCGCGATCGTCATCGAGCTGCGCGACGGTGAGGCCACGCGAGGTGCCGCCGGGGTTGCCGGAGACGAAGGTCGGGTCGCCTTCCTTGATGGTGCCGTCGGACCACGCGAGGTGGTGCTCCATCTTCATCGGCTTGCCGTCGGCGCCGTAGATGCGCACGAACGAGACGTCGAGATCGTAGCGGGGGAACATGAAGTTGTCGGGGTCACCGCCGAAGAACGCGATCCCGTCTTCCGGGGCGAACACGAGGCGAATGTCCTGCAGGCGGCGGTACTTGTAGAGATCGTAGCGGCCACCCCGGTACAGGGTGACGACTTCGCAGCGGAAGTCGTCGCTGGTGGCGCATTCCTTCTCGATGCCGGCGAGCGCGGACTTCTGCACATCGTTGAACTTCTCGGGAGCGGCGTCCTTGGTGGCGTCCTGCACCCGCTTGGTGACGTCGGTGATCTCGGTGAGCTGGTTGAGCTCGTAACCGGGGCACCGCGCCTCTTCGGCCTGGGTCTTGGCGAAGAAGCCGTCGCGGTTGAAGTCTTTCTTCATGTTGCCGGAGATGTTCTCGATGCACTCACGCGCGCAGTGGTGGTTGGTCATCACCAGGCCGTCGGCCGAGACCACCGAGGCGGAACAGCCGCCGGCGATGCGCACCGACGAGAGGCGAACGTGATCGAGCCACTCTTTGGAGGGCTCGACGCCGTATTTCGCCTTCACCTTGGCGGTCGGAAAGTTGTTGTACGTCCACATTCCCTCGTCAGCGAAGACAGGGGCGGCGATGAGCGCCGCGG
>JAYVNA010000449.1:0-13948 GCA_043758715.1 Archangium sp.
CCGGAGCGCAGATACCCGCGGCACGTGAAGATCAAGATGAGCAACTACGCCCGCAACCGCGGCAAATCGGCTCGGGCGGCCTAAATGACCGGCATTGGGTTTAGGTCGCGTCACCAAGTCGAAGCCATGCTCACCGGGTCAAAAAAAGCACCGCGCCGAGGGCCTGCTCGGGTCGATTCCCCCGGTGAACACCGTGGGCCGCCCCGTTCCCTGAGGCTGTTGCTTTTCACGACGCACTACCGCGCGAACCGATCGCCGGTGATTCGCTCGCCTGCCTCGCGCCGAATGCGACCATTTGCAGCCAGGTGACGCAGGCAATGGAACGCGGTCTCGACGTCTTCGATGCCCGCTGACGCCGCGATCTGCTCGACCGTCTGCGGCTTCTCGCTCAAGCCCGCCATCACCTGCTTCTGCACCGCGAGCACCGCCTCGGCCGCCTTCTTCCCGGCCTCGACCCCAGGCTGGTGGTACGCGTTCACGTTGATCAACGTGCCGTAGAGACCCACCGTGCGCTCGAACAGCGCGATCAACGCACCCAGCATTCGCGCGTTCACCTCGGGCAGCGACAACGTCATCGACTCGCGGCCCTTCTCGCCCAGCGCCGCGCGGGTGCCGAGCAGGAAGCCCTGCAGGTAGTCGCCCGAGGTGATGCCCGGCTCGACCTCGAGCGCCGGCCCCGAGCGATCCTTGAGCACCTCGATGAACAGCACGAAGTGGTTCGGCACGCCCTCGCGCAGTTGCTGCACGTACGCGTGCTGATCGGTGGAGCCCTTGTTCCCGTACACGCTCAGGCCCTGCTCCACCTTCTTGCCCTCGAGATCCTTCTCCTTGCCCAGCGATTCCATCACCAGCTGCTGCAGGTAGCGGCTCATCAACAGCAGGCGATCTTTGTAGGGCAGCACCACCAGGTCCTTCGCGCCCACGCCCTTGCTCGCGTGGTGCCACATCAACGCCATCAGCGCCGCGGGGTTCTTGAGCGGGTCGCGAACCCGGGTCGCCTTGTCCATCTCGCGCGCGCCGGCCAGCAACGCATCGACGTCGAGCCCCTGCAACGCGGCGGGGAGCAGGCCGACCGTCGAGGTCTCTGAGGTGCGGCCCCCAACCCAGTCCCACATGGGGAACCGCGCGAGCCAACCCGAGGCCACCCGCTCGAGCTCACTGCCGGCGCCGGTGATCGCCACCGCGTGCTTCGAAAAATCCAGCCCGGCGCGTTCCCAGGCGACCTGCGCTTCGAGCATGCCGTTGCGCGTCTCCTTGGTGCCGCCCGATTTCGAGATCACCAGCACCAGCGTCTCTTTGAGATGGCCGCTCAGGCGCCCGAGCACGCGATCGAACCCATCGGGATCGGTGTTGTCGAAGAAGTACGGCTGCAGGCGATCGGCCTGGGTGCCCAGCGCGTCAGCCGCCAGCTGCGGGCCCAGCGCCGAGCCGCCGATGCCGATGATCAACTGCCGGGTAAACTTCGGCGCGCCGGGCGGTGAGATGCGGCCCGCGTGCACGTCGGCGGTGAACGATTTTACCTTCGAGATCGCGTCGTTGATCGCCGCGGCGTCGGTGGGCGAGGCGAGCTCGGGCGCGCGGAGCCAGTAGTGGCCCACGCGGCGCTTCTCGTCGGGGTTCGCGATCTTCCCCTGCTCGAGGGCTTCCATCGCGTCGAACGCCCCATTGAGCTTCGGCTTCATGCCGTCGAGCCATGCGTCGCTGAACCCCATGCGAGAGACGTCGAGCGAGATGCCCAGGCTGTCCACCACGCACAAGAGATCCTGATATCGCTGCCAATGGGCGTTCATGGCGGCGGAGTGTCGCTGCTTTGAGGTGGCGACGCATGTACAACCATCAGGGATGACGCTCCTCTTCGCGGTCTGGTTGTCATTGCAGGCGGTCCCCGATGCGGGGCCGCCCGTCTTCGGTGGCGATCGCCCCGTCACGGTGACCGTGCCGCGCTCGTACGACCGGAAGAAGCCAGCGCCGTTGTTGCTCCTGCTCCACGGCTACGGCTCGAACGGCAAACACCACGAGGAATACTTAGGCCTCGGGAAGCTGGTCGAAGCGCACGGCCTGCTGCTCGCTTCACCCGACGGCACGCTCGACCCCAAAGGAGAACGCTTCTGGAACACCGGCAGCGCCGCCTGCTGCAACTTCTCCGGGAGCGCGGTCGACGACGTGAAGTACCTGCGCGACCTGCTCGCCGAAATTCGCCGCGTCTACAACGTCGACCCCAGGCGCGTGTACGTGGTGGGCCATTCGAACGGCGGGTTCATGGCGCATCGCCTCGGCTGTGAGCTGGCAGGGCAGGTGAGCGCGATCGTCAGCCTTGCGGGCGCGATGCCGGTGGAAGACTGTCATCCCGCGAAGCCGGTGCGGGTGCTGCAGATTCAGGGCACGCGTGATTGGGCCGTTCGGTACGAGGGCGGCACCAACATTCTCAAGAAGGGCGGTGGTCCGTACCCGGGCGCGGTGGAGACCCAGTCGCGCTGGGCGCACCTCACCGGGTGCAAGGCCACGCGCTCGCCCGGCGCCGCGCTCGATCTCGAGGCGAAACTGCCCGGCCCCGAGACGACCGTCTCCAGCTGGGATGGCTGCCCAAAGGGCGGGGAGGTGACCCTCTGGACCATCGAGGGCGGCAGCCACGTTCCCGACGTCGGCTCAGACCTGCCGGAGCTGCTCTGGACGTGGCTCAACGTCCAATGACGCCATAACGCCTACATTTGCGACCCGGGCTCCCGAGATTGCGTGGGCGCTCCAGCAGGGCTCCATTACAGTGCCCGGCGTTCATGGAGGCTTTGGTTTTCCCCAGTGAGGAGGCGTTGCAGGTCGCGATGCGGTCGGGCCTCGTGCCCCTCGAGTTGCAACGCGAGCCCGCGCAGGTCGGCATCACCGAAGACGGCCTGGTCGAGGTCGTTCCGACCGGCAGCCTGACGGCGAAGGCAACGAAGGTCCTGGTCGCCTCCGGAGTCGAAGTGCGCGGCGCGTCGGTCGAGCTGACCGACGTTTCATGCTGGGCGGAGGCGCTCGCTCCGGTGCGGGCGGGTGAGCCCGCGGGTGCGTTGGCGACGGTGCTCTTCACGGTCACCGGCCGGCGCTCGTTGCTCGAGCTTTCCGGCGAGCTGCTGCGCCTGGGCTGCGATCGCCAGGAACTCTCGATGGTGAAGTCGCCGCACGCGCACGCGCTGGTGCGGGTGGCTGACCCGCCGTGGTTCGTGCTCTCCCGCGCGCTCGATCACCTCGATGGCCTGCGCGCCTTCGTCCCCACCTCGCCCGGCCAGGAGCGGCTGTGGACCGAGGTGTCCTTTTCGCACCCGCTTCATGCCGCGCTCGAGGCCCCCGACGTCGGCATGGTGTTGATGACCGGGGAGGGGCCGTGGTGGCGCATCTCGGACAGCGACTGGATCGACGTCGATCAGCTCGTGGTGCCGGTGGGCCTGGGCGCTTCGTCGCAAGTGCAGCCGAAGCTCGACGCGCCGAAGGTGCAGGTGACGCTCTCGCTCGCCCGCGCGGCGCGGCCCGAGGTGCCCACCTTGTTCGTGCTCCCGCAGGGCCAGGCGCAGGTCGAGGCGTTGGTGCGCTCGACGCCCGAGGCCCAGCTCGAGAACATTCTCTTCGTGGTGACCGGTGAGCTGGTGGTGTTGCGCGCGCGCCCCGGCCGGGAAGCGAACTCAGGGGCGTTGCCGGGCGAGGCGTACTCGCGCGTGCTCGACATGCCGAACCTGTTCGCCCCCGCGGCGCTCACCGTCGAGCCGCCGCTGCGCCGCGATCGCCTGCGCACCTGGCTGGCGCCCGACCCTGATCTGATCACCTGGCTCGAGCCGAGCGCAGGTGGTTTCGGCCGCCGCTCGGTGCTGGAAGCCGCGTTTCGGCCGCTCACCGAGTGGGTCGAGTACGTCATCGACGGCGCTGCAGAGACGCTGCAGACCTGGGCGCGCTCCGCCACCTTCGACTTCGAGCCGTTCGCTGCCATCGAAGACGCGCACCCCGCGCCCGCCGAGAATCGCGAAGAAGACGAGGTGCAGCGCAGGACGCCGCGCGGCCGCCGGGAGCCGCGTACTTCGCCGCGCGAGACGAGCGCCCCTGAAGGTGCCCCGCGCACTTCGATGCCGGTGGTGTCGATCGAACTGCCGAGCAGCCCTTCCGAAGCGGAAGCGGTGGTGGCGCGCGAGGAGACCTCGTTCCTCGAGCTCGAGGCGGCGGCCGATTCTCAGGCCCGCCGCACCGCGTGGGTTCGACTGGCCGAGATGTACTCGCGCGTCGAGCGGCAGCGCGACTCGGGCATGGCGTGGGCCCACGGGCTCTGGGAAGCGGGCCCTGACGAGGCGCCACGCATGGCGCGCCGCTGGGCTGACACCTCGGGCGTGCGGCTCGAAGGGTTGCTCGCGCAGCCTGCCCCCAACGTGGAACAGACGCGAGGCGCGGTGGCGCACCTGCTCGCGGCCGCGCTCGAATCGAACCAGGCGGTCGCCGCGCGCGTGACCGACTGGGTCACCTTCCTCGATCGCTTCAGTGAAGATCTCGACGTGCGCAGCTATTGGCTGGGCCGGGTGGCGGTCTCGCGGCTCGCCGGTGGAGACAGCCTGGGCCTCGCGCGCGCCCGTGATCGCGTGCTGGCGCGCGTGCAGGCGGGGCTCTCTCTCGATCGTGACGTGCCGCGGCTGATGCGCGTGATGGGTCAGGCGACGGCGGCCGGCGCTGGTACCGGCCGCGCGTTGAGAGTCGGCGCCCAGCTCGAGGCGTTGCTCAAGGCCTTCGAAGAGACCCCGCGCAAACGCTCGGCGGTGGAGTCGGATCCCAAGCTGACCCGCGCCTACGTCGGGCTCGAGTTCGCCTGGGGTTTCGCCCGCCTCGCCAACGCCGATCGCGCCCGGCAGCTGCGTGATGCCGCGCTGGCCGCGCTGGACCGGAAAGATGCAGTTCACGGGTACCTGACGCGCGCGTACGTGGCCCGCATCGACCAGGCGCTCGAGGGCGTGGCGCCGTACACGCCGCTGGCTCCGGAGATCAACGGGCTGCTCACCGGCCTCGAGTCGCTCGATCGCTACAAGGTCGATCGGCTGCGGCAGTTCAGCCAGGTGCTCGAGCCGCAGGAACGCCTCGAGGCGATCAGCGCGTTCTGGCGCAACAACACCCGCGAGGGCCGCGGTGAAGAGCTGGGGGCGTTGCGTTCCCTGCGCGAGCCGGCCGAGCTGCTCAAGGCCATTCAGTCGCGCATGAGCGTGGCTGCCGACGCGCAGCTGGGCGTGGAGGAGCGGGTTCGGTTGATCGACGGACTGCTCGACTACCTCCCGCAATTGCCGGAATCGCAGGCGTTGCCATTGCTGCAACGCTTCCTCACCATCGGCGATGGGCTGGCGGCGCGGCACCGCGCAGTCGTGCTCGAAGACGCGCTCAAGGTGGCCGGTCACTTCGGCCGCGCGGCGCTGGTGAAGCAGCTGGTGCTGCAGCTGGGCAACGCGATCAAGGAAGTCGGCGGCGAGGGCGTGGGCGAGATCGGCGGCCTGCTGGTCTCGGGCGTGCGCAGCCTGCGCCGGGTCGGTCTGCGCGAAGAAGCGGGCGAGCTGCTCGCGCGCGCCTCGACCGTGCTCAAGGGTGAAGACGTGGCCACGCTGCAGGCGCGGCTGGGGCTCGCCTCGGGCTTCATGTACCTGGGCGCGTTCGCGCAGGCGCAGCCGATCGTCGATGAGTCACTGGGCCGCCTCGGGCGTGAATCGGGCCTCATCATCGCCGAGCGCATCAAGCTCACCCGCGCCACCGCCCAGGCGCTCTCGCACGCGTCGACTGAGCTGGCGCTGCCGGGCCTGCTGCGAGTCGCGCAGCAGCTGCCGTGGATTACCGACAGCTTCAACACCAACTCCCACTTCTGCCTCTCGATGGTGGATTTCGCCGACGCCCTGGTGCTCGGCCACGTGGGTGACGACTTGACGCTCAATGAGACGACGCGGCGCTTCCTCGACGAGGACGAGTATCTCGTCCGGCGGCGGGTGCACCGGGACGTCGGAGGAGACACATGACGACAGTTGCGAAGACGAAGGACTTGCTCGACTCGGTCGCAGAGCTGCCGCTCGAAAAGCTGCAGGCCGAGGCCCAGGGGCTGCGCGACAAGCTCAATCGATTTCGGTTGGGGCTGGGGCGCCACTTCGTCGACAAGCAGCCGCTGATCGATCTGATGCTGGTGGCCGCCGTCGCCCAGGAACCGCTGCTGCTGGTCGGCCCTCCTGGCACCGCCAAGAGCGACCTGGTGATCAAATTCAAGGACGCGCTCGGCATCGAAGGCGCGGACTACTTCGAGTACCTGCTCACCCGCTTCACCGAGCCCTCCGAAGTGCTCGGGCCCATCGACATCAACGAGCTGCGTTCAGGCCGCTACATTCGCCGCGAGCGCGGCAAGTTGCCGACCGCGCGGCTGGTGTTCCTCGATGAAATCTTCAAGGCGAGCTCGGCGATCTTGAACGCGCTGCTCACCGTCATCAACGAGCGCAAGTTCTACCAGGACGGCGTGCCGACTCCGGTGAAGCTCAAGATGTTGTTCGCCGCGACCAACGAGATCCCCGAGCACAGCGAGCTGGGCGCGCTCAAAGATCGCTTCGTCTTGAAGGCCGCCTGTCGCTCGGTGCAGGAGACGCACTTCATCGAGTTGCTCGACGCTGGGCTCGACTCGCAGACGAACAAGGACCTGAACCAGAAGCCGTGGGTCGAAGGTCACGCGAACCTCGAAGATCTGCTGAAGGCCCACCGCTACCTCACGTTGCTGATGGCACGGCACGAGCCGCGCGATCGCGAGCTGTTCTTCCGCGACGAGGTGATGCGCGAGTTCCGCCGTGTCATTCGCACGCTGGTTCGCGAAGACGAGGTGTTCGTCTCCGACCGCAAGCTCATCAAGCTGTACCGGCTGCTCCGCACCCGCGCTTGGATCGTTCACGGCGGCGCGGTGGAGCGGGAAGATCTGCAGCTGCTCGCCTACCTCGGTGAGACGCGCGAAGAGATCGATCTGCTCGAAGAGAAGGTTCCCCGCCTGCTCGGCATCAGCTGACCCGTGAGCACGCCCAGAGGCCCGCTCTTCTGGACGCTCGTGATCGCGGGTGGCGTGGTCGCGAGCTGCTGTCTCTTCAGCATGGGCGTGGTCGTGCTCGGCGCTCTCAGCCCCGATGCACCCGCCACGGCGAGTGCGGCGCCGACTCCATCGAGTGGTGAGTGGCTCGTCGCCGGCGAGATCGCCCGGGGCGAGGCGATGAACCAGGCGCTGCCCGGCGGCCGGTGGGTGGCGCAGTACGGCAGCATCGTGAACAACGTGGTGGCGCGCGCTGGCAACACGCAGTGGGTTCAGACCAACTCCAGCGGCTCGCTCTACCAGCTGAGCTTCGATGACGACGGCAGCTACGTCTTCAACTGGGTCTCGGCGATCACGATGTACGGCCAGAAGTCAGAGTCGCACTGCACCGAGAAGGGCACCTGGACGCTCGACGGTACGCAGCTGACCTTGCAGCCCCAGTCGCAGGTGGCCGTCTATTCGAACCAGACGGGCTCTCAGGAAAAGACCGACTCGGATCTTCGGGAGCGCCGCTTCGGGGTGCTCGATCTGACGCTGGAGACGCTCGGTGAGCCCAAACAACAGCTTCCGGGCTTGTTGATGTTCGGCCCCAAGGCGGAATGGGACACGAATTCGAGCGACCAGCTCAAGCTCACCCTCCAGCGCCTGCCCTGAGATGTCAGCGTCAGCACCTGCGCTCTCCCACCTCACCCGGGTGAGCACAGGCAACGGTCGTTTCTCTGAGACGAAGCCTCAGCTGGCATTGCGATCGCGCACCGAGACAGTCCCCGCCGGCGCCGCGCCGTTGACCTTGAGGAGCTCCAACGCGTACCCCACCACGCCGGGGGGCGCGTCGGCGAGGGCAGAGGCCACTTCTTCCGGCGTCTTGGCGATCGAGAGCTTGTAGAGCAGGTAGTCGGGGCCCGACAGCGTGCCGGGGTCGCGTTGACCTGTGGGGTTGACCGTCTGCTTGTAATACGCGGCGGCCTGGGCGGTGAGCGTGGCGGACTGCTCGGGGGTGAAGGACAGCTCGATGTCCTTGCTGCCCTTCACGATCTTCTTGTCGAACTTGTAGGCGTCGGCGAACAGCCCTTCCACGTCGCCACCGGCACCCTTGTAGAAGAACGAGAAGGTGGTCTTCGACTCGTCGACGGTGCCGTCGGGGCGGTAGTGCACGCTGGCGTGCAGGGGGCTTCCGTTCACCGTCTGCGCGTCGATGGTGCGATCGGCAGAGCCATCGGGGTAGGTCGTCACCACGCTGGCGTAGCTCTCGCTCGAGATGGTGGTCGAACCGCTCCAGGGTCCCAGCTCCGCGCCCACGCTCACCGAAGCGTCGGAGGTGTCGCGCGAGATGGTGGCCACTCCACTGACGCCCTTGGAGTTGTCGGTCGGCATCTTGCCGGTGGCGAGGAAGGCGTCGTACGCCGCCTTGCCTTCCTTGGTGGAGAGATCGAACTCCGCTGTCTTCATGGTGAACGAGGTGTCTTTGCGCTCGTTGCCGATGCTGACGCTCGCGGGGCCGAGGCTGACGCCCAGCTCGAAGTTCTTCTGCACCAGCTCGGTCGGGCCGACGGTGACGCGCACCGTGTTTTCGCCCGTCTTCTCGATGGTGGTCGAGACGCCCTTCTCGATGTTCGACTTGGTGGAGAGCGCGATCGCCTTGTAGCTCGCCTCGAAAGCGGTGCCTTTGTAGTCGGCGCTGCTCATCAGCACGACGGTGCCCACCGGCAGGGTGGAGGGATTGTAGGGGTCGGGCTTCGCGCCCGCTTCGTACGCCGCGGTGGGCAACTGCACCTGGTAGTGCGTCTTCACGCCGTTGGTGACCTGGGCGCCGAAGCCGATCGCCTTCACGTCGACCTTCGCGCCGAAGCTCACTGACAACGAGCCGTCCTGGGTGATGGTGGTGACGCCGTCCTTGCTGGTCACGTCGCTGGTCGAGCTGACCTGCGTGCCGAAGGAGACGCTCCAGGCCTTGCCCTTCACCTCAGTGGAGGCGTCGATGGTGCCGCCGCTCACCTTCACCGTGGTGGAAGCGCCGCGATCATCGTCGTCGGCCAGGGTGTGGGGCCGGGGCGTGCTCGCGCCCAGCACCTTGGCGGCCCGCGCCCGCAGCGCCCGGCCCGCCCCGGAAGACATCTCGTCCTTGCCGAAGGTCTGTCGCACCCCGACCTGCTTCTTCGGGTCGAGCTTCGCGGACTTGTTCGGGGTGGACTGAATGAGCGTTTGACGAACCGGCTTGGTGATTTTGGTCATGCGCTGGTGTGTCTGGGGCGGGGGTGGGGTTACTGCGGGCGGGTGCCAAGAGAGGCTACAGAATCGACGCATTTCGCGGACCTTTTCAGGGTCGATTTCCTGAGCAGCAGCGGCGCGGCGGTAGCGGGTCGGTCCGCGCGCCGTTACACCGCCGCCCCATGGAAAATCGAATCCTCGGCGCGTCTGGTCTGAAGGTCCCCGTGCTCTCGATGGGCACCGGCACGTTCGGCGGGTCGAACGACTTCTTCAAAGGCTTCGGCAGCGCCGACGCGAACGAGGCGACGCGCATGGTCGATCTCTGTCTCGAGGCGGGCGTGACGATGTTCGACTCCGCCGACATCTACTCGGGCGGCCTCGCAGAAGAACTGCTCGGCAAGGCGCTCCAGGGGCGGCGGCAGCAGGCGCTCATCTCGACCAAGGCGACCTTCCGCTTTGGCAAGGGGCCGAATGACACCGGGAGCTCACGTCACCACCTGCTCGACAGCGTGGACCAGGCGCTCAAGCGTTTGGGCACCGACTACATCGATCTCTTTCAGCTGCACGGCTTCGACGCGCTCACGCCGGTGGAAGAAGTGCTCTCGACGCTCGATGGCCTCGTGCGCGCGGGGAAGATTCGATACCTCGGCTGCTCGAACTTCTCGGGCTGGCACCTGATGAAGTCGCTCGCGGTGTCCGAGGCGCGCGGCTACGAGCGCTACGTCGCGCATCAGGCGTACTACTCGCTGGTCGGTCGCGAGTTCGAGTGGGAACTGATGCCGCTCGGCCTCGATCAACGCGTCGGCACGGTGGTGTGGAGCCCGCTCGGTTGGGGCCGACTCACTGGGAAGATTCGTCGTGGTCAGCCAATGCCCGAGGTGACGCGGTTGCAGAACAAGGCGACGGCGGGTGGCGGACCGCAGGTGCCCGATGAGCTGCTCTTCCGCGTGGTCGATGCGCTCGACGAAGTCGCGAAGGAGACGGGGAAGACGATCGCGCAGATCGCGCTGAACTGGGTGACGGGCCGGCCCGGAGTCGCGACGGTGATCATGGGCGCGCGCAACGAAGAGCAGCTGAAGGCGAATCTGGGCTCGGTGGGTTGGGCGCTCACGCCTGCGCAGGTGGCGAAGCTCGACGCCGCGAGTGCGGTGCCGATGACGTATCCGTACTGGCACCAGGCTCAGTTCGCGGAGCGGAATCCCTTCCCGCTGAAGTGAGCTCACCTCCGGGTCCACGATCAGTTTGAGCGAGCGCGTTCGCCCGAGTTCAGGTCGCGCACGCCTCGCCGGGCGGAGCTGGTCGGGGCGAGGGCTCCGCCAGCGGGGCGCGTTCGAGCACGTAATCCGGTGATTACATTTCTTCCGCTCCGAGCAAAAAAGGTAATCACCGGATTACGTCATCGGAGCTCGGCTCTCCGGGGTCACCTCACCCGGGTTGCGCCGAACCCCGCGAACGGAATCACCCGATTGCGTCATCGCAGTTCGCATCCCGCGGAGTCACCATCACATCGCTGCGCTCACCACGGATCAGAAAGCGCGCGCCCAGGGCCTGCCAGGGTCGAGCGGGGAGCTGAGTGCGTCTTCGACCACTTACCTTCGAGGCAGACCCTCGACTCTCGCGGGTGCTCGAGCACTTTGAGGCGAGGGCAGCTCGGTTGCGTGGTTTCAACGTTTGAAGAGATTCTCCCCCGCTCAGCGACAGACTCGAAGGGCGGCGTAGATCATGCCGCTGGCCACCTTGTCGATCCCCCCGAACTCACTGCCTTTCCTCAATCTCGTCGTGCACCCCTCACCTCCAGCGCCTGCCCTGAGATGTCAGTGGCAGGACCTACACTCTCCCATATCACCCGGAGAGCACATGGAACGGTCGTTTCTCGACGATGTGGGCGCGGTCGCGGTCTTCGCGGATCAACTCGAGGAGCAAGGGGATCCTCGCGCGGAGCTGGTGCGCGCGCAGCTGGCTGGCGATGTGCTGAGGGCGGGGGAGCTCATCAAGCTCCATGGTCCTCAGTGGCTCGGACCGCTGAAGCCAAAAGACTCGCTGCTGCGGTGGAAGCACGGCTTCGTGGTCGACGCGGCGCTCAGAAGTGTGCCCGAACACCTCGGCGCCTCGCTCGAGCGCCCGGCGTTCCGTTTTCTCGAACGGCTGGCGCTCGGTCCCAGCGTGCAGTTCGAGTTGTCGGGACTGGCGTCAGCGCGCGCGCTGCGATCGCTGGTGTGGTTCGCGGATCAAACAGACTCGCTCTCGCCACTCGACGGCCTCGAGCTGAAGCACCTCGAGTCCTTCACGCTGAAGACCTCGGCCACGCGCCTCGACGGGCTGAGCAACGCGCGGTTCCCTCAGTTGCGTCAGCTCCACACCGGCTGCACCGCGGGCAATGAAGAGACGCTGCTGCAGGTGCTGGCGAAAGCGAGCTGGTGGCCCACGCTCACGCGCTGGTCGCACCGGGTGGCGTCGCGCGCAGGTCTGCTCGCGCTCTTGCGCTGCCAGCCCCTGCGCGAGCGCATCGGAGGCGGCTTCGTCGCGCTCTGCTCTGCGGCGCTGCTCGCTCAGGTCACGAACGAGCTGAGAGAGGCGCTGCCGCTGGCGGAGTTCAAATTACTCAGCGCCCCGCAGACCCCGCGCGATCCCGAAGACAGCAACGGCGCTCCCGAGGTCAGCGTGTGCCCGGCCGAAGGGCGCATCGATTTCCGCGAGCTCCCGGGGTGGGTGACGAAGTCGGAGCGATCCACGCAGAACGAAAACGGCACCGACACGATCTCGGACGGCCCGGGGCTGCCCTTCACTCACCTCAGCTTCGCCGCCAGCGAGTTCACCGCCTGCGGCTGGTGCAGCAGCGAAGAGACCCGCTGCATTCATCTGCAGGACTGGTCGATGTACTCGCACTTCGAGACGACCACCTACCGGCGCTGGGAGTCCGAGTGCGCCGATTGCGGCCTGTTCACCCGCAGCCGGTCTTCCCGCACGCGCTGATCATCCATCAGAAGTGCGTCGCGCCGTTGGTGCAGAGGTTCTCGGGCCCCTTCGCGTAGTGCGCCGCGACGAAGGCCTGGAGCGAAGGAAGATCGATGCACTCCGCCCGGTACACGAAGCCCCAGGCGGTGGCAGCGATCGGCGTGGGGATGAGGGGATCAGGCGTGATCACCGTGCGCACCCTCACCGGTGAAGCACAGAGTGGATCGTCGGGCAGCGCGGCCGACGCCTGGCGCAAGGTTTCCCCAATCGCCTCGCACGTGCTGCCGTCCACCGAAGCGCAGTTGTAGAGCAGCACCACCGCGCCGTGCTCGAGGTTGTGCACGTAAAAACCGCGGGGCACGGCGGCGGTGAACTCCTGGTACGCGGCCCAGATGGGGTAGTGCGAGCCCCCAGCAGGCGGGTTGGAGTTCCAGTTCACTGCGGTGCCCACCGGCACGTGATTCGCGGGGGCGGGGGTCACGGCCTCCACCGTGATGGCGCAGGGCGTGCCGCCATCGCCCCCGTCTTGGTTCTCCTCAATCTGGGGTGGGTCGCCGCCGTCAGGCACCGCTGCATCCTGGAAATGCGCCGTCACCGGTCTGCCGCACGTGAGCAAGCCCACCGCGCACACCACGCCCATTCCCCATTTCACGCAGCCACCTCTGGAGAGGGGAGTGCAATCTCCCCGCCACGACGCGACTCGACTTCGGAGCGAACCGTGAACATTCTTCATGAGGGCGTTTGCCTTCCGCCCTCACTTTTTGAGGCTCATGGCCGAACTCGACACCGTGGTGATCGGCGCCAGCGCCGCAGGACTCGCGACCGCGGCGTGTCTTTCGCGCGCAGGGATCTCGCACGTGATCCTCGAGCGGGAGGCCCATGTCGGCCACGCGTGGCGTCATCATTACGAGCGGCTGCACCTTCACACGCCGCGCGGCATCTCAGGGTTGCCCGGGCTGGCGATGCCCCGCGACTACCCGAAGTACGCCTCGCGGGAGCAGGTGGTCGCCTACCTCGAGGCGTACGCCGCGCATCACAAGCTTCAGCCGCAGTTCGGGGTCGAGGTGAAGAAGGTCAGCCGCGACGGGGAGCTCTGGCGAGTCGAGACGAATGGAGAGATCTTTCGTTGCCGTCACGTGGTGATCGCGACCGGCCTGGCGCACGCCCCGCGGGTTCCGAGCTGGCCGGGGCAGGAGACGTTCAAGGGCCCCATCATTCACAGCTCGCAATATCGGAACGGCGCGGAGTGGGCGGGCAAGCCGGTGTTGGTGGTGGGGCTGGGAAATTCAGGCGGAGAGATCGCGATCGATCTCTCGGAGCACGGCGCGCAGGTGGCGCTCTCGGTTCGCAGCCCGGTCAACGTGATCCCGCGCGACATCCTGGGCATCTCGATTCTGTCCATCGGCCGGCTGTTGAACCTGTTGCCTCCGCGGGTGGCTGACGTGCTCGGCGCGCCGCTCATTCGCCTGGTCCTGGGCAACCTGGAGAAGCTGGGCCTGCGCCGCCCCGCCTACGGGCCGAATACCCAGGTGGCGCTCACCGGCCGCATTCCGCTCATCGACATCGGCACCGTGGGGCTGATTCGTGCGGGGAAGATTCGGGTGCGCCGCGGCATCGCCCGTTTCGAGGGTGAAGAAGTGGTGTTCGAAGACGGGGCGCGCGACCCCTTCGACGCCGTGGTGCTGGCGACCGGCTACACCCCGTCGCTCGAGCGCTTTCTGACACCTGCTGATCAGAAGCTGCCGG
>JAYVNA010000450.1:0-13926 GCA_043758715.1 Archangium sp.
GCCGACTGAGAAGGTGACCTACAGCTGCCCGCAACGAAAATACTCGGGGCTTCAGATCGTGCGAAACGCGGAAGGCGCGTTGAAGAAGGTCGGCTTCAAGTCTGTGTGGAGCGGCAAGGGGGACAACGAGGGACCCGAGGCGACGCTCAAGAAAGATGGGCAGTACGTCTACATCGGCACCTGGGAAACGGGCGGTGATGGCGCCTGGTATCAGGTGCAGACCGTCAAGGCGCAGAAGATGGACCAGCAGATGGAGGCGACCGCCGACACCTTCGCGGCGGAGATCGCGAAGAGCGGCCGGGTCGCGGTCTACGGAATCAACTTCGACACGGCCAAGGCCACCCTCACGGCCGACGCTGACAAGATCCTCGGCGAGGTGGCGACGCTTCTGAAGAACGACGCGGCCTTGAAGCTCAAGGTCGAAGGCCATACCGACAACGTCGGTCAGAAAGCCGGCAACCAGAAGCTCAGTGAGCAGCGCGCCGCCTCGGTCGTGGCCTGGTTGGTCAAGAGCGGCATCGGCAAGACCCGACTGACCTCCGCAGGTTTCGGCGACTCGAAGCCCCTCGCCGCGAACGACACAGACGAGAACAAAGCCAAGAACCGCCGTGTCGAGTTAGTGAAGCAGTGATTGCGCGGTGCTGCCGCTTCGCGGGCGCGTGAGGTTTTGCTCTGCCACCCCCCATCAGTAGCGAATGAGCCGCGGAACCGGGCTCAAGCTCAGCCGGGGAACTGCGCGTTGGCCATAGGCATTACTTCCCCAGCACTTCACCGCACTCGAGAAGAGCACCGCGCACGCGGTCTCGCCGTCGGTCGAGATGCGTCTGGCTGGCTCACCCAGGGGGATGGCCTGCGCCACGACGCAAGGCGCTTCCATCGGGTTGGGGGCTAACAGGTTGAGGCCCCAGCACTGGAGCCCCCCCCCGTTCGAGATGACGCAGACATGGCGCCTCGCACAAGCGACGGCGCGGCTACCCGGAAACGCGCCGGGCAATGGCTGGGCGGGATCGAGCGTGAGATCGTCATTCATCATCGAGCAGTGCGTCGCTCCGGCGGCCGTGACGACACAGCTCACCCCGTACCCCCTGCAGAAGCTGACCACCCGCTCAGGCGCGCCCGCGTCGGTCAGGGGAACGAAAGGGACGCTGCCCGAGCAGGCCAGCACACCGCCGTCGAGCAAAGCGCACACCTCGGCGGCGAACTCGCCGACACCGCTCTGCAGTTCGAGGATCGAAGACGCTCGGGTGAGGGCGGGCTGCGCGTCCCCGTCGCACCACACTTCCCCGTTCGCGAGGCCCGTGCACAGGGGCGAATTGGGGGTCAGGGCGACCACGCCCGCGTCCCGCCCAGGCAGCTCGAACTTCCAGGGACCCACGAAGGGTTCGCTCGACCAGGAAGTGCCATCGGCGAGCGCAACCCAGAGTCGTCCATAGCCATCGGGTGAAGGACCTGCAGCGAGCCCACCATGACCTGGTGGAAGCGCGTACGCCCTGGACAAGCCTGTTCGGAAGACGAGGCCGGCGTCGTCGATACGCTCGCCGCTCTCTCCCATCGACCAGCCCGCGCCGACGAGGCCTCCATCGCGCAGCTTCACATGCACAGACCAGTAGGAGACGTCGACCCCGAGAGCACCTTCGTCAAGCCAGCTCGTGATGCCCTCGGGGCCGTGGAGTTCGCCAAGCTGAGATCCCCAGCAATGAATTTCCCCTGCTTCGGTCAACACACAGCCGCCGCCGTAGGCCCTCAACCCGATCCTCTTCGCGCCGGGCACTCCGAGCCCAAGCTCGTCAGCCGAGGTGCAGTCGAGGCCCCCATCGATGCGCAGCGCGCACCCGCGCGTCATGCCCCCGGCCTGTCGGGCGACTGAGACGTCGATGATGCCACCCGACCAGCGACGACTCGGCGGAAGAAATGGCCCCGGCGGAGAGGTGGACAGGGGAAACCCCCAGCACCACGCGTCTCCACTCTCGAGCACCGCGCACGAGGTACCGTCAAACATCGAAATCGAGACCGCGGCCTCGGGCAGGGGAACGACCTGGGGATCGCTGTCAAGCTCGGTGAAGGCAGCAGCCCCCCAGCACCACACCTGACCGGGCCCGTCGACGGCGCACCAGCCCTGTTGACGGTGTGGAGAGATGCCGTCATTGAACGCAAGCGAACGCCACGGCTGACCTCCATCGAGAATGACGCGCCCTCCGTCGACTTGACCCGCGAAGCACCGGAGGTCTCCGCCTCTGGTCCAACAGCCGGGCACCAGCAGGTCAACTGCGCCTCCGTCCAACCCTGAGTGCATCATCGGAGGGGAGAACGCCGAGCCTCCATGACAGATCGTCGAGGTGGCCCCGAGGGCGCAGACCCAGTCGTCCCTGAACTGGCTCACGACCACATTCCGAACGCCCCGCTCCATGCCCGGGAGCACGACCGGTTCATTCTTGGAGGACCAACAGCGCGCCGCACCACCACGTGTGACCCCGCAGGCGCTTACGACGCCGACGGAGAGCTGCGCGTACGAGCAATCGAGGGCAACGCTGGGAACGCTCCGCACCTGGCAGCTGCCGCCGAGGCAGACGTGGGCCGCGGCACAGTTCGCCGACCCACAGGGAATGCCGTCCTCCACAGCCACGGTGGCACACCCCGTCGCAGGAGAGCACAGGCCCGCAGTGCAGGGCCCCGACGGGCATTCGGTCTCCGGGTGCGAACAGCCGGTGTCCACTGAACACGCGTCGACCGTGCAGAGGTCGCCGTCGGAGCAGGAATTGATACCGGGGGAAAGACACTCTCCACCCCCACAGCGCCCCTCGGGTGCGCAGCGCGTGGAGCAAGCACTGTCATCGGGTCGCTCGGCCTCGACACAGGCGGCACCCTCGTCGTTCCAGGTGCTCGTTCGACACGGCCCCCGGCTGCTGCAGGGCGCGAGGCCTTCCCCCTGAAGCTCGAGAGCGATGCTGCCGACCTGGGACCGCACTTGCGCCACGGCGCCGGCCGTGCCGAGTTGGGTGGGCGTGAAGGTGAACACCACCGCCTGATCTCCACCGCGCTCCAGGTGGAAGGAGAGTGGCGCCGCCGTAAAAGGTTCCTCCAGGAGGAGGGCGACGTCGAGTGGAGCTGAACCGGCGTTGGTGATGTTGCGCTGCCGGTGCCGAAGCGCGCCGATCGGCACGCCGCTGAACTCGAAAGGAGATGTGCTCACCACCAGGTCTGCCTTCGACGGCTGGAGCGAGCGATCGCAGCGGCAGCCTGTCACGACCACGAAGAGGGCAAGCAAGCAGGTGAAGGAACGCATGGGCGCCAGCGACTCAGACCCTCCAGCCCGAGGGGTGGTGCAAACAATTTTCACCGGGGTCAGAGCTCAGGCCCCGAAGATCGAAAGTAGTTGTAGCCGCTCGCCAGAGTGACTTTGGTCCCAGAGGGGGCGGTCGATGGCGAGAGGCGACACGGCGGCGAGGCAAATTCGGCTCTGGATGCTGTTGCTGCAGCGCAGCGATCTCTCGGTCGAGCAGGCAGCCGAGCAGCTCGACTGCAATGTACGAACGATCTACCGCGACCTCGACGGGCTCGAGCGCGCCGGCATTCCGCTCTATCAAGACCAGAAAGGCCGCGGGGTGCGGTGGAAGCTGGTCGAGGGCGCGAACCGCAAGCTCTCGGTGCAGTTGACGGTGCACGAGGCGATGGCGCTGGTGGCGGCAGAAGGGTTCCTCTCGGCGATGCAGGGAAGCGTGTTCGACCACGCGTCACGCAACGCGCTGGCGAAGGTGAAGCACGCGCTGGCCCCGGAGATCCGCATGAGGGTCGAAGCCCTGAGCCGTCACCTGTCTGCGACCTCAGCGCCACCGCGCAAGCTGACGAAGCACCGCGATCACCTCGATGTGTTGTTGGAGGTGACCGAGAAGTCGCAGGTGGTGGTGCTGGAGTACCGCAAACTCGAGGCGAAGGAGCTGGCCCGCTACACGCTCGAGCTGCACCACATTCACGTGCAGGGCAGCGGGGTGTACCTGGTCGGCTGGGTGCGTGAGCGCAGCGGCGCCCGGGTCTTCCTGCTCGATCGCGTCGAGACGGTGACGCCCCTCAAGGAGACGTTCGTGCGCAGGCCAGAGATTGGCCCTGGGTTGTTCGCGCAGGGTTCCTTCGGGCTGTGGGACGGACCGCCGGTGCACGTCGCCCTGCTCTTCTCAGGCAGCGCCGCGCAGATCGTCGCGGAGCAGGAGTTCCACCCGACACAGAAGCAGCAACGCCACCTCGACGGCTCGTTGACGCTGGAGATGGACCTGCCGCTCTGCCCTTCACTGCGCGCGTGGGTCCGCGGCTTCGGTGACCGGGTGACAGTTCTCGAGCCCGCGAGATTGATCAATGAACCCTGACCTACCCTGTCAACTCGGGGGACTAAGTCACTTCGCCGTGGCCCCCTCGCTGATCAGGCTGAGACCCAGTACCGCGTTGTCGAGGGAGAGGATCTGCCGATGCTGACGATTCCTGGGCTGAAGGTGCAGCAGTTCAATCAGGAGTTCTTCCTGCTTAACCTCTCGGCGGAGGACGTCGAGCGACTGGTGCGCTTCGAGGTGCTCGGTGACGCGGGCGTGTGGGGAAAGAAGTCGAAGAAGCCGACCGGGTCGAAGGTGAACTGGAGCGAGCTGGAGCGGCGGGTGGGGACGTCTGACAAGGCGTTCCAGCGGCCGATCATCCGCAAGAAGATCGAGGAACTGGGCCAGTACTACACGACGTGCCGTGAGCAGCAGTTGCTGCCGGCGATCCCCGGGGCGGTGATCCTGACGACCGAGTCGCCGGTGGCTTTCACCTCGACTGGCGGGAACCCGTTCCTGGGGCTGGTGCAGCTCCCGGAGGAGGAGGGGACGCTGCGGGTGTTGGACGGCCAGCACCGGCTGTTGGCGCTGGCGGCGCTGATGCACGACACCGACGCCTCCGAGACGGATCGCGCTGCGGCGCGGCGGCTCCAGGTGCCGGCGATTCTCTTCGCAGCCCTGCCAGCGGATCACGTGGTCGAGCTGTTCGTCACCATCAACGCCAAACACACGCGGCTGAACCAGTCGCTGCTGGTCAGCCTCTCGGGGCGGCAGCTCTACGGGGACGCAGACCTGGCGACGGTGCACGACGTGATCAAGAAGCTGAACGGCGATCGCTCGTCGCCGCTCGAGGGGGAAATCAAGCTGCTGGGGGTCGGCGCTGGGCGCGTTCAGCAGGCCGGGCTCGCGCAGGAAATGAAGCAGGTGTTCGTTGAGCTGGCGAAGCGAGACGCTGCGAGGTTCGAGCAGTTCAGGGCGGAGGCGGCGGCGTTCTTCCTCGCCTACTTCAAGGAGATCGCCAGCGTGTTCGAGGGAGCGTGGGCAGGGAAGAAGTCGTCGATCAAGAGCGCGAGCGCGCTGCGGGCGTTCATTCAGGTGACGCCCGAGGTGCTCGCGCGCGCGACGGCGAGCGGGGCGGCCTCGCGGTCAGAGTCGTTGAAGGTGACGCTGGCGCCGTGGAGGGCGCAGCTCGGCAGCGCGCGCTTCGAGACCGCGGGGGCGTGGCGGGCGAAGGTCGGAGGGGGCGGCAAGGAGACGACGCGGCTGCTTGCGCGCGAGCTCGTCGCTGCGCTGGGTGGTGCGTCATGAGCCTTGATGCGTTGCTGGGCGACCTGGTGCGGGAGAACGAAGGGGCGCTGCTGCCGCTGGTGCGCAAGGCCTACGAGCTCGGGTACCGCGAGGCCCTGGCGGCCAGACCACCCTTGGCACCGGAACCCGTGGCGGCAGCGGCGGTGGCACCGCCCGTGATGGCGCCCCTGTTCGCCGATTCTCCTGCGGCCGAGGAGCCCACGCCTGACGGTGCGGGCGAGGCGCAGGAGGACGACGAGGAGGATGACGATGGAACGCGGCCCGTGCGCGGGAGCCTCACGGTGGGCGGGTTGGTCAAGAAGATCACCCGACACTTCGGGCTGGAGCGGTTCGCCCTCGAGGTGCGCGTGGTGGACCCACGCTCGCACCGGCACCTGATGCGCGACGTGCGGCTGAGCCGGTATCAACTGGAGGAGAAGTGATCAGCGATCAGCGGCCCAGAGGAGCGCTTGACCTGGCGCGGCGATCGAGTTCCTCCCGATGGAGTCGGGCGCCACTTCGGAGCGCTTCGTTCGGCTCAGGAGGATCTCGGTTCAGTTCAAGGATCTTCGCGATCTCCTCTGCCGAGAGCTTGAGCGCCTGTTCGCGATCCGCCCATTCGGGAATTTCGGTTTCGGTTGTCACGATTGGCTCCTGGCGTTCAGCAACTTCGTTCTTCGTTCAACACGAGTGTAGCTGGCGCGGCACCACTGATGCCAAGCCGCGACAGCGGCGACGACTATTCAGCAGTGATTGCCGAGAAGACACAAGGAGCCGCATGACCTTCGACGCGTTCTTCAGGCGCCTCACGAGCATCGGCTCGGCGGTGGACGCGATTTAGAGCTTGGTAGGACCCGCGTACACATCGTGCGCGCGGAATATCAATTGGAGAGACGCATGAACGAGCAGAAGAACAGTCCCGCACCGCTGGATCTGGCCTCCCTGAAGCGCTGTGTGGAGGGGGAAACGGTCGCCATCCGTTCGATCACCGAGTTGGAGCCTGCCGGCGGACCGGGCGACAAGATCTTCCCGCCCACCTACGTGAAGGAGGGCCGTGCCACCACCAAGTATGCGCTCGAGAAGCGTCGCGTGGGCGACCGCGAGGTGGAGACCGTGCTCCTCGACTCGGTGCAGTCGCAGGCGAACCGCATGGAGGAGGCCCTCTACGACGCGTGGAAGCGCGACCTGCTGCCGTTCCCTCTCGTGTCGGTGGACTTCCGTGATGACGCGGAGCTCGCCGATCTGGACGAGATCTCCACCCTCCACGCGCCGCACAGGATCGCCGACGCCATCCTTCGTGACAGCACGCTGGGCGGTAAGCCTTTCCGGCATAGTGCCGTCGGGCGGGCCTTCAGCGACTCGCGGGCGAAGAGCGCAACCGGCATGTACCAGTACTGCCCCACGGCCCTCATTTTCGGCATCTGGGACAGCACCGGACCCAAGGGCGGCATGGGCGCTAAGTTCCAGCGGTGCCTGGTGTCCGAGATCGTCGGCTTCGACGTGGTCACCGGCGTGAAGACGTCCAGCCGCCTCGACCCCGCAGCCATCGAGAAGAAGGCGGGGGAGATCTATCACCACGCAGATCCGGAGCAGGAGTGGACCCTCAACGCGGACGAGGCCGTCAAGGAGAAGGGGAAGCCCAAGGTGTTCGTGCGCGGGAAAGGTGAGAACAAGGGATCGCCAGCCGCGATCAACCACGGGAACATCCCGCCGAGCATTGATGATGAGTCGGGAGGCGTCACCATCGGTCGCGCCGAGCAGAAGACCGTCCTATCGCTCGCTGGACTGCGCCGGCTTCACTTCGTGACCGGCACAGATGGCGCGGCGATTCCCTCGCTCAAGCGCGACGCGGCCGAGAACGCGGCGCGGACTGCGCTCGCCGCACTGGGACTGGCCGCGGCGAGCTACTACCGCACGTCGGGCTTCGATCTGCGGTCCCGCTCGCTGCTTGTGGCCAAGGGTCCGCAGGTGTTCGAACTCCTGAGCCGCGACGGGGGCATCCCCGAGACGCGCTCGCTCAGCATCGAAGGGGCCGCGAAGCTCCTCAAGGAGGCCGCAGCGGAGGCGGGGAAGCACGGGCTCGGCTGGGAGCGTGGGCCGATTCTGCTCAAGCCGGCGCCCAAGCTCGTTCAGCTCATCAAGGCGAGCCGCAAGCTCAAGCAGGTCGGTGAGGCTGAGGGATCCACCTGATGATCGCCCTTGAGGTCGTCCTGCTCACGGGCCGTTACGTCGCCACCTCCTACGATGATCGCGGCACTGCGGAGTGGCCACCGCACCCGGCACGCCTCTTCTCCGCCCTCGTCGCGGCACACCACGACGCACATCACGACACTCCTTCGGAGGTCGAGCGACGGGTCCTTGACGGCGTGGCGCGCCTCGGCGCGCCATGGGTGCATGCCCCGGAGGCCTCTCGTCGCGAGCTGCACACCGTGTTCGTGCCGGTGAACGACACTTCGGTGACCAACCTCGATGACGCGATGCTCGAACTGCTGGCTTCGGAGCGGCAGACTCTCACCGAAGCCCAGAGTCACGCCGCGGAACGTGGTGAGGGAGACAAGAAGGCACGCAGCGACGTGACCAAGGCCGAGAGGTCCCTCGAAAAGGCGGAGGAGAGCTACGCCAAGACCGTCCGTGCGGCCCTTGATCCCGTCACCAAGATCTCCAAAGACGGCCCAGACAACGCGGCGTCCCTCCTTCCTGAGCATCGAGGCCGCCAGCCGCGAATGTTCCCTTCAGTGACTCCCCAGCAGCCGCGGTTCGTCTTCGAATGGCCAGCGGCCAACCTCGAGCCCGACGACGTCAAGGTGCTCGATCAGCTGGCACGACGGGTGGTACGGCTCGGTCATTCCTCATCGCTGGTGAGCGTCCGCACCGTCGAGCGGGTGACGAACACCGATCTGACGACGCACCTCCCCGCGGAGAATGGGGATCTGGTGCTGCGCGTCCCGCTCCCTGACCAACTCGAGCGCCTAGACGAAGCCTTCGAGCAGCACCGGGAGACCGAGCCTCGCGTCCTGCCACGCGCCATGCAGGCCTACTCGGTGGAGGGCGTGCCGGTCCGGAAGCCGACCAGATCGGTGTTCGGCGAGGACTGGCTGGTGTTCAGACGCAAGGAAGGCCCGCAGCTGCCGTCGTCGAGCGTCGTGGGTCTTGCGCGCATGTTTCGGAAGGCATTCCTCAGCCATGCCGGCGACGCTTCGCCCGAGCTGGTCACGGGACACAGCGCCGACGGTGGCCCCTCCAAGGTGCCCCACGCTGCCTTCGTGCCACTCCCCTTCGTCGGAAGCGACCACGCGGATGGGCTGATCAAGGGTCTTGCCCTCATTCTTCCGCGTGGCTCAGCAGAGGCTGCTCGGACAGCGCTCTACAAGGCCGTCGACCAGTGGGAGAAAAATGCCCGGACGGACGGCGAAGATTCTCCGGCGCTGTCAATTCACCTGGGCGATATCGGATCCTTCATCGTTGAGCGCGTGGAGGAGGGAAGCGACAGGGCTCCGCAGGCGCTCCGGCCGGCGAACTGGTGCAGAGCGGCGACACGCTGGGTGACTGCCACACCGATCGCGCTCGATCGGCATCCTGGTGACCTGCGCTCCCGCGATTCCGGAGTGCTTCGGATCTCGCTCGCCATGGCTGAGGAGACGATCCGCACCGCGTGCACGCACATCGGCCTTCCCGCGCCGGTCATGGTGACAATCCTCCCGTCTGTCTCGCTGGTCGGTACCACGAAGGCACAGCACTTCCCTGCGTTCGAGACGTCCAAGGGTCCGCAGCGCGCGCTCGTCCACGCCGAGTTGGTTTTCGACGTGAAGATCACCGGCCCGATCCTGCTCGGCGCGGGCCGCTACCTGGGCCTCGGCCTTCTCCGGCCCATGGATGACAAATGAACGAACTTCATCCAGGCAATTTCGGCGCCTTTTTCAAGTCGATCCACGGGGTCGAGCCATTCCCGTGGCAGCAGCGGCTCCTGGAGCAGGTGGCAGAAAAAGGCGTCTGGCCTCCGATCCTCGACCTTCCCACCGGTTCAGGGAAGACGGCGGCGCTGGACGTGGCCCTCTTCCACCTGGCGATGGACGCGAGGAACCCCTCCCGCACAGCGCCTTGCCGCATCCTCTTCGTCGTGGATCGCCGCACCGTGGTCGATCAGACGGCGCTGCGCGCCCGCAAAGTAAGAGACGCTCTCCGCGACTCCACGAATGAAGTGGTTCGGGCGGTGTGCGAGCGGTTGTGTTCGCTCTCCGATGAGCAGATCCCGCTGCAGGTCGCCGAGCTGCGCGGCGGCATTGCCCGTGACGACGCGTGGGCACGCTCGCCTGCGCAGCCGGTGGTGGCGATCTCGACAGTCGATCAAGTCGGATCTCGCCTGCTCTTCCGTGGCTATGGCGTCACGGACTCCATGAGGCCAATCCACGCCGGGCTCCTCGGGAACGACGCGCTGCTCCTGCTCGACGAGGTGCACCTCTCCCACCCGTTCGCCGAGACGCTGCGAGCGCTCAAGAGTTATCGGAGCTGGCCAACCCACCCGCTGCCAGACCGCTTCCAGGTGGTCGAGATGTCCGCGACACCGGGAGTCGAGGGTGGGGAGCGCTTCAGCGTGGACAAGCAGGATCGGAAGGACCCTGAGCTGAGACTTCGCTTCATGGCCAAGAAGCCGTTCGAGGTGCAGCGCGTGGAAGTGGGCGCCGAAGCGAAGGCGCAGGGCACCTGGGTTCGCAAGCTGGTCGAGGCCGCGACCAAACTCTCCCGGGAGGCGCCGCGGCTGGGAGTCATCGTCAACCGCGTGGCGACCGCAATGCAGGTGCACGACGCGCTCCTGCAACAACTCGGCGACACCGCGGACATCGTCCTCATGGTCGGACGCATGCGCCCGCTCGACCGTGACGATGTACAAGGCCGTCTCATGGGCCTCGCGGGGGCCAGTCCATCGCGAGAAGCGCCGTCGAGACCGGTCATCGTGGTGGCCACGCAGTCCATCGAGGCGGGCGCAGATCTCGACTTCGATGCGCTGCTCACCGAGTGCGCGAGCCTGGATGCCCTGCGCCAACGCTTCGGGCGCCTCAATCGACTCGGCCGCGCCGTGACGCCACGCGCGATGGTCCTCATGCGGTCCGATTCTTTCAAAGACGACGATCCGATCTACGGCGCGGCGATGCAGAGGACGTTCAGTTACCTGGAGAACCTTGAGGTGAAGGACTTCGGCCTCGACGCCTTCGTAGTTCCCGAGGCAAGCACGCTCGAAGCCATGCTTGCGCCGTCACAACATGCACCGGTGATGCTCCCCGCCCACCTCGACGCGTGGGTGCAGACCACACCGATCCCCTATCCCGATCCGGACATCAGCCTCTGGCTGCACGGGCCTGACCGCGGCCAGCCGGAGGTGAGCATCGTCTGGCGGGTCGACCTTCCTGCCGCACGGCTCGAAGGCGAGAAGGAACCGGAGGAAAAACTCATCGCTGCGCTCATCGAGCAGGTGGATGGCTGCCCGCCGCTGTCGCTCGAGGCCATGTCAGTGCCTCTCAGCCAGGCCCGTGCATGGCTGCGCGGCGAGCCAAGCCCGGGTCTAGGGGGAGGGGATGTCGAAGGTGGACTGGAAGAGGGAGAAGAGAGCTCCGGTGAGGCCCCGCCCCGTGCGAGGCGTGCGATTGCCTGGAGAGGAGATGCCTCGAAGGTCGTCAGCGCCGCGGATATCCGGCCCGGCGATACGCTCGTCGTTCCATCGGCCTTTGGCGGCGTACGCCATGGCTGCTGGGATGCCAGTTCGCCTGACTTGGTGAAGGATCTCGGAACGAAGGCATGGCTCAAGAAGCGGAAGCCGGTGCTGCGCGCTCATCCTTTCGTCCTGCAGCAGCTCACCGGAGATGGCGGATCACCCGTCACGGCTCCCCTGCTCCCGCCGGAAGATGACGAAGACGCCAACCTCCAGCAGATTCAGCGTGAATGGCTCCGCGAGACCCATGCAGTTGGGCCCCTGGGCGAGGTGATCACGGGGCTTCTCGCGACCCCTCACACCACCGAACTGCGCACCGTCGCAGGAACCGACGACCGATACCTCCTCCTCTCTGCCACGCGCGTGATGGCGAAGGGAGACGAGGAGGCCTGGAGCCCGTCCACCGAAGACGAATCAGCCTCCTTCACCGGAGTGACTGTGTCCCTCCGCGACCACCTACAGGGTGTGGCCGACTTTGCCCGGCGATTTACCGAGCAAGCGCGCCTCCCGTCAGAGATCGCGCAGGACATCGTGCTCGCCGCGAGTTGGCATGACGCCGGAAAGGCCGACCCCCGCTTCCAGCAGATGCTGCACGGTGGCAGCGCCTACAAGGCGAGCGTCGCAAAGGAGCCAATTGCCAAGTCCGCGAAGGGCTCGACCAGGGCCATGCGTGAGGCGGCACGGAAGCTGGCGGGTTATCCGCGTGGCGGCCGGCACGAGGCGATGTCAGTCCGCCTCCTGGAGACCGCCCGGGACGTTTTGCAGGGGGCCAAGGATCCAGATCTCGTGCTGCACCTGATCGCCTCTCACCATGGCTCGGCGCGTCCCTTCCTGCCGGTCAGCCTCGACGAGACGCCAGTGGACGTGCGGTTCGATGTGGTCGGCCCAGGAGTGACGGCTTCGAGCGCGCATGGCCTGGAGAGACTCGACTCCGGAGTGTCAGAGCGGTTCTGGAACCTGGTGCGAAGGTACGGCTGGCACGGCCTCGCATGGATGGAGGCCATCGTCCGACTGGCGGATCACCGGCGAAGTGAAGCCGAGCAGAGGGATAGCAAAGTTGGAATCAAGGAAACCACATGACTACACTTGAGCTTCCATTACACGTATCCAATCCACTCGATTTCCTTTCTGGCCTTGGGCTTCTTCACATCAGCCATGACCAAAGTCGTCGTGCACAGTGGGACATCCCACGGTTGGGTTGGTCGGCAAGCCACGCAGTGCTGGTCCTTGATGACAGGGCCGCGCCATCAGAAGGAAAACGAAACCTTGCGGCCCTGATCCTTCGTGATCGAGACACATGGCTAGCCAAAGATCACGGTGGGGCGATGCTTCAATTTGTCTACCTGAAATTGGAGAAGCCCACCAAGTCGAACCCATCAGGATTGAAGGACTACTCAGGCCTGACCCCGCCTCTAGCGGTCCTTCGGCCATGGCTGATGTTGGCGGTCGAGGCGCGTGACGAGCGAACGCTTTCCTACGCCGCAGCTCTTATTTGCGAGTCTGCCACGGAACTGGCGAAGGACGCGGACGTTGTTCCAGCGTCGGCCTTCACAACCAGAGGGATTCCCTTGGATCCGGCGACGCCGCTCAACCGTGATGCCATGCAAACCGCCTTCGATTTTACATGCCGGAACGAACAATTTCTAACCCAAGTGACAAGGATCGCGAATTCGCTCAGTACTGAATCGATACTCGACGAACTATCCGGGCATGGTTCCTCAGGTAGCCAGACAAGGCTTGGCCTCGATCCGATGATGAATGTGCCTGGGGCCATCGCATCTCCGGATGTTGTCCACCCTCGGGTCGTTGCCGAGTGGCTTGCCTTTCGTGGCCTTTCATTTTTTCCGGTCTTTGGAATTGGTCGTCTCGCCACCACGACTGGCTGCATCGGCAGACGGAAGGATGCCACCTTCACATGGCCAAGTTGGGAGTCCCCACTTCCCGTGGCAGTGGTGGCGTCGCTGCTCTCCCACCCTTCGCTTGAGAAACTCTCGCGTGTGACGCGCCGCGCAATGGGGATCTCAGACGTGTACCAGTCGGCTCTGGGGAAAGGTGCAGACGGCTACGCGGGACGAATCTCTCCCAGTCGGCAGCTAGTCCCTTCGCGATGAGCGCCCGGGCCGCCCGAGTCCCTCTGCGCGTGTGGAAGGCAAAGCTCTGAGGGTCCAATCACTATCGGCTACACGAGTCATTCTGTCTCGCTCATGCGCCTCACCGCGCGCCTACTAGTAGCGATGGAAGCGAGCAGAGAAAATACGCTATGAAAAATGCGGAAGCTCCGCTCGTCGGCTTCCGCTGCAACGTGGGTGGGAACTTCTGGAGGTAACAGATGAGCGAGAGCGTGATGGGCGAGCAGATGTTGATTCCTGCGCGGATGGTGAACGAGTTCTCGTACTGCCCGCGCCTGTTCTTCCTCGAGTGGGTCGACACCGACTTCGAGGACAACCACTTCACCGTCGAAGGGCGCGTCGTCCATCGCCGGGTGGATGGCGGCGAGCCGACGAAGCCGCTGGCCGACCCTGATCAACCCTGGCAGGCACGGAGCGTCGAGCTCAGCTCCACCGTCCTCGGTGTCTCCGCGAAGATCGACCTGGTCGAGTCGGCGGACGGCGAGGTCTACCCCGTCGACGTGAAGCG
>JAYVNA010000451.1:0-4627 GCA_043758715.1 Archangium sp.
GCGGGTTCACCACGCGCGGCGCGCCCCACTGCGCGACCGCCAGCTTCATCATCTCGGAGTTGAACAGGTCGAGGATGAGGCCGAACTGCACCGCGGTGGCGGCGTTGTTCTCGAACATCGTCTGCACCGTCTGCCCGCGCATCATCTCGCTCGTGTTCGTCTGCAGCGAGCGCAGGAAGCCCTGAAAAGTGATGCCATCCATCGGGTAGCGGCCGTCACGCATCATGTTGCAACCGACGTCGGGGCCGGTGCCGCAGTCGCGGTTCTGCACGGGGGGCTGCACGATGACCGGCGGGGCTGGCGGCAGCTGCGGCAACCGATTGGCGGTGAAGGCCACCTCGCGGAAGGCGAGCTCGCGGCCCCGGGCGTCGAAGAGCGAGATGCGCGCGACGAAGCGGCCGTTGCTGAAGTCGTCTTCGGCGAGCGTCGAGTAGCGGAAGAAGTGGGTGAAGGGGTTCTTCCAGATGAACGGGTCCGAAGGCACGCTCCACTGCTGGGTGGTGACCCAGTCGCTCCAGTGGCCCTGGAAGCTGCGGAAGCGGGCGCCGAGGTAGAACTGCTGACCCCGCATGGTGCGCAGGGTGAGCTCGGGCACCATCACCTTGACGGCCGGTTCGCCTTCGAAGGTGGCGTTGGGCTGCACGGTGAGCGGGCTGAGCTGCGCGGCCAGTCCGTTGTTGTCGTCGTCATCATCGTCACCGCGGCGATCCTCGCGGCGGTCCTCACGCCGGTCGTCGCGGCGGTCACCGGACATCGCCATGCGCGCTTCGTCCAGCAGGTCTCCAGCGAGCTGAATGTTCTGAGTCACGTTGTCGGGGCAGCCGCTGAACGACGCGGTGGACCCTGCGTTCGAGACTTCGAACTTGAGCCGCACGACGTCGCGGGGCCGGGCGTCCTTCTTCAGGTCGTCGGCCTGCTCGGCGAGCTGATCGAGGGTCTCGTAGACGGCCTGCTTGCACTGCGGTCCGCCGCGGCGCGAGGCCCTGGCCGCGTCATCGAGCGCGTCGGCGGCCTTCTTCAGGGGCCGCTTGTACTGCTGGGCGGAAGCCACTGACGCGAGCATCAGGGCAACCAGCGTGAAGATGCGGAGGGGTGAGCGCATGGGTCCTCTTTCGGGGGCTGCAGGTGACGGCCCGTCAGACGACCGGCACGGGGTGCTCATTCAAGGTGGTGAGCTTCGCAGACCCTCGAATTTCTGAGGATCGCTTTCTGCGCCGAGGAACCGCTCCAGGCGGCTCATTTCTGCTGCCAGCTGGGCGCGAAACGCGCGGTCTTTCGGGGGTGAGCCGCTCAGGTAGCCGAACGTCACTTCGCGGGCATTGACGTTGGTCCAGCCGATGAGCTGGTCGCGCCAGAGCAAGGGCAGGGCGTAGTAGCCGCGCACCCGTTTGTGCACCGGGGTGTACGCCTCGAAGCGATACGCCCAACCCCAGAGCAGCTCGAAACGACGCCGGTCCCACACGAGGGGATCGAAGGGCGCGAGGAACCGCACCGACTCCTGAGGCGGGGGGTTCTTCAACCGGGGCGCGCCTTCGGGCCAGTACCAGGTGACGCCATCGACGAGCTCTCGCGGCAGCTCGAGCTTGAGTTCACGCAGCAGCGATCTGAGCTCAGCTTTCAAATGAGGCGCGCCCGCGCGCAGGAAGCTCACCAGGGTGCCGAGGCTGCGTTCAGGCACCGGCGCGTAGAGCGACAACGCGAGGTGCAGCACCTTGCGCGCGCGCGCTTCGGGCGAGAGCTCGACCGGCTCGGTCAACGGGAGTGCGTAGACGCGAATGCCCTGATCACGCCGCGCGATGCGCAGCAGGCCGCGGTAGTGCATCGAGTCGAGCAGCGCGGTGCTCGCTCTGGACATGCCGCCCCAGGCGTTCTTCACCCGGCCGTGCGCGAACTGCGCTTCGACCTCGGCAGGGTGCACCGCGCCGCGCTCGCCGATGAACTCAAGAATCGCGGCGGACAGGGCCCGTTGTTTCGCCGTCCACGCGTGACGGCTGATGCGCGGGTGCATCAGGGCCACGTGCGCGCGCGGAAGGAAGCCGTAGTTGACCAGGTACTCCTCTTCGACCTCGAGCGAGGGGTAGGTGCGATCGAGGTCACCGGCCATGTAGTCCTTCACCCGGTGACGCAGAATCAGATCCTGCGCGCGGGCCGGGGCGCGAATGGGGTCGGCCTGCACGAAGCCGAGCTGCTCGATGGCCTCACCCAGCGTGGTGGGCGGAAACAACGTGCGGGCGATCGCGTCGCCGATGAGCTCTGCGCGCGTGAGGGAACCCATCGGCTGATTGTGCGGCGGCCGCGTGAACCCTGTCAGGTCCTATCGGTGACAGCGGCCCGGCTGACTGGTCCAGCACCCCCCGAGGCACTGGAAGTCGCCCGTGGTGCACAGCACGCTGCCCTCGATGTCCGGGGTGCAGAGCAGCGCAGGCACCCCTGCGTCCGCCGGCGCGCAGGGGGTGGTGGGGTACTGCCCTCCATCCTCCTGGAGCGGCGGGGGGGCGCACGGTCCGTCAAGCGCGAGGCCCCAGCACTGCCCGTCGCAGGTGTAGCCCGAGCCAACCTGGCCCCTGGGGCACATGAAGCTGCCCTTGAGCGCTGCCGTACAGTCGAACGAGGGCGCGTCTTTCGCCCCACTGAGCGACTGGTTTCCCGCGCATTCCCGCCCGGGTTGCGAACACGCCCCGAAGACTGCGACCAACGCCAATCCGACGACCCTTTTGACCATGTGCTGACCCCCCACCTCGCCGGCCGAGCGGGGAACATACACCGCCGCCCACTGAGCGTCAGAAGCGAGGCTCATGCGCCCGCTGATCCATCTTGCAGCGCTGGGTATCGGGTGGTACGCGCCGCGCCGCCATGAGCGCTTCCGTCAACTCCACTGGTCGCATCACGCAGATCCTCGGACCCGTCGTCGATGTCGAGTTCCCGCCGGGCGGTCTGCCCGAGGTGTACACCGCGCTGAAGATCACCAACGCGGCCATCAACGGCGAAGCCGACAACCTCACGGTCGAAGTGGCCGCTCACCTCGGTGAGAACACGGTGCGCTGCATCGCGATGGACACCACCGACGGCCTGTCGCGCGGCGTGCCCGTCAAGAACACCGGCGCCCCCATCTCGGTGCCCGTGGGCCCCGGCACCCTCGGCCGCATTCTGAACGTCACCGGCCAGCCGGTGGACGAGCTCGGCCCGGTCGCCGCCACCAAGTACTACCCGATTCACCGCTCGGTCCCGTCGTTCACGGAGCAGAGCAAGAAGATCGAAGTCTTCGAGACGGGCATCAAAGTCATCGACCTCCTCTGCCCCTTCACCCGCGGCGGCAAGATCGGCCTGTTCGGCGGCGCCGGCGTCGGCAAGACCGTTCTCCTCCAGGAGCTCATCCGCAACGCCGCCATCGAAAAGGGCGGCTTCTCGGTGTTCGCCGGCGTCGGCGAGCGCACCCGTGAAGGCAATGACCTCTGGGTCGAGTTCCAGGAAGCGAACGTCATCGCCTGCGAGATGACTCCCGACGGCAAGCACATCAAGAAGGACGCCCAGGGTCGCATCACGCTCATCCCCGGCAAGTCGCAGTGTGTGCTGGTGTTCGGCCAGATGAACGAGCCGCCCGGCGCCCGCGCCCGCGTGGCCCTCTCGGGTCTGTCGATCGCCGAGTACTTCCGTGACGAAGAGAACCGCGACGTTCTCCTGTTCGTCGACAACGTGTTCCGCTTCACCCAGGCCGGCTCGGAAGTGTCCGCGCTTCTCGGCCGCATTCCTTCGGCCGTCGGTTACCAGCCCACGCTGTCCACCGAGATGGGCGCGCTCCAGGAGCGCATCACCTCGACCACCAAGGGCTCCATCACCTCGGTGCAGGCCGTGTACGTGCCCGCCGACGACTTGACGGACCCCGCGCCCGCCACCACCTTCGCCCATCTCGACGGCACGATCGTTCTTTCCCGTGCTCTCACCGAGATCGGCATCTACCCGGCCGTCGACCCGCTCGACTCGACCTCGCGCATTCTCGACCCGCTCGTGGTCGGTGATGAGCACTACGGGGTCGCGCGCAAGGTGCAGTCGACCCTGCAGCGCTACAAGGAACTGCAGGACATCATCGCCATCCTCGGCATGGACGAGCTGTCGGAAGACGACAAGATGGTCGTCGCCCGCGCCCGCAAGATTCAGCGCTTCCTCAGCCAGCCGTTCAACGTCGCGAAGATCTTCACCGGCGCCGACGGCAAGGTCGTTTCGATCGCCGACACCGTGCGCGGCTTCAAGGAGATCGCCGAAGGCAAGCACGACGGTCTGCCCGAGCAGGCCTTCTACATGGTCGGCAACATCGACGAGGCCATCGAGAAGGCGAAGAAGCTGGCTCAGGGGTAAGCGATGGCGAAGCTCAACGTCGAGATCGTCACACCCGAACGAAGGCTTGCGCAGCTGCAGGCCGACGAAGTCATCGCGCCTGGGGCCGATGGTCTGTTCGGCGTACGCCCTGGCCACACTCCGTATCTCTCGGTGATGCAGCCGGGGCCGCTCACCGTTCGCGAGGGCAGCGTCAGCACGATCTACTTCGTGGCCGGCGGCTTCGTGGAAGCGGGCCCGACCGCGGTGCGCGTGCTGGCTGACTCGGCTGAGGTGGCTTCGGCCATCGACGTCG
>JAYVNA010000452.1:0-4610 GCA_043758715.1 Archangium sp.
GGCGACGTCATCGGCCTGCCGTTCTCGCTCGAGGGCTATGCCTTCTTCACCGAGGCCATCTTCCTCGGCATCTTTCTCTACGGCCGCGATCGCGTCTCGCCGCGGGTGCACCTGCTCTCGGGCGTGGTGGTGGCCGTCAGCGGCGCCGCCTCGGCCTTCTTCGTCACCCTGGTGAACTCGTTCATGAACTCACCGCGCGGGTTCGACTGGGTCGACGGCAAGGTGACCAACGTCGATCCCATCGCCGCGATGTTCGGTGGCCCCTGGGCGCAGCAGGTCATTCACGTGCTGCTGTCCTGCTACGTCGCGGTCGCCTTCGCGATGGCGGGAATTCACGCGCTGATGCTGCTGCGCAACAAGAACAGCTCGCTGCACCAGAAGGCGCTGCGAATCGCGCTGCCGGTGGCGGTGGTCAGTGGGCTCTTGCAGCCGCTCTCGGGAGATCGCTCCGCCAAGGAGATCGCCGTCGAGCAGCCCATCAAGTTGGCCGCGGCTGAAGGTCACTACCAGACCGGCCGGCACGTGCCGTTGCACCTCGGGGGGCTGCCCGACGACGCGACGGCGACGATGCCGTACGCACTCGAGCTGCCCAGCGGGCTCTCGTGGCTCGCGTTCGGAGACCCCAACGCCGAAGTGAAGGGGCTCACTGACTTTCCGCGTGACCAATGGCCCCCGGTGCTCGCCACCCACCTCTCGTTTCAGGTGATGGTCGCCTGTGGCACCGCGCTTGGTGGGGTCGCGCTGCTCGCGGTCATTCTCGCGCTGGTGCGCCGGAGGTGGTTGCTCTCGAGACCCTTCCTCACCGCGTTGGTCGCCTCTTCGCCGCTGGGCTTCATCGCGATGGAAGCGGGCTGGCACGTGACCGAGCTCGGCCGCCAGCCGTGGATCGTTCGCGGCTACCTGCGCACCGGTGAAGGGGTGACGCCGTTCCCGCACCTGTATGCGCCGTTCTGGGTGTTCACGATCGTCTATGCGTTGTTGGCGGTGATGGTGGTGGTGCTGCTGCGCCGGCAGATCCTCGCGAGCGCTCCGCCTCATGAAGAACTGCCCGCGCCATGACGACCTTCGGCACCGAACACCTGCTGGCGATCGCGTTGGGCCTCGCGCTCATCCTGTATTTCATCTTCGGCGGAGCGGACTTCGGCGGAGGCACCTGGGACCTGCTCGCGAGCGGCCCGCGCAAAGACCAACAGCGCGAGGCGATTTCCCGCGCGCTCGGCCCCATCTGGGAAGCGAACCACGTCTGGCTCATTCTCGCGGTGGTGGTGTTGTTCGCGGGCTTTCCCCGCGCGTTTCAATTGATCACCACGCAGCTGCATGTGCCGCTCACGCTCTTTCTCATCGGCGTGGTGTTCCGCGGCTCCTCGTTCGTCTTTCATCAACGCGGCTGGGCCCGGGTGTTCGGTTGGGCGAGCCTGGTGTCGCCCTTGTTCCTCGGCATGAGCGTGGCGGCGATCGCGAGCGGCACCATTCAAGAGAGCTACTTCACGCCGTGGACCACGCCCTTCGCGATCATCCTCGGCTTGTTCGCGGTGGCGCAGTGCGCGTTCCTGGCGGCGGTGTTCCTCGCGTTCGAAACCCGCACCGACCCGGAGCTCGCGGGCGACTTCCAGGTCCGCGCCCTTGGCAGCGGTGTGGTGGTCGGGGTCCTCGCGTTTCTTGCCCTCCTGCTCTCGCGCAACGCCGCGCCGCTCTTGTGGGAAGGTCTGACCGGCCACCCGCTGGCGATGTTGATGCACGTGATGACCGCCTTCGTGGCGATGAGCACGTTGTGGTTCTTGCGCCAGCGCAACTACGGACTCGCGCGCTTCACCGCGGCCGCCCAGGTGGCGCTGGTGCTCGGCGGGTGGCTGTCGAGCCAGTATCCCTTCGTGGTGGTGCCTGCGCTGACGCTCGAGGCCGCGGCCGGAAACGCGTCCGCGCGCACGGCGATCGTCTGGGCGCTCGTCGCGGGCCTTCCGGTGCTCGGGCCTTCGTTGTGGCTCTTGTTCAAGGTGTTCAAGCAAGAACGGCGAGAGCAGCGCTGAGTTGCGGCGCGGAGTACACAGCGCCATGCTCTCGATCGCCGCGTTGTCCCTTCTCGCCGTGGCCCCACTCGATGTCCCCGGCTGCAAGGCCTCGAAGCAAGAGAGCGGCTCGCTGCACGCCGGCGTTTCCTTCGAAACGGGGATGACGGTGCCGAAGTCGAAGCTCAAGCAGCAGCTCGACTGCGGCGGAAAAGCCGTGACGCTGTTCATCTCGGAGTTCGCCACTCCGGCCCTCGCCGACGAAGCGGCCAACCTCACTGGGCCGCAGCTGTGGGGTGGCACCGCGCCCACCGCGGAAGATCCGGACGAGCTGTTGTTGAAGGGCGCGCTGCAGGTGGTGGTCTCGGGCCCCGCGCTGCAGCCGGCCGCTGACGCGCTGGTGGCGAAGGGCTTCAAGCCCTGGCGCGGAGGCATGCCGACCGATGTGCTCGAGCGCGTCTCGAAGGCGCTCGATTGCAAGCCGGCCTCGAAGGATCCGCTGCGGGCCTGGTGCGCGGCGTCGATGACGTCGAACGCGGGCTTCAAGCCGGCGAAGAACGACACCGTGCTCCTCGGCATCAGCACGCCGCTGGCGGCCAGCAAAGAAGTCCGCGAGGAGCTCCTGCGGGCGACTCGGGTGAGCGCGCTGGCGTTCTCCAACGGCAAGGTGCGGCTCACCGACGTCACGCCTGACAACGACGCCGAGGCCAGGCAGTTGCTCGAGGTGGCCGGTGAAGTCGGCGTCGCGCTCAAGGGAATGAGCAGCAGCGTGAAGATCGGCGCCGACCTCGCGGGCTTTCTGCCGGTGCTCGCGGGCCAGTGCGCCAAGGGCGGCGCCGTAGTGAAGGACGTCGCGAAGGGGCCCGCTCAGGTGACCCTCAAGAACCCCACGCGCATGTGGCTGGTGAAGAGCGGCAAGGCCGAGGTCTACGTCGTCTCGGAAGACGCCCCTGATGGCGCGTGGCTCAGCATCTATCCGGTGGTGCCTTCGGTCACGAAGTAAACGAGTCAGTTCTTCGCGCGTTGCCGAAGCGCCGCGATGCCGGCGCAGTTCTTCTCGCGCGCCGGGTCTTTCATGTTGGGATCGCAGCCCCAGGCCCAGTGGACGCCATCGACGAACAGCCGGCGCGCCTCGCCGCTGTCGAGCAACGTCATGCCGTTCCAGTTGCCTGCGTGGTGAAAGCCCACCACCCGGCCCAGCTCGAGTTCTCGAATCGCGATGGCGTCGTTGCCTGATTGATCCTTCGCCAGCACCACGGAAGGAAAGGTCTCGAACACATGGGCCTTCCCGATGTTGCTCGCGCCCTCCATGGTGAAGCTCGCCGGAATCTCCCAGATGACCGGGTGCTGCTTGTCAGAGGCGATCTTGGTGACGGTGACCTTCCCGGGGCCGTAGCCCGAGGTGCGGTCGAACAAGATGATCGGCCGCAGCAACTGCAGCTGCCCCACCGACAGCTGGTACGCGTTCCATTCGTGATGCACGTAGCCACCGCCGCTCTGCACGAACTTCACCAGGGCGCGCTGTCCGCTCTCCGGCATGTCGGAAGCGTAGGTCGTGCCGTTGAGGTGCACCACCACGTCGAAGCCGGCGAGTGACGGGTTGTCACCGGTAAAGCCGGGGCCGTTGGTCTTGCTGTAGACGACCTCGTTGCCACTGGTGCGCAGCGACTTTGCGAGGGCTTCGGTCTGGGCGTTCTTCACGTCCCACAAGAGGAGTACGCGGGGGCCTGCGAAGGCGGAACTGGCGAAGAGAACGAGCAGCAGGAAGGAGCGCACCCGCCTTCAACGGGTGACCGTCGCGCTCGATCTACGGATCCACGAACGCGCTGGGCGGGTCGTCTCCTCGCGGGTAATGCATCATTACCGCGCGGTCATGATGCATTACTCGCAATTGAGGGCGCGCCGCCGGTCAGCCGCTGACAAAGCGACCACGCTACCTGTGCGTCCTTGCTCGAGGTCGAGGGCCCGCACGCGTCGGACAACGGCCTCAATCCGAGCCGACCGTTTTCTTCAAGGCCCGACCAAGGAGCGCGACTGCCTGAATTGTCGGAACCGCCCGGCTGAATTACCTGACGCCAGTTGTCACGTCGTTATCGAAATCGCGGTTCGTGACCACCGACGCTCGCAAGGCCGTCGAGTTCTACTCGCGAGCGCGTCACTCCGCTGGGCGACAACCTCGAGTACCGGGTGTTCTCCACCGGCGCGCTACCCAACGGCGGCATCATGAAGAGCGTCGAGCCCCGGCCCACGCACTGGCTCTATTACTTCAAGGTCGACGACATCAACGCGGCGGCGAGCCGGGTGAGCGAGAAGGGCGGAAAGCTGCACGGCAAGCCGCAGCTCGTGCCCACCGGTGACTGGGTGGCCACCGTCGATGATCCGCTCGGTGGCACCTTTGCTTTGATCAGTCGAAGCTGAGGCAGCTCAAGGCTTGCGGTTGAACACCGGCGCCGCCGAAGCGGGGCTCGTCAGGTAGGTGACGATGTCCCGCAGGTCGCTGTCCGGAAGCCGCGCGATGGTCCAGTTCGGCATCTGCTTGTTCGAGTGGCCCTCGAGCCTTCGCACGCGCCGCACCACCCAGTCAGGCTCGTACAGGCCCGGAGC
>JAYVNA010000453.1:0-4610 GCA_043758715.1 Archangium sp.
GTGCACGTGAAGTGGCGGGCCGATCGCGCCATCGAGCTGGGCCCGCACAGTCGCGTGCTGTCGACCAACGCGAACCCCTCGGCGCTCAGTCGTCAGTACGCATCGCTGCGGCGGGTGCTGGGGAAGAGCTGACCTTCGAGACCGGAAAGACGAAGTGCCGCATCAGCAGCATCTGCGGGCCGGTGACGACCAGCAGGTCGGCGATCATCTTCGAGATCATGTACGGAACTCCCAGGCCGTCGCGCAGCCACACGGTGACCTGGCCGTGCGCGATGCCCAACACCGCCTGCACCAGGAAGAACTTGAGGCCCGACTTCGCCACCGGCTCGCGGTGGTCCTTGAAGGCGAAGTGGCGACTGGCGAAGTAGGTGAAGGTCGAGCCCATGGTGGTGCCCGACATCGCGGCCCAGCGGGTGCCGCCTCCGAGCCAGAGCACGAGCGCGCCGATGGTGAGGTCGAGCGTGGTGGAAGCGACCCCGATCATGAGGCTGCGCGCGGCCCAGAATTTCCAGATGCGCTCGGAGAGCTTCATGGGGTTCTCCAGTCACCTCATACGCAGGCGCGAGGCCGAAACCACCCCCGGAGCAGGGGAGTTACCAGGACAGCTCATGGCTCGGGGGTGAGCTGGAAGGCCGCATCGGCCGCGCGGCCCAGCCCCTCGGCCACGCTGGTGAAGGCGTCAGCGGTGCGGAGGCGCTCTTCCCCGAACTTGCGGGCGAACAAGTCGCGCACGCAGGGAATCTGCGAGCTGCCTCCGGTGAGGAAGACCGAGTCGATCTTCAGCGAGCTCGGGGCGCGCGCGAGCAGCTCGTCGGTGCACACCTCGAGCTCGTCGATCAACGGCTGACAGAAGCGCTCGAACTCCTTGCGGGTGACGGGCTCTTCGATCTGCACGCGCTCGTCGTCGAAGCGCACCACGGCCTTCTGCTTGGTCGACAGCTCGATCTTCGCCTGCTCGATAGCGCGGAAGAGGCGGTAGCCGAGGTTGTACATCACGAGATCGTGCAGGGCCTCGATGGCGGGAATCGAGTCGCTGGTCTTGAGCATCTGGTCGATCAGCTCGCGCGTCGACTTCTCGCGAATGAGCGACATCTCGTTCCACGAGAGCAGCCGGCTGAGCACGTAGGTGGGAATCGGCATGCGCTTGAAGCCGATCTCGTAGGTCGAGCCCTGACCGAAGTACTGCAGCAGCTTGTGCTTCATGATCGCCGCGTCGAACCGATCACCGCCCACGTACACGCCCGAGCTCGCCACCACGTCAGCGCGGCGATTGCCCTTCACCCGGCGATTGGGCCCCAGCCACATCAGGGTGAGGTCTGAAGTGCCGGCGCCGAAGTCGGCCACCAGCACCAGCTCGTCATGTTTCAAGGTCGCTTCGTAGGTGAGCGCGGCCGCGATGGGTTCGATCACGAACGACACCTGGGTGAAGCCCGCGAGCTCGGCGGCCTTGCGCAGCCGCCCTTCGGCGAACGCATCGGCCTGGGGGTCGGTGGAGAACCGCGCGGGGCGGCCCATCACCACTTCGTCCAGCTCGTGGCCGAGCGCTTCGCTGGCCCGGGTGCGCAGGCTGCGAATGAAGAGGGCGATCAGGTCCTCGAGCAGCAGCGTGCGTCCGCGAATCTGGGTGCGGGTGAACGTGCTGCTGGGCAGCCAGGTCTTCATCGATTGAATGAAGCGCCCGGCGTTGTCTTCGAGGTAGCGATCGATGGCGCTGCCCCCCGCGAGGACCTCCGGCGAATCTTCGGGAAAGAAGAGCACCGAGCGCGAGAGCCGGGCGTCGCGGTCCACCTTCAAGACTTCACCGGTGGAGAGGGCGACGGCGCTGTTGCTGGTGCCGAAGTCGAGACCGCAGCGCATGGTTACTCGTCCCACTCGACGCGGAACGTCTGGCCGGGGACGGTGCCATCGATAGAGGTGACCCGTAGGTTCTTCGCGTGGGCCATGCGCCCGCCTTCCTCGAGGATGCCCTGGTAAAAGGTGGGCATCTCGCTGACGTCGCTGAAGCGCAGCTCGATGCAACGGTCGTTGACCACCACGGCCGAGGTATCGAGGTAGTTGTTTCCCGCCCGCATGCTGGTGTGCATTCGCAGCAGTGAGCGGCGCACGCCGATGAGCTTGAGCACCTGGATCAACGCGCGGCCCAGCAGCGTCTCGGTGTAGCCACGCATCGAGCTCACCCCGAGGGAATGGAGCGCTTCCCCTTCGGTCTTGCCGGGGAAGAGCGCGGGCATCACCGAGCGGCAGGCCTGGTGGACCTGCGCCACGGGATAAGCGGGCTGCATCTTGCCGAGGTCGATGCCGATCTTCTTGATGCCGGCGCGGAGCTCGGGCGTGAGCTGGGTGGCGAGGCCTTTGATGAAGACGGCTTCGATGACGTTGGAGTACCAGAGTCGTTCTGCGTTGCTGCTCATCGCGGGCAGTCTACGGGACCCGGCGCGATTGAGGAGACTGATCCTCTAGCGAGGGCCTTCGCGGCGCTCGCGGCGGTCCTCTCGGCGTTCCTGCTTGTCGCGGTGAATTTCGCTGAAGGCCAGGCCGAGCACCTCGCCGTAGAGCGAGCGCTTCTGCGCAATCGAAGGCCGGTCGAAGCGGAGGGCGAGCGGGGCGAGCTGCGCCTGAATCTCGAGCAGCCGGGCAGCGGAGCCCCGTTCCTTCGCGGCGTCCCGGCGGTCGTCGGCGAGGTCCCTGCGGTCGTCCCGTCGATCGCGCGCGTCACCGCGGATGGCGTTCTGGCCGACGTCCTGCCGGATCACCCGGGTGTCGCCTCGCAGTTCGCGTCGATCGGCGCTGACCTCGCGGCTCGCTTCGGCGAGTTCCTGGTTGAGCAGGTCGTTGAACGACACGTCGAGCGCGCCGAGGCGAGGTACGTCGTTGGCGGCCGCGGCGGCGTCGTAGTCCGAGAGCAGGCCCAGGGTGCGAGCGGCGTCACGGCGATCGTCTTTGAGCTGGCGCTTGTCCTGCCGGGCCTCCTGTCGATTGCGGGTGCGCTCGACGCGATTTCTCGAGCTCTGTGCGCAAGCCACCGTGCTGACGAACAACGCTGCAATCACCAGGGAACGGACCATTGTGTGTTGCCTCCGGGTGAATGAACCCGCGGCCGCTGGAAAGGTTGCGGGGAGGCATTTCCCGGGGGGCACACATGGGCTTACTGAACGGCTGTCTCACCTCTTGATACGGCGAGCCCTGGCTCCCAGCTTCCCGACCTGGGTGAACGCCCGTTGCAGAATGGTGTTGAGCGGACGCCGGCCCTTCTCTTTGCGCCAGTGTTCGACCGCGACCTCGAGGGTGGCGCCGAACACCGCGCCCAGCAACTCGCGCTCGAGCGGATCTTTCACCTTCGGGGCGAGCACCGCAGAGAGGCCCTCGCGCAGGGCGTGGAGGTTGGCGCGGCTGGCCAGCATCAGGGCGGGGGTGGTGGCCATCAGGTCGGCGCGGCGCAGCACCCGCTTGCGATCGTGCTGGTAGACCGAGCCGAGCGCCTCACGCACCCCGGCGCTCAACGCCTCGAGGGGTGACTTCGTCGCCAGGTGCTTGGCGACCGACTCGAAGAGCAACGGGTCGTATTCGTCCCACAGCACCAGGCCTTCTTTGGTGCCGAAGTTCCTGAACAGCGAAGCCACCCCCTGGTCGGCCGCGAGCGCGACGTCTTCGACCGTCACCGCGTCGAAGCCCCGCTTCTCGAAGAGATCGAGGGCGGCGTCTTGCGCCCGGCGCATGGACTCGAGCCGGCGCTGCACGCGGCCATCGACCGGGTTGGCTTGCGGAATCATGTGATAGTGACTATCAATTCATGTCGGACGACGCCATGGCAAAAAAAGATCTGATGGAAGGCGAACACGCGGTCTCCACTTCCCGGCTGGGCCGCCTGTTCAATACCGGCCGATCGGCCGTGGGATTGGCGCGCACGATGCTCGGCAGCCGCGAGGGTGAGGTCGACCTCGAGGCGCTCAGCAAGCTCACCCGGCGGCTGGGCGAGCTCAAGGGCATGGGCATGAAGATGGGGCAGATCTTGAGCTTCATCGACCCCTCGCTTCCCCCTGAGACGCGCTCGTTGCTCGCGGTGCTGCAGCGCCAGGCGCCTGCGAGCGAAGCGGCCGCGGATGCCGCGTTCGAGACCAAGCAGATGATGAAGGACAAGCTCTCGATGATGAAGCTCGGGCTGCCCGCGCACATTCTGTTCGTGCTGCGACTGCGGTTCGGGCTCTACGCCGTGCTTTCGCGCATCGGCGCGTGTTGTGACTGGGCCGCGCTCGAGGCGCAGCCGACCGCGTTCGCCGCCGCGCTTCAGAGGTGAGGCAGGTCGATCGAGTTCGCCTATGAAGTGTCGATGGCCGGACGCACACGAGGGCTTCTGGCAGGGGTGGTCATCGCGACAGCGGGGCTGCTGAGCGTCTGGTTCTTCACCCCGCGTCCTCCGAGCGCGATCGCCCCTCTCGTCGCCTCAGTAACTATCGAGCTGACCGCGGCCCCGCGACAGTGGGGCAGCCCATCGGGTTGCCGCGTACTCGGGCGATGTCCCCAGTCAGTGTGGACGCGGTTTGTCGCTTCTTGCTCCCTGTCGCATCGTCGAAGACAACGCGACGCAGTGCTGCAGCAGGCGAAGAAAAACT
>JAYVNA010000454.1:0-4607 GCA_043758715.1 Archangium sp.
GTGCCAGGCGAAGAGCTGGGTGCTGAGCACCGAGAGCAGGACCTTCCCGGTCAGCCCGTAGACGCGCGCGAAGCCCAGGCCGAACCGATCGATGATCACCCGCCAGAGTGGGTTCGCCTCGAGCGAGAGGTCGGGCGTGATGCGCAAGGTGACGAAGTAGTCGAGCAGGTGCGCGGACAGGCCGAGTGCGCCGATCGCGAGCGCGAGGGGCCAGGTTCCGCGCGTGTCGACGGTGCGCAGAATGAGCCCGAGCACGATGGCGCCGCCGAAGACTGCGAGCCAAGCGGCGATCGCCAGCGGCAGCCCGAGCCGCTGCACGACCGTGAAGGACTGATCGAGCAGCTGATCGGGCGTCATCTTCGGCGAAGGAGCGTCTCGAAGCGGCCCGTCAAATCGTCCTCAGCGAGCTCAGACTGAAGCGCCCCCAGGAGCTCCAGAATTTCGGCTTCGTCGGTCGACTTGCCTGGGAGTGCGAGCAACGCGGTGACGTCTGCGAGGTCTTGAGGGCGCCCGGCGAGCACCTTGAGAACAATCAGGTGCTCGAGACGCAATAGGGGCACCGACACGCCGCCAAGCTTCTTCACGACGGCTTGTGTCGCGATCATCTCTTCGAGACCGGGGCCTCCGAGGACCACGTCGATGTTCCACCCGCTGGGAACGTGCTGACACGGAATGACCCGAGCGCGCTCGATGAACGCGAGAGCGTTTGAATTCGTGGCGCGTCACGGGAGGCATCGTAGCGAGAAACGGGTCAGGTCGCGGTGACGAAGCTGCTCACGCGTTGCCCTGGCACCAACCGCGAGTTGGTCTCCAGCTCGATCACCGTCTCGAGCACCTTGGTGTCGTTCTTCTCAATCGGGTCATCCGTGCGGATGTTCTTCCGGCCGAACCGCCGCCCGACCTCGACCACCTTGCCGCTGAACTTCTCGGCCCCGAACGCATCGGCCGTCACGTACGCCTTGGCGCCCACCGTCACCCGCGCGATGTCCCGTTCATCGACGTCCATGCGCACGCGCAGCTTCGAGGTATCGCCCATCACCACCAGCGGCTCCGAGCCCTGAAAGCTGTACAGCTCGCCCCGACGCACCTTCACCTGCAGCACTTCGCCATCGAGGGGAGCGCGCACCGCGAGCCGGTCGAGCTGCGCCTGGGCCTGCGCCACCTTCGATTCCGCGGCGAGCACCCTCGCCTTCTGAAACGACACCTCTTCACTTCGACTTCCTGCCTGGGCCGCGCGCAGCCGCGCTTCGTTACCTCGGGAAGTGGCCTGATCCGTCGCCGCCTGCCGCCGGGCGCGCTCGAGTTCATCAGCCGTGGCCGCGCCGGTCTTCGCCAGTTGCTCGGTGCGCGCCAGAATGCCGGCGGACAACTCGGCGCGAGAACGGGACGCCTGCGCTTCGGCCTCGACCGCATCTCTATCTTCGACGCGCACGCCCCGGGCGACCCGGCTGAAGTTGGCGCGTTCGGCCGCGAGATCGGCTTCCGCCGCGCGCAAAGCCGCCTGCTCGACGCCGTTCTCCAGCTGCAGCAGTACGTCACCCTTCTTCACCCGCTGCCCTTCCTGCACGAGCACTTCGGCGACCACCGCCGTCACCTGCGCAGCCACCTTCGTCTCGCGATCCGCGGGCTCCACCACGCCGTTGCCGCCGACCACCCCCGGCCCACTCGCGGGCAACGCATCGCGCACGTCGGGTCCGCCCACGCGCGACTTCGCGTCCCGCTCGGCCTTCTTCTCGTCTTTCGCCACCGGCACCGTCACCGGCTGGGCGGTCGCATTGCGAACGATCTGCGCGCCACAGCTGCCGAGCAGCAACAGGAAGGCGATGACGCGGACACTGCCTGGAATCTTGTGGAGCATTTTGGAGTCCTCAGTGCGGCGGCGAAACCAGCAGACCGTCTTCGATGTGCACGGTGCGATCTGCGAAGTGGAAGATGCGGTTGTCGTGCGTCACCACCACCACGGTGTGACCGCGCTCGGTCGACAACTTCTTGAGCAACTCGGTGACCTGCTGACCGGTCTCGGCATCCAGCGCCGCGGTGGGCTCGTCAGCGAGAATCAGCGGCGGCCGGCCTGCGACCGCGCGCGCCACCGCGACCCGCTGCCGTTGCCCGCCCGACAGCTCGTCAGGGTGCCGCTTGAGCTTGTCGCCCAGCCCCACCGCGCCGAGCACCTCGCGCGCTTCACTCAAGGCCTGCTTGCGCGAAGAGCCGCGCAGCTCGAGCGGGAACGCCACGTTGTCTTCGATGCTCAACGCGGGCAGCAGGTTGTTCCCCTGGAAGATGAAGCCGATGTACGAGAGCCGCAGATCTGGCAGCTCGCTCTCGCGTCGTCCGTGCAGCCGCTCACCGAAGAGAAAGCCCTCGCCACTGCTCGGCGCGAGCACGCAGCCCAGAATCGAGAGCAGGGTGGTCTTGCCGCTGCCTGAGGGCCCCACCAGCATCATGAACTCGCCTGGCTTCACCGTGAGGTCGATGCCCTTGAGCGCCTGAAACGCGAGCGCGCCCTGACCGTAGGTCTTCGTCAGGCCCTTCAACTCCACCGCGAACTCACTCATCGGAACACCATCGCCGGCTCGAGTTTTCGCAGCCGCAGCAACGCCAGCACCGAAGCGAGCAGGCACACCCCGATCATCAGCCCAAAGGTGATGCCGATGCTGACGGTGGGGAGAATCGGCGTGAGCTGCGCGTTGCGAATGCCTTGCACCATCGCCGCCATCATTCCGAGGCCGATGAGACTGCCCACCACCCCGTAGACCATCGCCTGCACGAACAGCAGCCGCGCGAGATCGCCCGTGGTGGCGCCGATGGCCTTGACGGTGCCGAACTGCCGCATGTTGTCGATCACCGACGAGAACATCGACAGCGCCACCGTGATGAGCCCGACCAGCAGCCCCATGAACGTCGACATGCCGAAGCTCACGCCCAGCTGCGTGGCGGTGAGGATGTAGCGGAGGATCTCCGAGAGATACTCCTCGCGCGTCATCACCAGCGCGTCAGGCAACTCCGACTGCAGCCGCGCACGCAGCTCCGTGGGGTCGACCCCCGCGGCGGCCTTCGCCACCAGGAAGGTGTGCTTGTCCTCGGGCTGCTTGAGGATCTCCCGGGCGAGCGACTGCTCCGCGAACGCGTAGGCCGGAGCAAACGGCAGCAGGCCCCAGGTGAAGCCCACCGCCTGAACATGATGCCCGGCGAGTTCACGCACCGAGCCGAGGTTCAGCCCCCCGAACTTCTCCCGCTCGGAGTCCTCGAAGATGACCGCGCCCGGCTGCATCAGCGCGTCCTGGGTTCCGGCCACCAGGTTCCATGGGCCGCCTGCGAAACGCGGCGCCCGCGCGCCCACCAGGGAGACGGGCTCGGTGCCGCCATTGGGCAACTTGAGCTGCACGGTCTGCAGTACCAGCGGCTCGGCCCACGCCACGCCCGGCGTCGAGCGCACCCGATTGAGCTGCGCGTCGGTGAGCGGCGTGCCGCCCTGAAACTGCCGCGTGCCCGGAGGGGTCACCCAGATGTCCACCTGCGCGTTTTCCACGAACATGCGGTTCTTGAAGAGCAGCGCGAGGAAGGTGCCGACCTGGAAGTTGCCCAGCACCACCGCGAACACCACCCCGAAGAGCGTGCCCGCCAGCTTCAACCGATCGAAGAACATCATGCGCACGCCGATGACGCCGAGCGTCTGCCAGCGTTTCCAAAAACCCGGCCGGGTGCGAATGGGCTGTGCCTGAGTCATGGAGCGGCCCCCCCGAGCGGCTCGCCCGAAGAAATCGACAGCAGCGCCCGCGCCGATGCCAGCTCAGCGCTCGCCTGGATGTCGCTGAGCTCGGCGGCGAAGAGATCGCGCTCCGATTGAATGACGTCGAGTTGGGTGGCGACGCCCGCGAGGTTTCGCTCATGCGCGAGCCCGGCGGCGCGGCGGGCGGCGATCACCTGCGCCCGCGCGGCCGAGACCTTCTTGAGCGCAGCGCGGGTCTGCTGCCAATCCGAGTGCAGCTGATCTGCCGCCTGCCGCCGCGCTCGTTCGGCCGAGATGAGGGCCGACTCTTCCGAGCTCTTGAGCGAGCGCAGGCCTGCCACCGCCGGCACGTCGAGCCGCCAGTTGAAGGTGACCCCGGCGTTGTAGAGCGCGCCCTGCCCCTGAAACCCGGTGGCGTTGGTGAAGCGCTGGGTGAACTGCGCGTTCACCGAAGGCACCAGCGCCAACGAGCCCGCGGTGGAGTTGCGCGAGGCCGTCTTCACGTCGGACTCCGCGGCCTGCACCGCGGGCCGGGTCTCCACTCCTTTACCAAGGTAGCTGTCCAGGGGTGCCAGGGCCTGCAACGCATCCACCGGGAGCGGCGGCACTCCCCCCGGAGTCAGCCCGGTGAGCGTCTCCAGCGAACGCGCGCCGTTGGCCACCAGGGCTTCGGCGTCGGCCACCAACTGCTGATTGCGCTCCACCTCGGCCTTGCCCCGCATCAGCTCGAGCTCGTTGGCCACCCCCGCCGCCGTACGCGCTGACGTCACCTCGACCTGCGCCTGCGCGAGGGACAGCGAGCGCTGGGCCGACTCCAACACCGAGCGCGCACCGAGGTAGCCATAGAACGCGGTCACCACCTGGCGGCGCACCGACT
>JAYVNA010000455.1:0-13854 GCA_043758715.1 Archangium sp.
GCAGGAGAAGCTCGCCGAGATGATGGAAGAGATGTGCGTGGGCGCTTCCCGCCGGCTGATCGCGAACCTTACCGTCGAGCAGTGCCTGACCCGCCGCAAAGACGCGCTCTCGGTCGAGCTGGTGCGCGAGATTGCGCCGGTGGTGAGTGGCGAAGGCAAGCTGCAAGACGCCACCGATCGCGGCTGGGGCGTGGTGGTCGACACCATCGAGATCCAGGACGTGCGCGTGCTCTCGAGCCAGGTGTTCTCGAACATGCAGGCGCGGTTCCGCCTGAGCCAGGAACAGGTCGCGCGCGAGGCCGAGCTCTCGAAGGAGCGGGCGGTGCGCAGCAACGAGACTTCGACCGAGCGCGAGATCGAGTTGCTCAAGGTCTCGGCGGCCACGGAAATTCGCCGGCAGAAGCAGGCGGCTGACGAGTCGGCGCGGCTCGAGAAGCTCGCCTCTGATGCGAAAGTGGAAGAATCCAAACAGGCCCAGGAACGCGCCACCCGCGCCGCGCAGATCGCCTCCGAGCGCGAGTTCCAGCTGCAGAAGATCAACGCCGAGCAGGAAGTGCGTCAGCGCCGTCAGCTCGCGGACGAAGCCGCGGCCTTCGAGAAGCTGCAGTCTGAGCAGCGGCACGCGCTGCAGAAGCTGAACGCCGAAGTGGAGCTGCAGCAGGAAAGACTTCGCAGTGAGCTCGAGGCGGTTCAGCTGCAGGTGCAGACCGAGCAGGCCCGCCACCAGGCGCGCCTCGGGGAAGAGACGCAGTCGGCAGAGCTGCTGCGTTCTCAGTCGGTGGTGGCGCAGGTCAAGCAGCAGCTGACCGAGATCGAAGCGCGCACCGTGGAGCTCGAGGTGCACAAGCAGCAGCTGCTCGGGTCGCTCGAGACCGATCGCGCGGCCAAGATGCGGCAGATCGAGAACAACCTCTCACCTGAGGTGATTCAGCTCGCCGTGGCCAACCAGCTCCCGCTGCTGGCGGCCGCCTTCCAGCAGAAGATGGGTGAGGTGCACGTGACGGCCATCGATGGCGCGAATCCCTTTGGGTACATCGCTGCCGCGGTCGAAGGGGTGATGGGCCTGGCCCGCAGCGCGGGGCTCGACCTCAAGAAGCCCCAGTAAGAAGCCGCCGTAAATCAAGAGGTTCTGGCCAGAAGGACGGCGGGGTCGGGAAACGCGCTTTTTCCGGGAAACGTCCCGCCCACCCGCTGCATATTGAGAGCACATGAAGCGTTCGACCGTCCTCGCGCTGGCCTCCCTTTCTGCGATCGGGTTGGTTTTCGTCCCGTCGTTGATTCCGGCGGGCCCGACTTCCTCACTCGACGCTTCGTCTCTCCTCGCCTCGGGGCAGCTCTTCGTGGCCGCGGGCGTGATCTTCCTGGGCGGGTTCCTCACCTCGCTCACCCCGTGCGTGTACCCGCTCATTCCGATCACCGTCGGCGTCTTCGGCGCGCGGCAGGCCGAATCGAAGGGCCGGGCGTTGGTGCTCACCAGTTCCTACGTGTTGGGCATGGGCCTCGTCTTCAGTGCGCTGGGCGTCTTCGCAGCGCTCTCGGGGCGCGCGTTCGGCTCGGTGCTCGGCAACGTCTGGGTGAACGTGGCGCTGGCGGTCTTCATGCTCGCCCTCGCGGCCTCGATGTTCGGGGCCTTCGAGCTCGCACTGCCCTCGAGCGTCGCTACCAAGCTCAACGGCGTCGGCGGCGGCGGCATCATCGGTGCGTTGCTGATGGGCAGCGTGGCCGGTTTCCTCGCGGCGCCCTGCACCGGCCCGGTGTTGACCGGCGTGCTCACCTGGGTCGCGCTCACCAAGGACCCGGTGATCGGCGGCGGGCTGCTCTTCATCTACGCCATGGGCATCGGCGTGCCGTTCTTCCTGATCGGCGTCTTCACCGTGCGCATGCCCAGGAGCGGCGTGTGGATGGAGTGGGTCAAGAGCATCTTCGGCATCGCGCTGCTGGCGATGGCGGTGGGCTACCTCGAGCGCGTGGTGCCGAACCTCGGCGAGCAGATCGTCGCGTTCGCCACCTCGCTGGGCCACAGCGGCGCCATCACCCTGGGCGCGGCGCTCGCCTTCGCCGGCGTGGTGCTCGGCGCGATTCACCTCTCGTTCAAAGAGGGCAAGCAGTGGTTGCCCAAGAGCATCGGCGTCACCGCTTTGCTCATCGCCTTCGTGGTGCGCATGGCCGCCCCGGCGGTCGTTCCCCAGGTCGATCCGGCGAAGACGGGTGGGCCGGTGGGCGGCACCGAGTTCGTCTGGGCGCTCAAGTTCAAGTCTGACCTCTCCACCGCGGAGTTCGATCGGGTGCTGGCCCAGGCGAAGGCCGACTGCAAACCGGTGATGATCGACTTCTTCGCCGACTGGTGCGCCGCCTGTAAGGAGCTCGACAAGCTCACCTACGTCTCGCCCGAGGTGGCCGCCGAGTCGCGCCGCTTCGTGACGGTGAAGGTCGACGGCACCGACGAGAGCGAAGCGACGGAGACCCTGTACCAGCGCTTCGGCGTGAAGGGCTTGCCCACGGTGGCCTTCATCGACCCGATGGGCGCGGTGCTCGAGAACCCGCGCGTGTCGGGCTTCATGCCCCCGGAGAAGTTCCTCCCCGAGATGCGGAAGATTGGCCTCGCCACGTGCTCGCGTACGCCTTGACGATCGCCCTGGGCGCAGCCGACGGCGGGCACGAGGTGCTCGCGTTGCTCGATCGCCAGGCGCAGGCGTGGTCGCGGGGGGATGTCGCCGCGTTCTGCTCCCTCTACGCCGATGACGCGGTGTTCGTGTCGCCCAGCGGAGTGACGAAGGGCCGCGCCGAGGTGCTGGCGCGCTACCAGAAGAAGTACCCGACCCCCGCGGCGATGGGAAAGCTGACGCTCACGCCGCTCGACGTGCGCGCGGGCGTCGACACCGTCTCCGTCGCCGCGAAGTGGACGCTCGAGTACCCCGACAAACCAGCAGCCACCGGGTTCACCGTCGTCGTTTTTCGCCGCCTCGATGGCCAATGGCGGATCGTGCACGACGCTTCGATGTAGGCCGGCGTTCGTGCACGATGGGCAGGTGAAGCACGTTCTTCTCGCCACGATGCTGTTCTCCTTCTCCTGCACGCCCCGGCTGGCGACCACGCTGGTGCCTGAGCTCGGCAACTCCGACGCTTCGGTCGAGGCCGTCGACGCGGGCCCCTCGTGCCCGTGCGTGCAGTGGGGCAACCCCCGCAACGCCGGCACCGTGGGCGATCCGCTGACGGAGCTCTCGGGCCTGGTGGCCAGCCGTTCTCAGCCCGGCGTCCTCTACGCGCACAACGATTCCGGAGACACCGCGCGCTTCTTCGCGATCGGGGCCGATGCGCGCCTGCTGCAGACCTTCACGCTCGACGGCGCGACGGCCAGCGACTGGGAAGACATCGCGTTGGGCCCGTGCCCGAACGGCACCTGTCTCTACCTGGGCGACATCGGTGACAACCTTCGCATTCGCACCAACTACGCCATCTACCGCGTGCCGGAGCCCCAGGTGACGACGGGCACCTCCAGCGTGCCGTGGGAGCGCTTCGCCTACGAGTACCCCTCGGCCGCGCGCCACAACGCGGAAGCGATCTTCATGCACCCGGTCACGGGGCGGCTCTACCTGGTCACCAAAGAAGACACCGCGCCCAGCGAGATCTACCGATTTCCGCTGCCGTTCGACTCCGGGAAAATCGCGGTGCTCGAGCGGGTCGCCACGCTCACGGTGCCCTCGCAGACCGATCGACAGCTTACCGCGGCCGACGTGAACCCCTGCGGCACCGCGATTCTGCTTCGCATGTACAACCGGCTGGTCGAGCTGCGCCTGCCGCCCGGCGAAACCGACTTCGAGAAGATCTTCCTCGTCGCCCCGGTGACGGTGCCTGTCGCGACTGAAGATCAGGGCGAGGCGGTGGCGTACTCGGCCAGCGGGATGTCGTACTTCACCTCGAGCGAAAAGCTGGCCACGCCGCCGCCGCTCTATGAGTACCGCTGCCGATGAGCTGGAAGGGCGCCTTCGGCCAGGTCGCAGCCCGGGTGGTGCAGGGCGTGGCGCTCTTGAGCCGCGGCGTTGAACGAACGCTCACCCAGGCCGAACGTGAGCTCGCGCAGCCCCTCTTTGGAGCGAGCCTCGATTTCGAGAAGGTGCGGTTACGCGAGGGCATCACGGGCTTGCTCAACGCCAGCCGCCGCGCGTTCGTGATCGAACACACGCTGTTCCTGCCGCGCGGCTACCTGCCGTTGAAGAACCACATTCTCATTCATGAGCTGTGTCACGTCTGGCAGTTCCAGAATGGCGGCCACGCGTATATCGGTGACTCCGTGCACGCGCAGTTGCTGGGCGACGGCTACGAGCTCGAGATGGGTTTGTTGCAGGGCCGCTCCTGGGCGCAGCTCAACGCCGAGCAACAGGCCACGCTCATCGAAGCGTCCTTCGTTCAGGGCTGTTTCGAGGGAAAGCGGTTCACGATTCGGGGGCGCGACTGGACCGCGGCGTGGACGGAAGGGGTCGCTGCGCTGCGCGCAGGGAAGGGCGCGGCCTTCACTTCCGCTTGAAGACCCGCTTGAGCTCAATCTGGTTTTCGCCCGGCGGCGTGACGATGATCCGCAAGGTCATCGCCCCGTCTTCTTCGACGCGGCGGCGCAGCTCGAGCGGGACCTTGCCCTCTTTTTCCAGCGTGACGTGACCGCGGCCGACGATGGTGTCGCCCTCGATCGTCACCAGGTAGGTGAGCGGGTTTCCGAAGAAGTCGTCGTTGGTCGGCGTGACGCCGTCGAACACCAACACGTTGCGCTTGCTGCCGATGGGCGACTTCACCTCGACGGTGGCGCGATCGGGGGTGGTGACGATCACGTTGGTCGGCTTGACCGTCGGCGCCATCTTTCGCAGGAACCAGCCGACGTGAAGCCGTTCCAGCACGGGGCCGGGGTCGGTCGAGCGGTCGGCATCGAGCACCCAGGTGCCATCGAGCGCGGAGACGCCGCCATCGGTGGCCGAAAGACAGAGGGCAAGGACCAGTGCCGTCATGTTTCCCCGCGAGAGGAGAGAACGATCAGAAGGTGCCGCCGAAGTTCAGCATCGCTCCGGAAGGCGCCGGGGTGGTGGTCTCGGTCGGCTCACCGGTGCCGGTCTTCGGCGCAGGCGCGGCGGGTGCGCTGCCCGGCGTCGGCGTGAGGATCACCCAGGTGACACCGCCCGCGACGAGCGCGGCGCCGGCACCCACCAGAATGTTCGCCATCAGGGCGCTGGTCGGCGCGTTCTTGGCGTCGACCCGGGTCACTCCGACGGGATCACCACCGGCAGCGAGGCGGGTTTTCACGCCCTGCGCCGACTGCCCGAACGCCACGCCGATGCCGACCGCGGCGGCGCCGAGCACCGCCAGGTAGAGGCCCGGCTTGGTGAAGATGCCGCCCTTGGGTCCCTCTTCCTTCTTGATGACCACCACCGGCTCGAGCGGCAGCGCGACCAGAGAGACATTCACCGTCACCGACTTGAGCGGCTCGACCGTGACCGTCTGCTCGAAGGGCTTGTAGCCGGCCGACGTGACCTTCACCGACCGGGTGCCGCGCTGGGCAATCAGCTCGACTGAACCCGTGCCCGCCTCGGCGCCATCGAGCGTCACCAACGCGGAAGGATCGTTCTCCACCACGATCTTCCCGTTCGGCGTCGAGAGCGACTTCTGCACCTGCACCAGGAACGCGGCCATCTTCTTCATGAACTCGCGGTCCTTCTGCGCCTGGGTCTTGCCGGCCACGCCGAGGAACGCCTTCTCGGCCTTCTCACCGCTTTCCTGGGCGACGACGAGCACCTCGTTGAAGCCGGGGTCGTAGCCGTACATGGTGACCATCGAGCCGACGTTGTGCTTCTGCACCGTGAGCCTGACGAGCCGGTTGACCTTCAGCTTCTTGGCGGCGCTCTCGAAGCACGAGTAGTCCACGCAGGCCTCGGCGGCGGCGAAGTCGGCGCCCAGTTGAGTGCGCACGGCCGACGGTTCGACCACGGTCTGAAACAGCTCGCCCTGGCCCAGGAGCTTGAGCAGCTCGGCTTCGATTTGGCGCGCGCGCGAGGCGCTCACGTCTTCGGTGTCGGCGGCCTTCACCGAGAGCACGCCGAGCGTGGGCCGGAACTCAGGCGGGGTGACGGGCTTCTCCTCGGTGAGGTCCAGCTCGAAGTCCTGCGCGAAGGCTGCGGTGGCGAGAAAGATCACCGGGAGGGCTCGACGAATGACGCTGAAGTTCACGTGTTCTCCGGAACGAAACGGCGAATCTGCTGGACCAGCTCCGAGGCGCTCGCGCTACCCGCGGTGAGCTTTTTGTCTTTCTCGGCCAGGAAGTGTTGCTCGATGAGGAACTGCAGCGCGTTCTCCAGGCTGGTCTTCGACAGGGCTTCGGCCGCGGTGATGGTACCCGCGAGGAAGTCGGCCCTACCAGCTTCGAGCGCACGCTTCAGGTACTCCTTGCGATCACATCCCCCCGGGGGGAGTTCCTCGGCCGTGCGAGCGGCCAGCAGGTAGGACTCCAGGGAATCGCGCAAGAGGTCGGCCAGGAACTGCACCGTCGGCCGCGCGTGCGTCTCGGGCGCGATGTGAATCATCGAGTCCGCGCGCGAGAGCAGCCCCAGCTTGGTGAGGTGCTCCAGGGTCTCTTCGAAGGTGTGATCGAAGGTCTTCCCCACCGGGTAGACGAACTCGAGCTTGAAGAGCCGGGAGAGGAAGAGCGCGTGTTCGCGGATCACCGTGCGATCGCTCTTCGGGTCGGTGGCCATCACCGCCGCGCACACGATGGTGCGGCCGGCGATCAGGTTCATCAGGGTGTTCTTGTAGAAGGTGAGCTCAGCGCGGCGCTCGTCTTCGACCTGGAAGATGGGTTCACCGCGGGCCTCGACGCTGCGCACCATGCCAGCGCTGGCGAACATGCGCATCGCGTCGCTGATCGAGCCCAGCACGGTCGGATCGGAAGGCGAGTCGATCAGCAGCCGCGAGAGCGCGGCGCCCAGGTCGGTGGCCATGCCGCGCAGCAACACGATGCGATCGGTGATCTCGCGCACCGAGATGCCCCGGCGGCGATGGGCGAGCAGGGCTGAAGCGAGCAGCGCGTGCGGCGTGACGGTGGAGACGCTGCTGATGCCGTACATCACCCGGTGGCCGAGCGCGCGCACCAGCGCCTTCTTCTGATCTTCGGTGGCCGTCTCGCGCGTCACGCCACGCTCGGCCATCAGCTTGGCCAGCGAGACGGGCGCATCGAAGCGCAGGTAGATGCGGCCGTAGTTCTCGGTGAGCACCGCGGGCGCGGAGAGCAGCGCCTTCAGGTCTTCGGGCTTCTTCTCGCCGCCCTGGAGTTCCTTGCGGTAGCTGGCGCCCTCGACGACTTTTTCGTAGTCGATGGCCACGGGCACGAAGAGCAGATCGTTGCGCGCGCCTTCCATCACCGCGTCGACCAGCCAGGTGAACAAGCCCAGCTTGGGCTGCAGCAACTTGCCGGTGCGCGAACGGCCGCCTTCGGGAAAGAACTCGTGGTGCAGGCCGTCGTGCACCAGCTTCTTGAGGTACGCCTTGAAGGTGGCGGTGTAGAGCGCGTCGCCCTTGAAGCTGCGGCGCAGGAAGAAGGCGCCCGAGCGGCGCAGGAAAGGGCCCAGCGGCCAGAACGAGAGGTTCGCCCCGGCGGCGATCAACGGCACGCTGTAGCCGCGGGTGAAGAGCACGTACGACATCACGAGGTAGTCGATGTGGCTCTTGTGGCTCGGCGTGAACACCACCGGCGCGTCGGCCGCGGCCTTCATGGTGCGGTCGAGACCCGCTTCGTCGACCTCGATGCCGTCGTAGATGCGGTTGAAGATCTGGTGAAGGATCGAGGCGAACAAGCCGACGTAGCTGGGGCTCAGCTTCGCGGCGATCGAGTCGAAGTTCTTCTTCGCGTCTCGGAGCACGAGGGGCAGCGGCTTGTTCTTCTGAGTCGCGACTTCCTGCGCCGCCTGCTGGAAGACCTTGTCGCGCATCGCCTCGTCGATGAGGCGCGCGGTTTCTTTGGCGGGAGGTCCGAAGACGGCCCGGGTCTCTTTGGCGAGGTGGTGGTGCAGCACGCCGCGCACCTTGCGGGCGATCACCGCGGTGCTGCTGTCGCCTTCGTTCGCGATCACTTCGCGCAGATCGATCGGCGTGCCCACGCGGAGCTGCGCTCTGTCGTAATTACGAATGAAGGAGACGACCGAGTGCACGAAGCCGGGCGCCTCGGGGCTTCCGAAGATGCGATCGGAGAGGCTCGGCTTGACCTTCTGCTGCCACTTCTCCCAGACGAGCAATTCGGGGACGAGGAAGATGGGCCGATCGCTCGTGCGAGCGAGCTCGACCAGGGCAGGGAAGGGATCTTCGCGGCTCTCTCGACCCCGGGCGGTGTTGAAGCCGCTCTCCCGCATGAAGATGAGCCCGGAACCGCCCTGGCTGCGAGCCCAGTCGAAACGCTCGCTGTGTTCGCCGGCCATGCGCGCGTTGGTGAAGGGCTTGGTGAACCAGCGCCGCAGGTTGACGACGGCGCGAATCGGCGGGAGCCCACGGCGGATGAGGGCCCAGTGGAGGAACAGGTAGTTCACCCACGCCGTGGTGCGCATCACGTGAACGACGTAGCCCCGCTTCGAGAGGTCCCTCAGCTCGTCGATGCCGGTCTGCGGAAAGCGGATGCGTTCAAAAAAACGTTCGGACAGTTCACGGCCGATGGGCCCGAACTCTTCCTTGAGGACAAGGTCGCCCTTGATGGGCTTCAGCTGGAGCGCGTCTTCGGACAAGGGGCCGAAACCATAGACGAATTCGCTGCGCGCCCTCGCCCCCAAAAGCAGGGCGCCGGGTCATTTGAGCGAACAGCCCTGGGGAAGGCGGTGGGGCAGGTTTGGCCCCGGGCTCAAAACCACAGGGCCTCGATGCGGGAGAAGGACGCTCAGGGGACCTGGTCCGTGAGGATCCGTAATTGGGCCGAGGGCCTGCGAGCGCTGGGCACCGTACGAGATCCGATTCCCCACGTTCCTCGGGGCTTCTTTTTCTAAGCTACGCCCGTTGTGCGGCTTCGACTCGGCCAGACCGTTCCGTCCGCCACAGCGCCGCGAACATGACTGCCGGTTGGTCGAACGGATCACGGAACAGCGCCCGCACATCGGCGGCCGAGAGCGATCCATCGACGAACGCCCGCGAGAGCGCGTCTCCGAGCAGATACCCCAGCGCGTGGCTGACGCCGTTGAGCAGCGACAGGCTCGAGACCGGCACCATCTTCTGCGCCGCCGCAAGGTCATCACCCAACGCAGCAGACAGGGCGAGCGTGAACGCGGCGATCTGCTTCGTCTCACCCCGGCCCGACTCGAAGTGCCAGGTCCACTCATCGAGCTGGGTGCAGCGTCGCTTCGGGTTCACCAGCCGGCTGCCGAAAAAGCCGAGCGCCTCTTCCAGACACCGCGCCCAGAAGCCGTCCGCGCGTGATCGAGGCCGCTCCATGGCGTCGCCGACACAGAGGTGACGAACGAAGTGGGCCGCTTCTTCGGCGACGTGATTCAACGAAAGCGAGGCCAGCCACACCGCGCGGGCCCGCGGAATCCACGCGCTCTCGAGCGACAACACATGCTGCTCGAGGTGCCGCACCTCAGCGGGGGAAAACCGGGCGCGTTTCTGCAGTCGCTCCAGCACGTCGAAGTCGCTGGCACTGAGCACCAGCACCTCGTTCGCGGCCGCTCCCACTTTGAGTCCGGTGAAGCGGCCGATGCCCTTCGCGAGGTGGCGAAAAGTCAGCGCGATGCCTGACCCATCGATCGGCGCGTCGCCGGCTTCCGCTTCCACATAGTCGAGGAAGCTGCGTTGGCAGACCACGGGCGAAGTGTTCACGAGGCACAGCTCGCGCTCGGAGATCTCCACCGCGCGCGTGCTCTCGACCCGGCCGGCGCGGGCCAGCGACCAGTAGACGCCTTCCGCGTTCTGATAGACGACCAGCGACTCTCGTTCAGTCGAGCCGAGCAATTCCTCGACGCGGCGGGGCAGGTGACCGGGCGTGACGTGGAACTGCCCGACGAGCGCGAGGACCAGCGGTCGATCGGCGGTCTTGGTCGCCCGCGCGAGCACTTTGGCTGCCGCCTCGTCACGCAGCTCCAGCGAGCGGGGGCCCGAAGCGCGTTTGTCGATGGCGAGCACCTCGAGCTTCTTGCGGCGGGCGAGCTCGAGAATCGGCGCGAACCCCGGCCAGATGTCGAAGGGCCCGCGATAGGGATGACCAATGCGCGCGAGGAACGTCTTCTCGGCGAGTTTGCCGGCGAGGAACGCATCGAGCGTGGCCTGGTGCTTCGTCTCGACGAACTCGAGCGCCACCACCACCCGGCGATCACCCCTCAGCGCGCTCTTGATCAGGGCGAGGAACGCCTGCTGAGCCATGCGCAGCGTGTGGTAGTCGCCGACGTAGACGAGGTCGGCCTTCGCGATGCGCGCGTCGACTTCGGCCAGCTCGATCGGGCGGCGAAACCGGCGCGTCGCGGCCTCGTACCGGCGTTGGTAGGCGCGGAAGTGAGGCGAGCCCCCCTGCACCTGCTGCGCGATCTGCCGTGCCTGGTGCTGGAAGAGCGAACGCTGCAGGGACAACGACGAGCGCATGGACGAAGCGACGGTCCCACGGGGGCTGGGCAACGGCAACTTTCCGGGTCGCTCGGGGCTGATTCCACCCTTGCGTTGCAGGGGGGCACCGTCGAGCATTCGGGCTCGGTGCGCGCCTTTTTGTGTCTCGGCCTCAGTATCGCGGTGCTGTCAGCGACCGCCGCCGCCGAGCCTCGCGCCAACTTCATTCACGAGGCGCCGTCCGAAGCGCCGGTGAGCAAGCCGTTGGTGCTCGAAGGCACGCTCGCGGGAGCCTCGTTCGCGAAGGTGATCGCCCGGGTGCGTGGCGCCGGGGAGCCGTACGAAGACTTCACCCTCGAGCTCCAATACGGCGATCTCTACCGCGGCACCTTGCCTGCCTCGCGCATGGTGCCTCCGGGCATCGAGTACTACTTCGAGGGAGTCAACGCCGACGGCGATCGCACCGCGATCTTCGCCAGCGCCAATCAGCCCATTCGCGTGATCGTCCTGGGGGACAGCAGCGTGCCCGAGCCGGTGGTCATCGCGCCCCCGGTGAAGCCGAAGTGCAAGAAGGGCAAGAAGTGCAAGGAAGAGCCGCCTCCGCCCGCGGAACCGAAAGAGCCGCCCGCGAAGAAGGAGTGGGTCGACACCACTGACAAGCCGGAGAAGCCCGAGAAGCACGAGCCGGAAAAGAAGGAACCCCCGGGGGTGGTGGCGAAGGCCGAGCCCCGGGTGGAGAAACCACCGAAGAAGAGCGAGCCCGAGTCCCCGCCGCCGACCCGCCGCCAGAGTGAGCTCGAGGAAGAGCTCGCCCTCTACGGCGCCGAGGCCACCGCCGGCGTCGCCCAGCGCATCGACGAGAGCGCCCGCGTGGTGCCGCAGATGCCGACGGTCCTCACCGCGCTGCAGCTCAAGCAGCTCGGCGTTCGCTACGTGCACGAAGCGCTCGACCTGGTGCCCGGGTTGACCATCAGCCGCGACGTGCAGGGCTTCTACCGGGTGGCGGTGCGCGGGCTGCGCAGCGACGCCGACCTGCTGTTCACGCTCAACGGCCAACGCCTCAACAACTTCTACGACGGCAAGGCCCTCGCGTACCTGCCGATCGAGAACCTCGATCGCATCGAGATCTACCGCGGCCCTGCGACCGCCGAGGTGGGGCTGGGCAACGTCACCGGCGTCATCAACCTCGTCACCCGCCGCGACCCGGGCTTCCGTGCTTCAGGCACCGCGGGCACCTGGGAGATGTTCGACGCGCACCTGAACGCGGCCGGCACTTTCGGCGCGCTCACGATCTTCGGTGACGCCGACGTGGTCAGCCAATACGGCGTGCGGCGCTTCGTGCTCCACGACGGCCTCGACACCAACGTCAACCGGCTCAAGGTCACCAACGACAAGCGCTTCTTGATCAACGCGGGCCTGGGCGCCTCGATTGCCACCGACTCCATCGGGACCTTCGACGCCTCCGCGCGCTTCATGCTCGAGAACCGGGCGGCGCTGATCGGCTTGTTCGACGTGGTGGGGCCTGACTCGAACCTCAACTGGATGAGCATCGGCGCCCAGCTCGGGTGGAAGAAGTCACTGGCGGACGGCGGCTCGATCTCGGTGCGTGGCTGGTTCGATCAACAAGCGACCCGGCGGCTCTGGCAGCTCGCGCCCGATGGCTGGCAAGTGCGCGCCAGCGACGCTTCCACGCTCTTTCCCGACGGGGTGCTCGAGCAGGTCTCATACGGCACCCGCGGCCTGGGGCTGATCGCGAAGGGCGACTTCGTGTTGCCCCAGAAGAATCGGCTCGTCGTGGGGCTTTCAGTGGAACAGCAGTCGCTCACCAGCGCCGAGGTGCTCTCGAACTCCGCCCCCATCACCAACATGAACGTCGGCCCACCCACCCGGCCCGACGGCCTGCGGTTGCCGACCGAAGACGGGAAGGGTGGCCGGGGCCCCGCCGCCGACCGATTGAGCCTGGGCGTGTTCGTCTACGACACCTGGACTCCGGTCGAAGTGGTGAGCGTTCAGGCGGGGGTGCGCTTCGATCTCACCCAACTGCCTCACGGCGACGCCTTCGGGCAGTGGCTCGGGGCGACGATGGTGCCGTCGTTCGGCCCGCGGCTGGGCCTCACGGTGACGCCGGTGCGATCGCTGGTGCTGCGGGGCCACTACGGCCGTTCGTTCCGCGCCCCCACGCCGCAGGAATACGCCGAAGCGGTGCCCAACAACGACTTCAACCAGGGCCGCTTCATCGGTAACCCGCAGCTCGAGGGCGCCTACATCGACTCGGTCGAAGGCGGCGCTGAGTACCTGCAGGGCATCGGCGAGGGGAAGCTGCGGCTCAAGGTGAACGGCTTCTTCGAGCGCATCACCAACGCGATCGTGCAGGTCGACACCTCGGGAAACCTGGTGCCCTACGTGAACCGGCTTTTGGGCGTGCAGGCCGTGGGCGTCGAAGGCGAAGCGCGCTTCGAGCTCACGCAGCGCCTGGCGGTGTGGGTCAACGCGAGCTGGGTGCGCGCCGAAGATCTCACCGCGCCTACGCAGAGCCGCATTCTGACCGACGTGCCGCAGATTCGCATGAACGGGGGCGTGAGCCTGCCGCTGGGCAAGTGGCTGAACGTCGACCTGGTGGGCCGCTTCGCTTCGGAACGGCGCAACGACAGCCGCTCGGTGCTCGAGCTCATTCGCCGCTACACGCTGCCCGGCAACGCCACCGTCACCGCCCAGCTGCGCACCGAGGTGTTGTTCGATCACCTCGAGGTGTTGTTGCTCGGGCAGAACGTCTTCAACTTCGAGTACGCCGACGACGCCACCCGGCCTGACCGCGTCACCGCCGGCGTGCCCCGCGAGACCTGGCAGGCCTTCGCGATCGCCAAGGTGGGGTTCTGACCATGCGCCACGTGATTCTCCTCGCCGCGCTCGCGTTCGCTTCAGGCTGCGTGGCCTACAACGATCAGTGCCAGCCGCTGGTGGAGAACCCCACCGAGCGGGTTGCCTTCGTGGCGAGGGGCACCGAGCTCTTCCTCGACCGCGCCAACGCCCGTCACGGCAACAACGCCATCGGCCAGCAGGCCTCCGACGGCTTCGTCTGGGTCTTCTCGGAGAGCGACAAGCCGGCCGACTTCGGCGTGGTGAACGGCGGCTCGATTCGCGCAGAAGGCCTGTGCATCACCCGCAACATCGTGGGCGCCGGGCCGCTGTCGAACGGCGTGCTGCACGAGATCATGCTGTTCGAGAACCCGGTGCAGGCCATCGACGTGTCCGAGCAGGAAGTGCTCGCGATGTTCGAGTCGATGCCGCCGAAGCGTTGCGCGTTGGCCG
>JAYVNA010000456.1:0-13840 GCA_043758715.1 Archangium sp.
TCGTGGTTCTGGCTGCTGGGCCCCGCGTTCTTCCTCCTGGTGTTCGTGCCCTGCAACCTGCTGGCGGGTCTGTTCGTCATTCACTTCAACTGGTCGACCCACAACGGCGAGCAGGCGAAGGCGCTCGATGACATGCGGCCGACGAACCTCACGGGGCCGTATTACCGCCTGGGCAACAAGCTGTTCGCGGGCATCTATTCTCACAAGATGCACCACGATCGCCCCGCGCTGTTTAACCCCGCGGTCGCGCTGGCTGCCGCAGAAGCGGCCCAGTGCTCCGACGAACAGGTCGCCTGAGTCAAAGCTGATGAACTGCGCGGTGCCGGTGTTGCGATTGCGGCGCGCGAAGCTCGTGCACGTCGGCACCCGCGTGTTCGGTGATGAAGCGAAAGCCCGCGAGTGGGCGCGCAGTCCTCAGCCTGCGCTCGATGGGCGAATTCCCGATGAGCTGGCCGATACGCTCGAAGGTCTGGAGCGGTGCTTGTCTGAGCTGGAGTCGCTTGCTCAGATCGGCATCGGGTAGCCGACCCGCGCGTCGTGATCGGAGAGCCACTCTCTGGGTGATTCAGCAGCCTTCGCGGGGGCCCGCGGGCTGGTGTTCCGACTTGCGCTTGATGGGATCGAGCGGGAGCACCGCGGGCTTCGAGGCGCTGGGCCGTTCACCTGAGAAGAACGCGCGCACCGCTTCCTGGCGCTGCTTGAGGTGCAGCTGCTCCACGCTGGCTTCGCCTCCGAAGGTCACAGGCCCCAGCACGTCGCGCTGCCAGGCCGCGTACCCGCCGGTGAGCGTGAACAGCCGGGGGTTCTTCGCGAGCGACTTCGGCAGATCGACCGTCTCTTCACCGGTGTCCGTGTAGAGCACCAGCTTCTTGCTGAGGTCGATGAAGGCTTCCTGCGTGGCCTTCCGGCCTTCTTCCGCGCTGTCGTGGCACGTGCCGCAGTTGACCGCGTCGCGCACGTGACTCTTCTTGAAGTCGTCCTGGCTTCGCAGGTCGATCACCGCAAAATCCCGCCGGCCCTCGATGATCCACGACGCCAACTCGTTGGGTGTCACGGTGCGCGACTGTTGCGAGACGCCGAATCGCAGCTTTCGCCTGGGCTCGCCGCGAAACGACAACCCCGCGACCACGCCGCCCAGCACCAGGAACACCACCGCGAACCTGACCGCGTTCTTGCCGAAGCGCTTCCTCATGACGCCACCCGCTTCGCGGCCATGTGCCGATCGATCACGTGGGTCAGCGCGAAGGCGCCCAGCGCGATCACCACCACCAGGAACACCACCACGCCCGCGGGCACTCCCAGCCAGTCGGACACCAGTACCCGGCCCATGTCGCCGCTGAGGTAGAACTTCTCGAGCCCGTCGTAGGCGAAGAAGAACGCCACCAGCCCGCCGAAGAACCCGCCCATGAACACCATCGCGTCGAGCTTGCCCGTGGCGCACGCCACGATCGCCGTCCCCGGGCAGTACTGACCCACCGCGAAGCCGACCCCGAAGATGAGCCCGCCCACCAGCTGCGGCCAGATGAACGTCTCGTTGACGTACACCTGCGAGAAGTCGACCACCCCGAGGAACGTGAGCCCGAACAGGCCGATCATCGCCACCAGGATGGCGGTGAACATCACCCGCAGCACCGCGAAGTTGGAGCCGTACCACTGGCCCGCCAGCGTCTTCGCGTTGCCGAAGCCCGCGCGCTCCAGCACGAAGCCAAAGCCGCCGCCCAACACTCCGGCGGCGGCGATCAACCCGCTGGGGCCCCACTCCGCGATCTTCGAAATCGGTGCGATGGGTTCCATGTCAGATCCACTCCTTCCGAACGAAATAGGCGATGGCGTAGCCACCGGTGAAGACGGCGAGCATGAACACCCAGCTGCCCAGCGCGAGGCTGGCGCCGCCGGTGAGCGCCTGGCCCGAGGTGCAGCCGCGCGCGAGTCGAGCGCCGATCGCCGAGATGAAGCCGCCCGCCGCTGCGAAGGCCAGCCGCCTGGCGACCCAGGAGTGCGGACCGTGCACCACCTCGAAGCGCAGGCGCCGCGCGAACAGGCCGCTGACGAAGCCGCCGACGATCACGCCCACGAACATGTAGACCAGGAAGTCATCGAGGGGATCAGCGGGCCCCTTCAGGTACTGCCCCGTGTACGTGTTGTGTTTGGCGAAGGTGTCGCCTTCAGCCTGCGTGCCGCCGTGCAGCGACGCTTCGGTCTTCTGAATCGTGTACGCGGCCATGCGCGTGACCGCGCCCGAGGCGCCGAGCCCGCGGCCGGTCACCACGAACGCCGCCAGCAACACCAGGCCCAGCGCGATGCCGGCCAGGTACGAATTCCAGTAGGGCTGAGGTGCACCCTCTACCGGGGCGGCCCCTCGACGTCGCTCGGGCTGAGCGGGAGGCCCCTCAACCTCGACCACCGCGGCCACCGGCTCCGGTACGAGCGCTTCCAAAGGAGGTGCCCCGGGCTCCACCGCAACGCTCACCTCGCTCATGACGGCTCTCCTTCACGCATCGGCTCGAGCTTCAGGGCGCGTTGACCGCCGGAATAGACGAGCACCGCCGCGGCGATCGCCCCCAGTACGATCAGCACCTCGACCACCGACGGCGTGTACGGCAGCAACCCCGCGGCGCTGCCCTTGAACGGCGGCTGGTACACCATCGTCTCCCCACCTGGCCCGAGCAGCGGGCGCAGGCTGAGCATCTGGCCCGAGAGCACGAAGTTGATTCGCATCACGAAAATGCCCAGCAACGGCAGCGCCGCAGCCAGCGCCACAGCGCCCGCTGACTTCCGCTTGCGCCCGATGAGCAAGACGAGCGGCACCATCACCCCGAGGAAGATCTCGAACAGCCAGAAGCTCACGAAGAGTGGCCCGGTGAGCGAGGCCTGCATCACTTCACTCGAGTGCGCGTGCCCGCCGTTGAGGAAGGTGATGGTCTTCCACACCGTGAAGAACGCCGACACGCCGAGGAAGAGCGCGAGCAACTGCCGCAGCCCGTCGAACATCTCCACGTTTTCCGGTTTGAGTTCGCCGGCTGAACTGGTGAACACGTCTTCCAGGTAGACGAGCAGCACCAGCAGCGCGGCCCCCGAGACCATCGCCAGCACGATGAACTGCAGCGGGGGAAACGCGCCGTACCAGGCGGGCCTGCCGTGAGAGAGCCCGAACACCGCCCCCAGGTTCGACTGTGCCGCGATCGCCGCGAAGAAGCTCACCGTGCCCGCGAGGCGGGCCTTGTGATGATCGTCGACGATGAGGAAGTAGAGCTCGATCAGCAGCAGCGCGAGGTACACCCCGTAGAGCGCCCCCATCCACCAGATGGGCGAGGTGGGGTTGGGCGAGATGACGGCGTAGAGCACCAGCGTGAAGGGGCGCTCCAGCTCAGAGGCGATGATGCTGAAGCCCACCACCAGCATCACCACTGCCAGAAAGGTGGCCTTCTTCGCCAGCGGCTCGAACAGCTTGAAGCCCCAGACGTGGCCCAGCGAGCTGACGATGCACAGCCCCGAAGCCGAGGCGACGAAGAACACGTAGGTGGCGATCAACACGCCCCAGGGCATTTCCGAGGTGGTGCCCATGACGTGGTGACCGCGCACCAGCGCCGTGAGCACCGCCAGGCCGCCGATCAGCGCCACTCCGAGCAGCCCCTGGAGCAGCCTGCGCGCACGAACGGTGCGCAGTGGATCGTCGGCCTTTGACGCGAGCGTCGAGAGCGCCCGCGAAATCGGTTGAGGATGGAAGAGGGTGGCGAGCGAGAAGGCCATGGCGTCGAGTCCGGTTCAGTCAGGTGAGGAAGAACAACTTCGAGCGGCTGCCCTCTTCGGGCTTGAGCACCTTCCACGAGCGCTGCTGCAGTTGCTGGTGCACCTCGGAGCGCGGATCGTCGAGATCACCGAACGTGAGCGCGCCCGTCGGGCACACCGTCACGCAGGCGGGGTCCTTGCCCTCGCGCACGCGGTGCACACAGAACGTGCACTTGTCGATGTAGCCGTCGGGGTGCAGGTACCTGACCTCGTACGGGCAGGCGATCGTGCACACCTTGCAGCCGACGCACTTGTCCGGGTCGACCAGCACGATGCCGCCATCGGCGTAGTAGCTGGCGCGCGTCGGGCAGGCGGCCACGCACGGGGCGTTCTCGCAGTGGTTGCAGCGCTCGCTGCGCGTCTCCACGGTGAGCAGCGGGAAGACGCCGCGCTCTTCCTGGGCGGTCCAGCAGCGTGCTTCTCCGTCAGGCACGCCGTTCTCGCTCTTGCACGCGAGCACACAGGCGTTGCAGGTGACGCAGAGCTTCTCGTCGACCGTCATTCCGTAGCGCGCCATCGTCAGGCCTCCTTCCAGCGAGAGAGGGTGACGAAGTTCACGTTCATGCCAGTGCCGCCCATCACCGGGTCACGCTTGATGCGGGTGACCATGCGAGCGTCCGAAGCGCCCCTGCCGTAGCCGCGCGAGAGCCTGCGATCTTCGCGACCAAACCCATGCACCATGAAGACGCAGTCCTGCCGGATGCGTTGCGTGACGCGCAGGCGAATGGGCCCGGTCTTCACCGAGTCCTGGTTCTCGATCATCACCCTGGTGCCCGCGGTCAGCCCGAGAACCCGCGCCATCTCGGTGTTGAGCCACAGCTCGTTCTCCGGGACGATCTCCAGCAGCCGCGCGTTGTTGGTGGTGCGCGAGAACGTGTGCACCGGCGAGCGGCCGAACAGCAGGCGGAAGTAGCCGGTCGGTGGCTCTTCGGTCGGCTCGTAGTCGGGCATCGGCGGCAGGCCCGCGGTGGCCATCGCCTGGCTGAAGAACTCCACCTTCTTGCTCGGCGTCTTCAGCGTCAGCGGGCCCTCGACGTAGATGGGTGCGGGCTCGCCCAGAATGACGCCGTCCTTCTGCAGTTGCTCCCACGAGAGCTTCGCGTTGGCGACGCGGCTGGAGAGGAACTCCCTGGCGTCTTTCCAGGGGAAGAACTCACCGAGGCCGAGCTTCTCGGCGAGCGATTTCGCGATCCACCAACCGGGTTTGCTGTCGTAGAGCGATTCGACCGCGGGTTGCCGCAGCGCCAGGTACGGCACCCGGTACGGGGTCGACTCGAGATCGTCGTAGCGCTCGAGGTAGGTGTTCTCGGGCAGCACCACGTCGGCGTAGCCGGTGACCTCCGAAGGCATGGTGTCGACCGCCACCACGAAGTCGAGCGCCTTCATGGCCGCGATCGTCTTCTCGGTGTTCGGCAACGTCAGCGGGACGTTGCAGCCGTAGACCATCCACGCGTGGATTCTCGCCTCGTCGTCGCCGTCCTTCACCGAGGCCTGGGCCACGTCGTAGGCACACAGCGCGGTGGCGAGGGGGAAGGTGAGCCGCGGTTTGTACGCTTCTGCGTGCGGCAGCTTCGGGCCGGGGTAGGCCGCGATGTTCATGCTCTGCGGCAGGTAGAAACCGCCGCGCTTGGCCCAATTGCCCAGCAGGCCGTTGACGATGGCCACCGCGCGCGAGCGTTGGGTGTCGTTGCCGTACCAGACGACGTGCCGCCCCGGGTGCACGAAGGCCGAGGGCGCGTTCTTCGCAAGCTCACGCGCCGTCTGGCGGATCACCGCGGGCTCGATGCCCGTCTCCAGGTAGGCCCACTCGGGCGTGCGGTCCTTCACGTGCGCCGCGAACGGCTCGAAGCCTTCGACGTTCTGCGCGACGAAGTCCTTCTGGTAGAGGTTCTCGTTGATCAGCACGTGAGCCCACGCGAGCAGCAGCGCGGTGTCGGTGCCCGGCTTGATGGGCAACCAATACTTCGACTTGCTGGCGATGATGGAGAACCGCGGGTCGACGGTGATGAAGGTGCAACCCCGCGCGTTGGCGGCGGAGACGTCTTGCACCGCGGTGTTGTGCATGTTCTCGCCGAGGTGGGTGCCGAGGTAGGCGATGCACTTCGCGTTCGGGGTGTCGACGTTCTCCACCGAGCCAACGACTTCGCCGTAGGTAAGCTCGAACCCCGACTCGCGGGGACCGCGGCATTGATCGTTCGAGGGTGCCACGATGGTGGTGCCGCCGAAGGCCTTGAGCAGCGTCTTGAAGAACGCGCCGCCGTGACCATGTGAGAAGAGCGCGATGCTCTGGGCGCCATACTTCGCCTTCACCTCGGCCAGACGGGTGGCCACGAGGGTGAGGGCCTCGTCCCAGCTCGCTTCCCGCCACTTGTCTTCGCCGTTGACCCTGCTGCGAATGAGGGGCGTCTTGAGGCGGTCGGAATCGTAGAGCGCGCCCAGCCCGCCGGTACCGCGCGGGCAGAGCTTGCCGTTGCTCAACGGGTGTTTCGGGTTGCCCTCGAGCTTGTAGACCTTCTCGTCCTTCACGAAGGCGAGCACGCCGCACTTCCAGAAGCAGAGCTCGCAGAACGTCGGTACCACCCGGTCAGGCGAAAGCACGCGATCACTCGCTGCCCACGACTTGCTCGGGAGGGTGGCCAGCCCGGCGCTGACCGCTGCGGCGCCGACGACCGTGGTGCTGGAGATGCGGAGAAACGTTCGACGATCCATGGGGCTCCTCGTCCAAATGAAGAGAGCCCATCTGTCGTAATTAAGATTCTGTTATTTTTAAGTCACATCAAATTAGACGTACTACTTTATGTGTTTCGACGCCGCGACGACGAACTGTTCGGTGTCGATGCTCTCGCGGGCGCCGAGATCACCTTGCAGCTCGCCCGCGGCTGAGCGAGCACGTCGAGTGATGTTGGGCGCCCCCGACAAACCAATACTCGCCAGGGGCACCCAGTTATTCTGCCGTCGTCACGCCACCTTCAAGAATCCACGCTGAATGGCGACGTTCTTCGTGTGGTCGCACGCCGGTGCCCACGATGATTTGGCAGAACGAGCGAAGTACGAGGCGCTGGATTTGCCCTCCTCCTTGTATGCCTTCCAGAGGTCCCGAATGGTGCGCTCGCCATAGGCGGCCCAGGCTTCCTCCATTGGCATGAGCCACTTCCCGTCGCGGAGGAACACGCGGAAGGCAGCCATCACCGGAAGCACGAAGGGGTCCGCAATGGTCACGCCTGCCTCGAAACCATTCAGAAGCCGCGATGGGGCGGAGCTACAACCCGAAGTCCGGCTCAGGTCGATTTTTTCCTTTCCGTCGTCGGTTCGGTTGCGCCCGTAGAGTTCCTCCCACTTCCTTACGACGAGTTCTTCGAGCTTCAGAATGTCGGGGAGGCACTTCGCGAGGGCAATGAACTTCGCGGGGTCGAACTGGCGGACAAGAGCACCAATGCTGGCGTACGCACGCACCGGGTGTTCAGCATTTTCCGCGGGGAACAACTCGTTGTTCATTACTGCGAGTCTGCGAACGAGGTCAGTAACGTCGAAGTCCGAGTCCACATCGACGTCGGGGTCATTCGGCTTGAAGCAAACGAGCTTCAAGCTTGTCGCCGGGAGGTATTTTTTCAGTTCGGTCCAGTCGCCATCGAGTTCACGCAGGGCGTGAAGAGGAACCTGCTGAGAGGTGTTCCTTGCCTTGGAGATTCGCGAAATCTCCTCGTCATCTACGCCGAGCGCCACCGTCACCACCACGACAGCGTCGCCTGCTTTCGGGAAGCGCTCGTGGTTTTCGAGTGCGTCGAGAAGCGCCATATACGTGTGGCCGCCGTTCAGCACGCCGTGACCAGGGGCGAACTCACCTTCCTCGGGTTCAGAGCAGACCAGCGTTACCTCATCCCCGTTCGATTTGAGGCTCTTGGTGACGAGCATCATCCCGTTGTTCTTGAAGACGAATGACTCCGGTTCGCTTTCGAGGGTGCGAAGCATCTCCTTCGCCGGTTTCGCCTTCAGATTCGCGTAACGGGCGTTCGGGCCGAGCTTCCAAGTCTTGGGCAGGTTCTTGGCCCGCACCGTCAGGGTCCACAGCTCTTGGACTCGTTTGGTGTTGCTGCCGTTGTCCGCTGATTCGATGCGGTGCGAGCGACAGACTTTTTCGCACGTGAGTGCGTAGGAAACGTCCTTCATTTTTGACTGCCTTTGGTCCCACGGGACCGGTTGGCTTGCGGCTATGCAAGCGCCGACCAACAGGTCGGTGAGCAAATTGTACACGAGATGGGCTTCGCCATCAACCGATCAGCCAATTCAAGCGCAACGACCCAAATAAACCCGCGTCGGCGCATCGCACAAGACCGGCTCTACCGGGCCGCCGACATCACCTTGCAGCTGACCTGCGGCTGAGCCCTCTTCAGCACCGCGTCGAAGTCGACCAGCCCTTGCTTCATGGGCGCGGAGTCGGGCGCGTGACAGCCGAGGCAGGCGCCCACCGTGAGAATGCGGCGCTGCTCGTCGACGGTGAAGGGGCGGGTGTCTTCGCGGGTGGTGGACTCTGAGCCGCGGGTGGCGAGGAACCCCACCCAGGCGTCCTCGGGTAAGCCGTCTTCTTCGCGCAGCGGGAAGCGGGGCGTGAAGTGCCAGCCGCCGTCAAAGTCGATGGTGCCGCGGCCGTAGCCGAGGGCGAGCGGGTTGGAATGGCACTCGACGCAGCTGCGCGCCTCCTTCCGAATCGTGTGGGCAAAGACGGGCGCGAAGAGCCGGTGAAAGCGTTTCTCGAGCGTCATCACCATGCCGGGCGCAAACTCTTCGATGCGCCTGCCGCCATCGCTGAGCTGCCGTACGCCCAGGGCGGCGCGGTCAGCCAGGGGCGCTCCTCCCTCTTCCTGCCACTCGCCTTGCGCCTGATCGCCGGTGAGCAGATCGTACATGCCTCCGTCGGGGTCGAAGCGCGTGTGACATGACACGCACTGCGGCACCCAGGCTTCGTGGCAACTGCCGCACCAGAGCGCGCGGTGCGTGGTGCACGCTTTCGCGGGCGGCTTCATCGCCACCGTGCGGCCCGAGTATTTGCCGGTGAGGTAGGCGCCCCCGTCAGCGACGAAGGTGTTGACCATCGCGACGCCGCTCTTCGCGATGGTCAGGTAGGTGCGGCCACCCGTGTGCTCGAGCTGCGCGATTCGTTCCGACTCGGGGTCGAGCTCGACAATCGTGGTGGGCGCAGTGGTGTGACAGTCGGTGCACTGCAGCGTCGATTGATCTTCGCGGTGAACCACCTTCTCACCGCGACCCATCACCTCCCACGAGCCGTGGCAGTCGATGCAGCCCATGCCACGCTCGGTGTGAACGTCACCCGGTCCGCGCCGAACCACGCGCCCGTCGTCGAGCTTGCGCAACTCTGCGGTACCGGCGTCACCTTCGAATTCCTGCCAGCCTTCCGCGTTGAGCGAGACCCGGCCGCTGCGGCCGTGGCAACCAAAACAGGCGATCGGCTCTGGCTTCACCGAGAGCGCGGAGTGCACGAAATGATCGTTGCGGCCGATGGCTGCGCGCGCGGCCTGCGAGTAGCGCAGGTGGCACGCGTTGCAGCCGCCGCCACGCGAGCGCTCGGTGAGGGGCCCCACTTCGGTCTTCACGGCCGAGAGGTGACATGACGCACATAGATTTCGCAGGTGGGTGTCGGCGGGAGAGAACGCCAGCTCGCTCACCCGCGCGGCCGAAGTGGGCGTGGGCTGCTCGCCGAACACCCAGCGATCCACGCTCACCACGCCGCTCATGGTGGTCATGATGTTCGCGCGGAAGCGGTGCGGCAGATCGACGTGACAGCCGGCGGTGCCGCAGGTGCGGTCCATGTCGCCGGCGTTGCCGGGAATTCTGATGAGCCCCAGGTGCGCGAGGCGCGCGTCGGTGCTCAGGCGATTGCCGAGGTGACAAGCAGCGCAGCTCAGGTTGGCGTGCCCGGGTTCGATGCCTTCGACGCCCGCGTGACACGCCCGGCACTCATCGCGGCCCCGCTGTGGCGGCGCGCCCTTCCGATGCTCGACCACGAGCTGGAGCGCGATCGCCAACCCGAGCACGAACAAGCCGAACAACACTCCGCGCCTCGCCATCAGTCCTTATGTCACTCTCGGTCGCACATGATCTTGACCGCCTTCGCGCTGACCGCCTCGCTGCTGACCGCGGAACCCACCGAACTACTCAAGACCGACGGTGAGCTGGTGCTCTTCGATGGCGCTTCACTCTTCGTGTTCAAGGCTGATGGCACCTTCGAGTCGGCGCCCAACGGCATGAGCGGCCGCACGTTCAACGGAAAGTGGAAGAACCCGCCGGGAGAGCCGCTGTTGTTCGAAGTGATCGCGACCCAGTCGTGGATGAACGGCGTTTCGGTGAAGGACGACTCCCGAAAGCTCGTGTTCGCCATCTACTCAGGCACGACCAGGCCGTTCACTGCCGCGATGGGCGGCCCTTCGGTGAAGAAGATCTTCGACGGGTACTGGCTTCTTCAAGAGCTCACGAAGGTCACGAAGCCGAAGAAGTAGGTGCGCCCCTTCCTGCTCGCTCCTTGAAAGGTCAGGCCGCGCTCACTGCAGCGACCCCACTGGCTACTTCCACACGATGCGAAACGTGGCTTCGGGCGGCACCTGGTGATCGATCACCACCGTGCCCTGCAGCGCCAGCAGCTCGAGCGAGGCTTCGAAGATGCCGACCCAGTAGCTCGGTAACCCCTGCACGTCGTTGATGGTGACGAGCGCTTCCTTCTCACCGATGAGCTCGGTCTTCGCGCGGTTGAAGTTGTTGGTGGTCGAGAAGGCCCGATCGAGCCGGGTGAGCGCGCGGCGCGGTCCGACCAATCGAATCATTGCCGCCGCCGCCGAACCCAGCAGGCCGTGTTGCCACCCTCGAATCGCCGCGAGCCCGAGCCGCCGCAGTTGCTCTTCCCTCGGAAGGTCCGGGTAGGCAGTGCCTGCGATGATCTCCATGAAACCGATCATCTGCGTGGCGTTGATCGCCGGAGGAAGCTTCTGCATGTCGAGGCCGGCCGTCTTGAGCCGCTGCCGCGTCACGTCGGTGAAGAGGGGACCCAGGCCCTTCACGTAGCCGTCGATCAACGAGGGAAAGACGAGCTGCTCAGTCATTCACCCCGAAGCTACCGGTACGTGAGTCCGTAACGAAGCACGTCGTTCTGCGGGGGCGGCGAGTTCACCACCACCGGGGTGTAAGAGCTCGGAGGTATGCAGCGCGGCGCCTCGGACACGCGCCTGAGCGGCTGGCCGTCGGTGGTGCGCACCACGAAGTCCCACCCTTCGCAGCGCGCCACGGTGCAGGCGTTGACGGCGCGCGAGAGCTGGTAGCCCTCGTACGTGCGGCGTACCCGATCAGCGCCTTCGCAACGAACCGTGGTGCACGCGTTCGCGGCGCGCGAGATCTCGTAGCCGTCGTGGTTGCGGCTCACCTGATCGCTGCCTTCGCAGGCGGTCGTAACGGGCGGCGGCGAGGAGGGCCTGCAGGAGAGGATGAGGGCGGCGGCGAGCGTCGTGAACATGAGACCTGAAACGACCCTGGGCACCGGAGGATCTATTCTCCCTGTAATCAGAGGGTTGGGGTCAGCGAGCGAAGCCCACCGTCAGGGAAACCGCGCCTGTCGAGTTCGCACTCGCGCTCGCGCTCACCCCATCGCCGCGCACCGTGACCGAGCCCGTCACCACCGCCTTGTCGTTGATCTTCATCACCGAGGCGCCCAGCTGCAGCCGCTCGGTCAGCCGCGCGCTCATCTCGGCCGAGGGCAGCAGCTTTTGATCGGGCGTGATCGCCACCTGAAGCCGGCCCAGGTATTTCTGCGTCGTGACGGTGACCGAGGCGCATTGCGCGGCGTGGCCGTTGAGTTGATTGAGCGGACCATCGGTGCCCACCTCCGCCGAGACCGTGGCGGCGGAGACCGGAATGCTCGCGCGCGCCACCGCCCTCAATCGAAAGGTCGAATCAGGCAGCGCGGTGAGGGTGGCCTCGCCGCTCGCGTGGACCTCCTGCGCAAACGCGGCCCCACTGAGGAGGATCGCGAGCACGGAGAAGTTCCTCGCGAAGTGAGGGCGGAAGGCAAACGCCCTCATGAACAAGGTCATGAACGGTTCCCGAAGGAGGCGCGAGATTGCGCCTCGACTCCAGACGGCGCCGACCGTGATGTAGACCGCGCTCAGGGCGCGATTTCTGCTTTCGGCACCTCGACCGACGGCGCCGCACTCTTCCCGACAGCCTGGACTGCCAGTCGCTTCTCGAGGTCGGTCCGCTCGGTCGAGAGTTGAGCGACCGCGCTCTGCAACGCTTCGGTCTGTTTCTGCTGGGCCTCGTGGGCTTCCAGCAGGCCCTTGAGGCTGACGGTCAGCGCGTTTCGTTCTGCCGAAGTGTTCTGCAGCTCGAGCTCGAGGCTCATGATGCGGGTCAGCGCGCGATCTCGCAGCCGCTTCATCACCCGCAAGTCTTCCCCCAGGCGCGACCGCACCGTCTGCGTTTCCTTGTTCGCGCTGTCCGCGGAAGTGGCGAGGTACTGATTGTCGTCCTGCAACGCATCGCGCTCGAGGCTGAGGCGCGCGAGATCGGCGGCGGCGGCGCTGCGGTCGGCGAGCGCCACTTCCCTGGCCTCTGAAGCGAAGCGCACTTCCCACCGCGCGCTCTCGACGTCGACCTCGGTGCGCCAGCGCTGCTGATCCGCGAGCCGGGCCTGCGCCTTCGCCCCCGACGCTTCTTCGTTGGCAGCGGTGATCTGGTGCGCCGAGGAGACGCTCACCAGACACAGCGCCATCAAGGTGAGCATCGGAATCTGCCGGGCGCGTTGGTTGAAGAGCAGCGGGCTCAACAACAACCGCTCCCACCAGCGATCGAGCGAGGTCAGGTGCGCGCGTCGCCACGCGGTGAGGTCGGCGGCGAGCGCTTCGGCGGAGCGGTAGCGCTGCTCAGGCCTGGGCGCGAGCGCCTTGTGAATGATGCGCCGAAGCCGCCTGGGTACCAGCAGGCCACTGTGCGGCTCGAAGCGGCGCAGCTTGCGCCAGCCTCCGCCCTCGACGGTGCAACGGGGAGGCTCACCGGTGAGCTTGTCGTAGAGCAGCGCCCCCACCCCGAAGACATCGATGGGCGTGAGCGTGCGGCGCCTGTCTTCATCATTGAGCAGCGAGCCGATTTGCACTCCGGCGAGCGCCTCGGGTGGCATGAACGCCGGAGTGCCGACGAACTCCACGCCCCATTCGGTGCGCGACACGCTCTCACCCGCACGTTCGCCGTGCAGCCGGTGAATCGCCGCCCCGAAGTCCGTGAGCTTCGCCTTGCGGTGGTGCTGCGAGAGGATCGCGTTGGCCGGCTTCACGTCACGATGAAACACGCCGCGCGCATGAGCTGCCGCCAGGGCGATCGCGACGTCTCGCCCCCAGGTGACGAGCTCGTCGAGGCTGCGCGGGCGGGCGCGCGCGAGATCGCAAGGCGCTTCGCCGTCTTCCACCACGCATTCCATGACGAGCCACGCGGGGCCGTCGAACTCGAGCGGGGCCGCGTCCATCACCCGCACCAGCGAAGGACAGTCTTCGATGGCCGAGGTGGCCTGCGCTTCCGCGAGCACCCGGCGGCGCAGCTCGAGATCGAGAATGTCGTCGAAGACCTTCACCGCGACGATCTTCGCGGTGCGCTCGTCCCGCGCCTGCCACACCACGCCGGTGCGGCCCTGGCCGAGTTCCCGCTGCAGCCGGTAGCGCCCCGCAAGCAGGTGGCCTGCACCGAGCGGCTTGCCGCCCAGCAGGCGATAGAGCTGATCGGCCGCCGAGCGATCGTGCGGCCGCCATTGCCGGGTGAGCGCCCGCCACGCTTCCCGCGGCCTGGTGCGCTCGATCTGTTCGAGAGCCTCGTCGAGGCTGAGCTGAGCCAGCGAGTTCATGTCACGAAGTCCGGGGTGACCTCGAGGCCGCGCGACGCGAGGTGCCGCAGCACCACCACGAAGTAGCGGCTGGCCTTCTGCTTGTTGGGCGTTCCATCGGGGTGCGGCGAAAAGTTCAGCTCGGCCGCGATCTCGGGAAACGTCGCGTCGTGCATGCGCAGC
>JAYVNA010000457.1:0-4573 GCA_043758715.1 Archangium sp.
ACGTCGACCAGCACCAGGTCGTACACGTGGGCATCGAGCTGTTTATCGAGGGCAGCCAGGTCCGAGGCCGAATCGGCAGCAAGACCCACCCCCATAAGAGCCTGGGTAATGAGCTGCACCATCATGGGGCTGTCGTCGATGACGAGCACTCGCGCTGCCATGACGCGGGCTTCTATCAGACTTTTCCCCACGGTCTGCGAGCGCATTTCGCTACGCTGTGCACCTCGCCTTGGAACCTTCACTGCTTCAACGGGCCCTCGCTGCTGCTCCCGATCGTGCTTCGGCGACGATCGCGCGTCCTGAGGAGGAGTTTTTCGTCTTCCGCTGTGGCGACCTCACGCTCGGAGTTCGCTCGGAGCACGTGCGTGAAGTGACCCGCATGGGCCTGCTCACGCCGCTGCCCCGATCACCTTCTTTCTTGCTGGGAGTCGTCGGTCATCGCGGCGAAGTGGTGCCCCTGATCGACCTGCTGCGCTTCATCGGGCAGGGCGAGAGCAAGCCCACGCCCCGCACCCGCATCTTCATCAGTGACACGGGCACTCAGGTGGTCGGCTTTCTGGCCGATCACGTCATCGGGCTGCGGCGCATCTTCGTCTCCGACAAGATGCCGGCGCCCGCGGGCTCTGGCAGCTCTCAGGAATTCCTCGAGGGCGTGGTGCAGTCGCGCGAGCTGGGGAGCTTGAGCCTGCTTCAACTTCCCCGGGTGGTGGCATCGGCGCGGCAGAAGGCGGTGGCCCGGTGAACGCCGCCGAACAAATCGACCTCGTGATCTTCGAGATCGCGGGCACCCGCTACGGCGCCGATCTGGGCCAGGTGCGCCGCATCGACATCGACGAGCCCACCGAGTCCATCGGGCAGCCGTTGGGCAAACCCGACCGCGGTGGCCGGGCGTTGGTGTTCCAGGTCGACCAGGGGCGCGAGCGCCGCCTGGCCGTCGACAATGTCCTGGGCGTTTCCCGCGTGCTGATTACCTCGCTGCGGCGCATGCCCCCCGCGGTCAACGCCGCGAAGTTTTCCATCGGCGCCTGGCTCGACGGCGACGCCCCCGTTCTCCTCATCGATCTCATCGCAATGGTCCCCGCGACCGCCTGAAGGAACCTCCCATGGCCACTGACACGAACGAGCCGCAGAAGAAGAAGAAGAAGTCTCCCCCCGCACCCGCCAATGGCGGCGGCGGCAACGGGGGCACCTCGCCCTTCCTCGTGGTGCTGCGCGCCGCGGCCGCGGGCAATTATACGGGTCGCCTCGACCTCAAGGGCCTGGGCGCTGAGCAGAAGGAGCTCGCCACCCTGCTCAACGACCTGCTCACCCGGGTCGGCGTCGAGCAGAAGTCCGCCATCTCGCGCCGCGAAGAAATGCAGCACCTGCTCGAGTCGGCCCAGTCGGCCCTCAGCGCGCTCGTCAGCCAGGGTGATCTGACCACCTTCCAGTGGACGCCCATCGATGACCCGGTGATCGACCCGCTGCTCGACGGCTTCAGCAAGGTGATCGACACCCTGCGGACCTTCGTGCGCGAGATCAACGAAGCGGCGCTCCGCCTGTCTTCGTCGGCCAACGAAGTGCTCGCCGCGTCGACCCAGCACGAATCGTCGTCCACCGAGCAGGCGGCGGCGATTCACGAGACGACCGCGACGATGGAAGAGCTCAAGCACGCTTCGGCGCAGATCGCCGAGAACGCCGGCGCCGTGGCCCGCGTCGCAGAAGAGACCCTCAACTCGGCCCGTTCAGGCCGGGGCGCCATCGGCGAGTTCATCGAAGCGATGCAGCAGATTCGCGCCGACGGCATCGCGGTGTCGGAGTCGATCACCAAGCTGCTGCGCCGGGTCGAGCGCATCGGCACGGTGGTCGAGGTGATTGACGAAATCGCCGATCGTTCTGACCTGCTCGCGCTCAACGCCGCCCTCGAAGGTTCGCGCGCCGGTGAAGCGGGCAAGGGCTTCTCGATCGTCGCTGCCGAAATGCGGCGCCTGGCGGAGAACGTGCTCGACAGCACCAAGGAGATCAAAAACCTCATCACCGAGATCCGCGAAGCGACGGCCGCCGCTGCTTCAGCCGCCGATGCTTCGCGCACCGCCACTGAGACGGGCGAGCGCCTGGGCTCGGTCGCTGCCAGCGCCGTCGAAGGCATTCTCGCCGGCGTGCAGGAGACCAGCGACGCCGCCCGCGTGATCAACCTCGCCACGCAGCAGCAGCGCACGGCCACCGAGCAGGTGGTGGCCTCGATGGCGGAGATCGAAGACGTGACGCGCCAGACCACCCAGGCCAGCAAGCAAGCCACCAGCGCAGCAGCCGAACTCACGCAGCTGGCGAGCCGGCTGTCGGATCTGATCAAGCGCTTCAAGGCGGACTGACCCACGGTGGATACGGAAGCCCTCAAGAAGTCCCTCCTCGTGAAGTTCGTGGAGGTGACGCAGGACCGGCTGCAGGCGATCCAGCTCGGCATTCTCGATCTCGAGAAGCCCGAGTCGAACGCCGCGGCCGAGGGCGTGGCGCGCGAGCTCCACACCATGAAGGGCGAGGCCCGCATGCTGGGGCTGGCGGCCATCGGCCAGCTCGCGCACTGCTGCGAAGACCTGCTCAAGGGCGAGCGCGAGAAGAAGGTCGACACCCGGTCAGCCACCGACCTGTTGCTGCACGCGTGCGACGCGATCTCCGATCTGCTCGACGATCTCGAAGCCGCCAAGGAAGGCTCTGACGCGTCGAACGAGATGGCCGGCAAGTTGAGCCAGGCCTCAGGCATTCCCATGCCGCCGCTCAAGCCGGTGCGCAGCGGGGGGCTCACCAAGAAGCTGCCGCCCCTGGTGAAGAAGGCCGACGCCCCCGCGCCCTCGGCCCCGCCGCCCCTGCCCACGGCCCCGGGTGGGCCGCCCGCGCCTTCCAGCCCTCTGCCGGTGAAGAATGAGGAGCGCACCGATCGCGCGACCCCGATCGACCGCAGCATTCGCGTCAACGTCGAGATCCTCGATGCGCTCGGCCTGCTCGCGGGCGACCTGCTGGTCGAGAGCGCACGCTCCGGGCTGCGGGGGAAAGAAATCCAGGGCCTGTTCGAGCGGTTCTCGCGCCTGGGCGACAACCTGCTGCGCACCTCGGAAGCGCAGCGGCTCGACGAAAAGGAGCGCGAGCGGGTGGCCCAGCTTGAGAGCGACCTGCACCTGCTGCGCGACGACGCCTTCCGCTTCGTGCGCAGCCACGCCGACGGGTTCAATACCCTGCACGGCAATCTGACGCAGATGGCCGATCATGTGGCCGAGGCGCGGCTCATTCCGCTCGCGTCGGTGTTCGAGGCCTTCCCCCGCGCGGCGCGCGATCTGGCGCACGCCCAGAACAAACACATCGAGCTGGTGGTCGACAACACCAACGCCGGCGTCGATCGCAGCTTGGTCTCCGATCTGCGCGACGCGCTCGTTCACCTGCTGCGCAACAGCGTCGATCACGGCATCGAAGGGCCCGACACCCGCAGCACCCTGGGCAAGCCCGAGATGGGGCGCATTCACCTGCGCGCGCGCGCCGACGGCGACATGTTGCACGTCGAGGTGGAAGACGACGGCCGCGGCATCGACCCCGATCGGTTGCGGCAGGTCGCGGTCAACCGGCGGCTGCTGACCGAGTCGCAGGCCGCTTCGTTGTCCGAGCGCGAGGCGATGGAGCTCATCTTCAGGGCGGGCTTCTCGACCCGCGAAGAGGTCAGCGAGCTGTCAGGCCGCGGCGTCGGCATGGACGTGGTGAAGAAGAAGGTCGAAGCGCTCGGCGGCTCGGTGGCCGTCAGCAGCCGCATCGGCCGCAGCACCACCGTCTCGCTTCGCCTGCCGCAGTCCCTCGCCCTGATGCGGGTGCTGCTCATTCGCATGGGCGACGACGTCTACGGCATGCCCGCCGCCGACGTGGAAGCGGTGGCCCGCTTCCGCCCGGAAGATCGCCTCGAGATCATGGGCACGGTGGCCGTGATGCACCGCGGCCGGCCGGTGACCATGGTCGCCCTGGGCCCGCTGCTGGGTCTGAACGGCGGGCCCCGGTTCGAGCGGCCTCCCTGCGTGGTGGTGCGGTACGGCGAAGATCTCGCGGCGCTGGTGGTCGACGGCTTCGTCGACGAGCGCGAGGTCGCGGTCAAGCCGGTGGGCGGCGACTTCCTCAAGGGCGCGCCCTTCGTGGCGGGCTCCGCGGCGTTGGAAGATGGCCGCATCGCGGTGCTCCTGCATGTGCCCGACATCATGACCGAGGTGCGCAAGATGGCGCGGCCGGTCACCGATACCTCCCAGACCCGGCGCCTCAAGGTGCTGCTGGTCGACGACTCGCCGATCGCCCGCGCCACCGAGAGCGCGCTGGTTCGGGCCCTGGGCCACACCGTCGAAGAGGCGCAAGACGGCGAAGACGGCTGGTCCAAGCTGCAGAGCACGGTGTTTGATCTCATTCTCACCGACGTGCAGATGCCCCGGCTCGATGGCTTCAGCTTGACCCGGCGGATCAAGCAATCGGCCGAGCTGGCGAAGGTGCCAGTGGTGATCCTCTCGTCGTTGGCCTCGCCTGAAGACAAGCGGCGTGGCCTCGACGCGGGCGCCGACGCGTACCTGATCAA
>JAYVNA010000458.1:0-13766 GCA_043758715.1 Archangium sp.
TCTTCCCCTGCCGCGATCTCACGATGCTCCAGAAGTGGATCATCGAGGGCAAGGTCTCGCGCGACGATCAGATCTCGCTGACCGGCGAGACCTGGAAGCGCCTGGGCAACATTCCCGAGTTGGCGAGCTTCTTCCAGATCGTCGACGACGCCTCGAAGGTGCGCGCGCTCGAAGCGCTGCACGGCACCAGCACACCGCCTCCCGCGCCGACGGGCGGCAAGATCACTGATACCTGGCGAGGTGGGCAGTTCTCGGCTCCGCCGCCGCCCGAAGCGCAGCCCGAGACGCTGCCACCCGAGCCGCCTTCGCTGCGTAAGCAGCCTCAGGTGATGTCGACCATGCAGGGCGGCCGGTTTGGTTCCACGCCTCCGCCCGTGCCTTCGGAGCCCGCGGCGGCGCCCGTCACGCCTGCTCCGCAGGTCTTGCAGACGATGCAGGGCGGGCGCTTCACCTCGTTCCCGCAGGCCGCCGTGCCCCCGCCCGCGCAGCCCGCTCCTGCCCGGAGCAAGCCCGCGGCTCCCGAACCGACGGACGAAGATCTGCGTCGCGCGGTCGGCAAGAGCGGCGGCAGCGGCAAGTGGATCGCGCTGATCATCGCCGGCCTCGGCGTGGGTGGCGCGGTGGGCTGGTACTTCGGCGTCTACGAGCCCGAGCAGCGCAGGCTGACGGTCGAGCGCGCCGGTGAGCAGGCCCGCCTCGATGAAGAAGCGCGCGTGAAGGCCCTCGCAGCGCAGCAGACGCCGGTGGTGGTGCTCGACGCCAGCGTGGAAGAAGAAGCAGAGCCCGACGCCGGCCCCGCGGCGATCGACGCCGGCCTCCCCGATGCGGGCTCTGCGCCGGTCGAGGCAGTCGCTCCCGTGATCGATGCTGGTGTTCCGGTGGTCGACGCAGGCGTGGCGGCGCCCGTGGTGCAGGAACAGAAGAAGAGCTTCGACTGGTATCTGGCGCAGGGTGATCGACTGCGTGAGCGCGACAAGCCCGCGCAGGCGCTCGACTTCTACGGCAAGGCCTCTGACCTGAAGCCCGAGCGGGTCGAGCCGGTCACCGGCCGAGGTCTTTCGCTGCTCGACATGGCGAACCCTTCGGCGGCGGCGGCGACGTTCGAGACCGCGCTCAAGCTCAACGCGCGCTACGGCCCGGCGATCATGGGTCTGGCCGAGGCGTATCGAATTCAGGGGAAGAACGACAAGGCGGTCGAGTTCTACCAGCGCTATCTCGACGTGCTCCCGAACGGTGCTGAGGCCGCGGTGGCGCGGAACAGCATCGAGCGCCTGAAGAAATGATCTTCAAAGCCTGTCCCCCTCTCCCCGCGGGGGAGAGGGTCGGGGAGAGGGCATGAAACTCGATCTCAACCAGGTTCGACACGTCGCCCGGCTGGCGAGACTTTCGCTTTCCGCGGACGAAGAGACCCGCTTCGCCACTCAACTCTCGGCGGTGCTCGATGCGGTCGAGTCACTGGCGGCGGTGAACACAGAAGGCGTGCCCCCCACGACGTTCGCGATCGCCACCACCGCGAGGCCCGACGAAGTCCAGGGCGAGCTCCCGGTCGAAGTGGCGTTGAAGAACGCCCCGCAGCAGCAAGATCACAGCTTCGCGATCCCGAAGGTGATCGAGTGATCGATCAAACGCTCAGCTCAGTCAGCGAAGCCCTCGCCTCGGGAAGGGTCTCCTCGCTTGAAGTGACGAAGGCCTGCCTCGACCGCATTCGCACCACCGACGCAAGAATCGGTGCCTTCCTGCGAATCGACGAGGCCGGTGCATTGGCCGCGGCCGCCGCCTCCGACGCCCGCAAACAAAAGCTCAGCGCGCTCGATGGAATCCCCGTCGCACTGAAGGACATGATCCTCACCGCGGGGCTCGAAACCACCGCGGGCAGTAAGATCCTCTCGGGCTTCATTCCCCCGCACGACGCCACTGTCACCGCGCGCCTCAAGTCCGCGGGAGCGGTGATCCTCGGCAAGACCAACCTCGACGAGTTCGCGATGGGCAGCTCGACCGAGTCGAGCGCGTTCAAGCAGACGCACAACCCCTACGCCCTCGAGCGCACGCCGGGGGGCAGCAGCGGCGGTTCAGCAGCCGCGGTCGCCGCTCGGCAGTGTTTCGGAACGCTCGGCACGGACACCGGCGGTTCAATTCGCCAACCCGCGGCGCTGTGCAACGTGGTGGGCGTCAAGCCGACCTGGGGCCGGGTGTCCCGAAGCGGCGTGGTGGCCTTCGCGAGCTCGCTCGATCAGGTGGGCCCCTTCGGCCGCACGGTGCGCGATGCCGCGATGATCTTGCAGGCGATCTCCGGGCGCGATCCGCACGATGCGACCTCGGCTGACGTCGCCGTTCCCGACTTCAGCGCCGCGCTCGAGAGTGGTGTGAAGGGCCTCAAGGTGGGCCTTCCGCGCGAGTACTTCGTCGAGGGCATGGACCCTGAGATCGCCGCCGCCATTCGAGAAACGGCGAAGACCCTCGAGGCCGCGGGCGCGCAGGTCAAAGAACTGTCGCTGCCCCACACCAAACACGCGCTGGCCGTCTATTACGTGATCGCCCCGGCGGAGGCGTCGTCGAACCTCGCCCGCTACGACGGCGTGCGCTTCGGCCACCGCGCGAAGAACGCGAAGCAGCTGATCGAGCTCTACGAACGTTCACGTGAAGAAGGTTTCGGGCCCGAGGTGAAGCGCCGGATCATGCTCGGCACCTTCGCGCTCTCGGCCGGTTACCACGACGCGTACTACGTGAAGGCGCAGCGGGTGCGCACGCTCATCCGCCGCGACTTCGACGAGGCGTTCAAGGAAGTCGACGTCATCCTGAGCGCGACCTCGCCGACCTGCGCGTGGCCGCTGGGTGAGAAGATCGACGACCCGCTGGCGATGTACTTGATGGACGTGCTGACGCTCCCCTGCAGCCTCGCGGGACTGCCGGGCCTCTCGGTGCCCACGGCCAGGTCGTCGAAGAACCTGCCCATCGGCGCGCAATTGATCGGCCGCCCCTTCGACGAAGCGACCCTCTTGCGCGCCGCGCGCACCATCGAGCGCGAGCGAGCCCTCACCACCTGGAGCCCCCCTTCATGACCCCGACCACCGACTCCACTGCGTTGTCTGAGTACCGGCCCAGCGACGACGAAAAGATGTGGGGGCTGATCGCGCACCTGGCGCCTCTGGCCTCGCTCTTCCTGGGGCCGCTGCTGGTGATGGTCGTGAAGGGAAACGAATCGAAGTGGGTGAAGTCGCAGGCGATCGAGTCGCTCAACTTCAGCATCACGCTCATGATCGGTTACGCGATCTGCCTGATGTTGGTCTTCGTGCTGATCGGGTTCTTCCTCATCTTCCCCCTCGCGCTCGCCGCCATCGTCCTGCACATCGTGGCCGGAGTGGCCGCCTACCAGGGGCGGCAATACCGGTATCCCTTCGCGCTCCGGCTCATCAAGGACTGACGTGTCGATCTCCGATTTCCAGCCAGTCATCGGCCTCGAGGTGCACGCGCAGTTGCTGACGCGCAGCAAGCTGTTCTCGACGGCGGCAGTGGCCTTCGGTGCCGAGCCGAACACGCACACCACTCCGGTGTGTCTCGCGTTCCCCGGTGCGTTGCCGGTGCTCAACGGCAAGGTCGTCGAGCTCGCGTTGCGTGCGGGCCTCGCGCTCGACTGCCGGATCAACGAACGCAGCGAGTGGTCGCGGAAGCACTACTTCTACCCAGACAGCCCCAAGGGCTATCAGATCACGCAGTATGAATTTCCCATCTGCGAGTGGGGCGGGCTCACGTTGGAGCAGGCCGGCAAGCGGGTGCAGATTCGCCGCATTCACATCGAAGAAGACGCGGGCAAGTCGATTCACGCCGAAGGCGTCACGCTGGTCGACCTCAATCGGGTGGGCACGCCGCTGCTCGAGATCGTGTCCGAGCCTGATCTGCGCAGCGCAGACGAAGCGGGCGAGTACCTCAAGCTGCTGCGTGACGTGCTGGTGTACGTGGGCGTCAACGACGGCAATCTCGAAGAAGGCAGCTTTCGCTGCGACGCCAACGTCTCGGTGATGAAGAAGGGCGCGACGGAATACGGCACGCGCTGCGAGCTGAAGAACCTCAACTCGTTCAAAAACATCAAGCTCGCGATCGATGCGGAGATCGCCCGCCACGTCGAGGTGATCGAAGGCGGCGGGACCATCGTGCAGGAGACGCGGTTGTTCGACGTAGCGCGCGGTGAGACCCGTTCGATGCGCAGCAAGGAAGACGCGCACGACTACCGCTACTTCCCCGAGCCCGACCTGCCGCCGCTGTTGGTCAGCGCTGATGAGATCGCGAAGGCGAAGACGGAATTGCCCGAGCTGCCCCAGAGCCGGCGCCGCCGCTACGTCGAACAGCTCAAGCTCACCGAGTACGACGCGGGCGTGTTGACCGCCGATCGCGAGTTGTCTGAATTGTACGAGCGTTGTCTGGCGCCGGTCGGCGACGCGAAGAAGGTGGCGAACTGGTTCCTCGGAGAGGTCTCTCGCCTGCTCAACGAATCAGGCGTGAAGCCGGGCGCGGTGAAGTTCACGCCCGGGCAGTTCGCAGCGCTTCTGCAATCGATCGAGTCCGGGGAGATCTCCCAGAACGCGGGCAAAGAAGTCTTCGGTCAGATGTTCGCGACCGGGGCCGAGCCCAAAGACGTGATCGCCGAGAAAGGTTTGGCGCAGGTCTCGGACACCGGCGCGCTCGAGAAGGTGATCGACGAGATCATCGCGGGCAATCAGAAGAACGTGGAGGCCTACCGCGCTGGCAACCCGAAGCTGCTCGGCTTCTTCGTCGGGCAAGCGATGAAGGCGATGAAGGGCAAGGGCAACCCGAAGGTCATCAACGAGCTGCTCGAGAAGAAGCTCAAGTAACTCAACTCCTGTCTCCCTCTCCCCGCGCTCCCCGCGGGGGAGAGGGCAAGCCCTTCACCAATCTCCGCGCCGCCCGGCCTTCTTCTCCGAGTTGATCTTCTTCCCCTCCAGCCGGCGGCGCTTCGAGCCACGAGAGGGCTTGGTGGCGATGCGCTTCTCCGGCACGTACGACATCTTCACAAACCCAGCTCTCAATCGCTCCAGCGCCGCGCCACGGTTCTGCAGTTGGCTTCGCCGCTCGGTCGCAGTGACCGTGAACCCTGTCGGCTTGTGAATCAGCCGCACCCCGGTCTCGGTCTTGTTGCGGTGCTGACCACCTGGGCCCGAGGCGATGAAGAACTGCTCCTCGCACTCGAGCAGCAGCGCCTCATCGCTGAGCGAGGCGGCGCGCGCGGCCTGCTGTGGACTGATGGACATCGCTGCTCTCCTCAAGGTGCCGTTCGAGACGCGGTGGCACCGCCTGCCTGACCAAGTTGACGACCTCGCCGGAACAACGACAAGGTCCCTCTCGCCCGTTATCCGGAGTTCGCCGTGCATCACACCTTCATCGTCATCGCGGCGCTCCTGCTTCTCGGGGGGTGTTCGAGCACCACGACTGAGTGCTTCATCGTCAACTGAGCGGGGTGCTGCGACGCCAGCGGCCAATGCCGGGCGGGGACACCGGCGAGGCCGTGGTTCGGGCGCGCTCAACTGCAAGACCTGCAGCGGTGGTCAGGTCTGCACCGAGAAGCGCTGCGTCCTGGTCGTCGACGCGGGAGTGCCGCTCGACGCCGGCACGCCGATCACCACTTCCCAGGAGCGGTGAGTCTGGGCGGGCTTCCCCGACAGCGCGTGCGGCAACGGCGCGCCCACGGGCATCGGCATCAACGCCACCAACCGCTCGAAGGGCGTCTTCATCTACCTGATGGGGGCGGCGCCTGCTGGAACGCGCTGACCTGCGCCTTCGCGGCCTCGAACATCACCACCGGCTCCGGCGAAGCCGACTTCTCCGCCGACCCGACGAGGGGCGCAGCGCCGTTCAATCGCGCGGTGCCGACCAACCCGTTCAAAGACATGAGCTTCGTCTGCGTGCCGTACTTCACCGGCGACGTGCACGCGGGCGACAACGTCATGAACTACCCGGCGGCGGGCACGCAGGTCCCCGCGCGCACGGTGCATCACAAGGGCGCGAAGAACCTCGACGCGTTCCTGGTGCGGTTGCACGACACCTTCCCCGACGCGGCGCGGGTGTTCCTGGTGGGCTCGAGTGCGGGCGCCTTCGGAGCGCAGCAGCTCAACTATCAACGCGTCGCCGCCGCCTGGCCTGCCGCCGAAGTTCATTGCTGGGGGATTGCGGTCAGTTCGTGAACCCGTCAGGCACGTTGCTGGAGCTTGGCTGCGCGCGATGGGCACCTCTACGCCACCGGCACCAACCCCTCGCGGCTCAAAACAGACAGCGTGGTGTTCTCGTTCGACCCGCTCGACGGCTTCTGGAGGTCGCTCGTGGGCCAGCCCGGCGTGGGAATGGTTCGGCCGGGTCCGCTTTCCCGGGCGTTGGTGCATGAGCCCGGCGGCATGGCGGTCTTCGCCAACGGAGATCTCGCGATCCTCGACCGCGCCGAAGGCGTCATGCTCGTCGTCGAATGAGCGTGCCGCGGAAAACGCTCAGAATGTGAGCCCGACCCCGAGCCGTATCTCCGGCAAGACCCGCTTGTTCGGCGCGTCGTACATCCCTCCGCAGGCGCCTTGAAACGAGAGGCCCAGGTGCGGGCTGAAGAAGTGCGTCACATCGGTCGAGAGCAACGCGCTGAACCCCGCCGCATCGGCCTTGCTGTCGCGAAACGCCCGGTAGCCCGCGAGCGCTGAGATGCGCCAGGTGAGGCCCACGTCTTTCTCGTCGCGGAAGTCAGCGATCATCAGCCGCAGTCCTCCGCGGGCCCACCAACCGAAGCGTCCCGGAAAAGCAGACAAGCCCGCCTGCACGTCGACGTAGGGAATGGCGTGCACGGTGATCCCCGCGCCGAGGAGATCCGGAAACGAAGTCATCGGGTACAGGTGCACCGAGCCGATCAGGTGCGGTCGCTCCTGGCCGGCTCCCAGCAGCAGCGCGATCAGCGCCCAGTGCATTTACGGTTCGCCCGGGCGGGGGGCTTCTTTCATTCGACCCAGCCCACGCGCGCCGAAGCCCAGCGCGATCCACCCGGCGAGGAACGCGACGCCGCCGAACGGAGTCACCATGCCCAACGTGCGCACGCCCGTGAGCCCCATCACGTAGAGACTGCCCGAGAAGAGAATGATGCCCAGCGTGAAGAGCCCCGCCGCCAAGGTGGGAAAGCGGCCCGTCACATGCGCGGCCAGCACCGCGGCGAGCCCGGCCGCCAGCGCGTGAGCGAGGTGATAGCGGGCGGCGAGATCCCACCAGCCGAGTCGATCGGCGGCGTCAGGCAACCCGAACACGGCGGCCTTCACCGCGTGCGCGCCCATGGCGCCCAGGGCAACGGCGGTGAAGCCGAGAACGGCGGTGAGGAAGGCAAGGCGGCGATCCATGACTCGCTTATCCTCCCGGTTCGTTGAAAAGAGAACATGCCCTCTGCCCGACCCTCTCCCCCGCGGGGAGAGGGAGCACGTTTCGCTTGACCTTGCCGACATCGAACGACGAAGAGGCCGCATGCCGATTCGTCGTGGTTCAGTGAATCTGGCGCGCTTCCGTCTGGAAGGCGCCGTCCCCAAAGACACCAAACGCTGGCTCCAGAAAGGCCTCGGAAAAGGCGCCTTCGAGCCCATCGACCCCAAGAGCGACGACGAGCGCGCGGCCGGCTTCGTCGAGCTCGAGCAGACCGACAAGACCGACTTCTCCGCCGGCGCGCTGTTCCACGGCCTGCACGCGCTGTTCGCCTGGCGCGTCGATCGCCTCAAGGTCCCCGCCAACGCCCTGCGCGCGGGCCTGTTGCAATGGAGCCAGGCCTTCGAGACGAAGAACGGCCGTCCCCCCGGCCGCCGCGAAAAGGCCGAGCAGAAAGAGAGCCTCAAGAAGGCCATGCGCACCAAACAGGCGCCGGTCAGCAAGGTGTTCGAGCTGAGCGTCGATCTCACCTCGCACGACGTCTTCGTCTGGGCGACCTCGCGCACCGTGGTGGAAGAAGCGCAGGCGGTGCTCGAATCGAACCTCGAGGTGAAGTTGATCCCGCGCGTACCGGCGGCGTTCCTCGCCCCCGGCGTGCTCGATTCGTTGAAGCCCACTGAAGCCCTGTTCGGGGAGGCCAGCTGATGGCCAGCAAGAAAGAAGAGCGCGCGTTTCTGCGCGGAGAAGTCGGCGTCGATGGCGCCGCGGTCGAAGAAGAAAAGGACGAGTCGCAGGCCGAGCTCGCCAAGGCGCAAGAAGCGCTGCTGCGCGGTCGCACGTGGCTCGGCCGCGAGTGCCTGACGTGGCTGTTGTGGAAGAGCGAGTCGACCGAATCGCTGCTCACCGTCGATGCCCAGCCCGTCAGCGTGGTCTTCAACGGCAAGCTCACCCTGCGCGCGGCTTCAGGCGACGTCACTGAGGCACAGGTGAAGGGCGTCTCGGCGCCGTACTCGAAGCTCGTGAAGCACGCGCTGGGCAAGGGCCTGCTCGTGCACACCGCCAAGTTCCAGCTCACCTGGGGCGAGCAGGTCTACGACTTCACCCTCGATGCCGAGTTCTTCGACATCCGCTCGGCCAAGCTGCCGACCCTTCTGCAGGAGGAAGAGGACGACAAGCTCACCGAGCGCCTCGAGCTCGCCACCCGCGCGTCCACGCTGACCGATGCGCTGGTCGCCGCCTTCGTCAAAGAGCGTTGCGGCAAGGGTTGGAACTCCAAAACCGTGCCCGCACTGAAGGAATGGATGGCCGAAGTCTGATCCATTGGCACGGCTCTCCTTGACCGGGGGCCGTTGTTGGCTTATGGCGGCCGTCCTTTCCGATCTCCACTGAGGCGATTCGGAACGATTCTCGAATGATACCGTGAGGTTATATCGATGTACGCCGTCATCCGGACAGGGTCCAAACAGTACAGGGTCGCTGAAGGCGACATTCTCCGCATTGAGAAGGTCGGGGGCGACTCCGGCGCTGAGGTGAAGTTTGACGAAGTGCTCATGATCGGTGGCACCGAAGCCGTGAAGGTCGGGAAGCCGACTCTCGCGGGCGCCAAGGTGGTGGGGAAGATCCTCCGCCAGGCCAAGGCCCGCCGCGTTCTGCACTTCCGTAAGGAAAAGGAAGGGTGGACCCGCCTGCGCGGACACCGCCAGCCTTTCACCGAGGTGAAGATCACCTCGATCTCGGCCTAAAGGAACCAACAAGCCATGGCACATAAAAAGGGACAAGGTTCGTCGCGCAACGGGCGTGATTCGAACTGCAAGCGACGTGGAACGAAGGTGTACGGCGGCCAGGAAGTCACTTCTGGCAGCATCATCGTTCGCCAGGTCGGAACCAAGATTCACCCGGGCACCAACGTCAAGTTGGGCCGCGACTTCACGCTCTTCGCCACCATCGACGGCGTCGTGAAGTTCGAGCGCTACGATCGCGACCGCAAGAAGGTCTCGGTCTACCCGGCCGCCGAACCCGCAGCCGCAGCCAGCTGAGGCTTCACCAGTTCAGTTGAACGGGCGCCGAGCTTCTCTGGCTCGAGCGCCTGTTTTCATTTCCAGCGAACGTTCGTTTCGCTTTCCGTCTGTCTCGCGCAGCGTTCGCTGCTACCGGTCTTGCTCATATGAAATTCGTCGATCAGGTTCAGATCTTCGTGAAGGGTGGAGACGGCGGAAACGGCGCCGTGGCCTTTCATCGCGAGAAGTACATCGACAAGGGCGGCCCCTCGGGTGGCGACGGAGGCGACGGCGGCTCGGTGATCTTCGAGGCCGACCCTCAGCTCACCACGCTGCTCGACTTCCGCTTTTCCTCCCGCCACGTCGCGCGCAGCGGTGCGCACGGCATGGGCAGCGACATGAACGGCCGCGCCGGCGAAGACACCACCCTCAAGGTGCCGCTGGGCACCCTGGTGCGCGACGACGAGACGGGCGAGCTGCTCAAAGACCTCTCGACCCCCGGTGAGCTGTGGGTGGTGGCCAAGGGCGGCAGCGGCGGCTGGGGCAACATGAACTTCGCCACCAGCACCCGGCAGACCCCGCGCTTCGCCAAAGACGGCACCCTCGGTCAGGAGCGTAAGCTCATGCTCGAGCTCAAGCTGCTCGCCGACGTCGGCTTGCTCGGCTTCCCCAACGCGGGCAAGAGCACCTTCATCACCCGCATCTCGGCCGCCAAGCCGAAGGTCGCTGACTACCCGTTCACCACCCTGGTGCCGCACCTGGGCGTGGTCGATTACCGCGAGCGACGCAGCTTCGTGGTCGCGGACATTCCGGGGCTCATCGAAGGCGCCAGCGATGGCCACGGGCTGGGGCTCCAGTTCCTGCGGCACGTCGAGCGTTGCCGGGTGCTCATTCACCTGGTCGACTTGAGCGCCGCCGACGAGGGCCGCAATCCGGTGAAGGACTTCGACATCCTCAACCGCGAGCTGGAGAAGTACAGCGCCCTGCTGGCTGACAAGCCGCAGATCGTGGTCGCCAACAAGTTGGATCTTCCCCATGCGCGTGAGGCGTTGCCCGCGTTCGTCGAGAAGATGAAGGCGCGCGGCATCAAGGTGTTCGAGCTTTCCGGTGCGACGGGTGAAGGTGCCCAGGCCGTGCTCGATGCCTGCGCGCGTGTGCTGTTCGCCAACGAAGAGCACAAGGTTCGCCTCAAGAGCCGTCACCTCGTGCCTCCCAGCACCGAGCAGGAGACGACCACCGCGAAGACTTCGAAGCCCAAGCGCAAGCCGTCGGCGAAGAAGGCCAAGCCGGCCGTGAAGGCCAAGCCTTTGACGAAGAAGAAGATCATCGCGAAGAAGGCCGCCCCGAAGAAGACGGGCAAGCCCGCTCCCCCCAGGGGGAGAGGCAGAGCGGCAGCGAGGCGCTGATGGGTGGCGGCGGCCCGAAATACGAAGCGGCGAATGGAAAGCCGCTGCCCGCCGAGTTGTTGCTCCCGCCTCGCAAGGAGCGCATCGATCGGGTGGTCGCTCAGCGCACGCGCACCGTCACCGTGGTGCTCGATCGCCTCGAGGACAGCTTCAACATGGCCGCCGTGCTGCGCACCTGCGAAGGCATGGGCCTTCAGGACGTGCACGTCATCCGCAACCCCGACGCGCCGTTCTCTCCGAACTCACGCGTGACGCAGGGCTGCGACAAGTGGCTCGACCTGCACGTGCACCGCGACTTCGCGAGCTGCGCGGCGTTGTTGAAGAAGCAGGGCTACCGGGTGCTCGCCTCGGCGATTCGTCCCGGCGCCACCAGCCTGTTCGAGCTCAAGTTCGACACCAGGATCGCGATGGTGCTCGGCAACGAGCGTTTCGGAGTGTCCGACGAGGTGCTGGAGCACTCCGACGGCACCTTCTGGATTCCCATGCGCGGCTTCTCGCAGAGCATGAATATTTCCGCGGCCGCCAGCGCGTGCGTCACCCGCGCGATTTCGTGGCGCATGGAACATCTGGGCCCTGACGGCGATTTGTCAGCTGAAGAACGCACCGCGTTGACCGAGCAGTTCTCGTTTCTTTCGGTCAAACAGCGGGGCCGGGTGTACCGGGACGAGTGAGTGAAGGTAGGCGGGGCTTCTCCGTCGAAGGGGACATCATGCTGCTGACCGACGCGCTGTACGCCTGCACGTTCCTGCTCCACGCCGCGACCGCTGATGCGGGCGTGGTGACGAAGGCTGACGCAGGTGTGGCGGTGGTGAAGAAGGCCGACGCGCCCGTCGATGCCGGCGTGCCCGCGGTGAAGAAGGCCGACCTCGCCCCTGACGTGAAGGCGCTCGTCGATCGCGTGCAGTCCTTCTACGAAAAGACCCAGGACTTCAGCGCCGAGTTCACGCAGGAGTACACCTACAAAGCCTTCAAGCGCACTCAGACCTCGAGCGGAAAGGTGACCTTCAAGAAGCCTGCGCTGATGCGCTGGGATTACGAGAAGCCCACCGCCCGCACCTTCGTGCTCGCCGGTGATCGCGTCTTCATGCACGACCCCGAAGCGAAGCTGATCACCCGCGCCGCGCTCTCCACCAACCAGCTCTCCGCCTCCGTCACGTTTCTCTTCGGCGTGGGGAAGCTCGAGAACGAGTTCTCCATCGTGAAGAAGGCGTGCGCGAAGTGCACCGGCACGCAGCTCGAGATGACGCCGCTGGTGCCCGACCCGCGCTTCAAGCGCATCCTCCTCGAGGTCGATGAGAAGAGCGCGCAGGTGCTCAAGAGCACCGTCATCGATCCCGATGGCAGTGAGAACGCCATCAGCTTCATCGGGCTGACCACCAACGTTGGCGTCAACGAGTCGAACTTCAAGCTCACGCCTCCGCCCGGCACGCAGGTGCAGGACTTTCTCTCAGGTGGGCAGATGAGCATCCCCGGTAGAGATGCTGGGGCCTTGCTCGACGGCGGCAAGTGAGGGAACGCAGTCCATGAGACGATGCGGCCCGTGTCGATCCGTCTTTCCCTGGTCTCTGCGCCTCGGCGCGTCCTCCGCTGCGCTCCCCCCGCTTGGCCCAGCTGCGCTGGTACGGCTCCGTTCCGTTCCCTCCTCGTCTCGCTGTTGCTGCTGCAGGGTTGTCATCACGTCGCTTCGGGCCCTCCGGGAGTGGAGTCTCTCGCGGGCCTGACGCTCCCGCTCGCTTCCGCGCCTGCGCTGCGCCTTGCCGTCGATGGCGCGGTGGCCGAGTTCGAAGCAGAGATCTCCTTCGACCCCTCGCAGCCCGTCAGCTTCGTCACCTCGAAGTGTGTGCCTGACCCCGCCTTCACCGCGCGGGTCAGCGTGCCGGACGCCTTTGGTCCCGACGAGACGTACCCGGTGACGCGGGTGGTGGGCCTGCGGCTGGGCGCCACCCGCTTCCGCACCTTCGAAGCGGCGATCGCCACGGGCAAGAGCTGCGTGGTGGTGCTGGGCGCGCCCGAGCTCAAGGAACTCGCCCTCGAGGTGAACCCCGTCTCGCGCACCGTGCACTTCCGGCCTTCGCAATCCCAGGAGAAGTGGGCGGCCGAAGCCGAAGCGAGCGGTGAAGACGCTCAGGTGCTCAAGCTGACCCGCGATCCCCGCTACGACTGGCCGCTCCTTCCGATTCGGGTGCGCCAGGGGGCTTCGACCGTCGACCTCACGATGTTGATGTCGCTGCGAGAGCCGCGCAGCCGCGTGTTCGAAGACTGGGCCCGCGCCGCGGGGCTCAAGCCCGGTCTCGAGCTGCTCAAGGGCCTGGCCTTGCCCAAGGGCGTCGAGCTGCCCGCTGAGCTGTCTCAGCTGCGCGGCTACAGCGTCGATACCCTCGAGTTTGCCCCGGGCTTTGGGCTGCAGGTCAGCTCGCTCGAGTCTGAGCCAGGCGCTCCACCGCACGGGGTGCAGGGCCTGGTGGGCTCCGACGCCTGGAGCCGCTTCCTGATGATCTACGACGTGGGCTCGTCGGTGGTGGTGCTGCGCCGGCCGCGCGTCTTCGTCTCGGGCAATTCCGCACGCTGCGAGCGGGGCGGAGCGATCTCCGAAGAGGCCTGCTTCGAGCTCGCCGCCACCCAGTCCCCCGAAGGGCTCGAGCTCACGGCCGCGGTGTGGCGCCCCTTGCCCGAGGGCGCACAGCTCTCGCTCGATCTCACCGGAGGCACCAGCACCTGCCGGCTGGGCGTCACCTTCTCGGCCGGCGATCGCGGGCGCACCACCCATCACCGCTTTCCCTGGAAGAAACTGGGCGAGTCGATCCCCGCGTGCGCGGACGCCTTCAAGGGCGTCACCGGCATCACTCCGGGGCTGCTGGAAGAAACCTCACTGGCCGAGTGCCCCGGGGTCTGCGCCTACGCGCGCGACTCGCTCACGGGGCGAATGTCGTGTGAGTGCCAGCCGGGCGTGCGCACGGCTGGGGGTGAAGCCGAC
>JAYVNA010000459.1:0-4545 GCA_043758715.1 Archangium sp.
ACGCCCGGGTGGCGGTGTGGACCCAGGCATCAATCGAGACCGCGGTCGCCCTCGTCGCCGGAGCGGCCGCGGGCTACCAGCTCGTTCCCCTCGACCCGAAGCTCGGCCCGCTCGAGCTCAATCACATCGTCAAAGACGCCGCTCCCGTGATCGCGCTCGGGGCCGATCCCCAGGCCGTCGCGGGGCGCATCGCCATCGACACCTTGCCGCTGACGCCGGAGCTGCGCCGCCACCCCGGCCCGCGCCCGCCCACCCGCGAGATCGACGACGCTCCGCTGCTCATTCTGTACACCAGCGGCACCACCGGCCTGCCCAAGGGCGCCGTGCTCACCGCGCGCAACGTCGCCTTCAACCTCGATGCCCTCGCCCGCGCCTGGCGCTGGACCGCGGCCGACACCGTGGTGCACGCGCTGCCGCTCTTTCACGTGCACGGCCTGGTGCTGGGTCTGTACGGCTCGATGCGCGCGGGTGGGGCGCTCCACTGGTTTCCCCGCTTCGTGCCGCGCGAGATCGCCGACGGCCTGCGCCGGGGCACCACGGTGTTCTTCGCCGTGCCCACCATGTACCACCGGCTCTCCGAAGCGGCCGCCTCCGACCCCGAAGTCGTCGCCGGCCTCAAGCACGCGCGCCTGCTGGTGAGCGGGTCCGCCGCGCTGCCGCAACGTGATCAGCTCAAGATCGAGGCGCTCACCGGCCGACGGGTGATCGAGCGTTATGGCCTCACCGAGACGCTGATCAACTGCGCCGTGCGGCTCGACGATCCACCCTGCGCGGGTTCGGTGGGCGCCGCCATCGAGGGCATCGAGCTGCGCCTGGTCGATGATCAACGCCGCCCGCTCGACGCGCGTGATGACACCACGCTCGGAGAGATCGCCGTGCGCGGTCCCCACGTGTTCGCCGGCTACCTCAATCGGCCCGAGGCCACCGCCGCGGTGAAGGATTCGGACGGCTGGTTCTTTACCGGAGATCTCGCCTGCATGAAGCCCGACGGTCAGGTGCGCATCGTCGGGCGGCGCGCGACCGATCTGATCAAGTGTGGCGGCTACAAGGTCGGGGCAGGGGAGGTGGAGGCCGCGCTCCTCGAACACCCTTCGGTGCGCGAAGCGGCCGTGCTGGGCGCGCCCGACGCCGACCTCGGTGAGCGCATCGTCGCGTACGTCGTGCTCAGCGAACCCACCGCGCCACAAGTGCTGCAGGACTTCGTGGCCAGTCAGCTCTCGCCCCACAAGCGGCCGCGCGAAGTGCATGTGCTCGCCGAGCTCCCGCGCAACGCGATGGGCAAGGTGGTGAAATCGAAGTTGAGGCACACGTGATGCAAACGCGTGCTGCATGCGACCTGCGTTCCTTCTCGGTGTTCTCTGGCTGATCGTCGGGTGCGGCTCTTCAGGCTCGCCCACCTACGGCGGCGCGCCCGTGCCTTCGGCGCTGATCGGCACCTGGTCCTACGAGGTGTTCGGCAATCAGCTGTGTGACCAGACCAACCACTGCGTGCCCAGCTACGCCCATACCGAGCAGCTCTCGCTCACCCGCGATGGCCGCTTCTCGTTGTCGCGCTCCGAAGAGACCAACACTTCGACCTGCACCCTGGTCGTCGACACGCAAGGAGAGGGATCCGCCGCGGTCGATGGTTCGACGCTCTTGCTCTACGTCGACCAGGGCACGACCCGAAACGACGACACCTGCGGGCAGAGCACGCTGATCGATGAACGGGGCAACATCTGGGCGTACGCCTGGGAGGTGTTCGGCAATCAGCTGATGCTCACCAGCGAGCAGGGCACGCAGCTGGGTCCCTTCCTCCGCCAACCCCTCTACTAGCTGTGCATCGGAGCGCCGCGGGCCGCGAGGAATTCAGGCAGCTCCTCGAGCTTGCGAAACCCGGCCTGCGCGGGGTCGGCGGGCAGCTTCACCATCTCGATGTATTTCACGTCGCGCGCGGCCACCAGCTCGCCCAGCACCGCGTCGAGCACCTCGAGCGCGGCGAACTCGTAGTCGTCCGCGTGTTTCCCCATGAAAGAGGGGCAGGCCAGCTTGAGCCCAAACCCACTGGGTGACGGGGCCGGTAAGAACCAGGTCTGGCTCGCGTCGATGCTGGCCGCCTCGTGGCGCAGCACGAAGTCGCAGCCCATCGGCGGCTTGAAGGCGATGAACTGCCAGTCCTTCAGCGTCGGAGCGGCCTGCACCAGCGCCTGCACCGCGGGGAACGATTTCAGCTCGCCTTCGGCGGTGATGATCAGCTCGCAGCCGGTCTCGTCCCCACCCAGCAGGTAGTAGAGGTTCGGGTCGACCGCGTGCAGTTGCTCGAGCAGCGTCTCGAGCACCGGCTCTTCGCCGGTGGGCTCGGCGATCACCGCCCTCAGGGCTGCCTCGTGCTCGACCACCCAGCGCCAGAAGGCGGCCGCGCGCGTCACTTCAGCGCTCGGCGAGGAACTCAATCAGGTCGATCTTCGTGACGATCGCCACGATCTTCTGGCCCTCACGCACCACCGCCACGTTGTCCTGCGCGAACACCGCGCGGAGCTGGGGAATGGTGGTGTCCATCGTCACCACGCCCTGCAGCGGGCTGACCAGCGCGTCGATGGTGTCGTTGAGCTTGTAGTTGCCGCCGATGAGACCGTTGAGCAGGTCGTACTCGTGGATCATGCCGATGTTGGTGCCGTCGGCCGCGAGAATGGGCATCTGCGAGATGCCGTGCTTCTTCATGGTCTCGATCACTTCGCCGATCTTCTCGCCCTTGGTGCCGGTGATCAGCTTCTGGGTGCGGCCCTTGATCACGTCACGCACGGTGCCCGGGCCCTTCTCTTCGATGTAGCCCATGTCCTTCATCCACTCGTCGGAGAAGAACTTGCTGACGTACGCGTTGCCGCTGTCGGGCAGCAGCACCACGATCACCTTGCCCTTGCCGATCTCCTTGGCGAGCTCGACGGCCACGTGCACCGCGGCGCCCGACGAGCCACCGGCGAAGATGCCTTCTTCGCGCGCCAGCCGCCGCGCCATCAGGAAGGACTGGCGATCGTCGACCTGCCGCACCTGGTCGACCACCTTGAAGTCCATCGCGCCGCACACCATGTCTTCGCCGATGCCCTCGACCTTGTACGTGTGCGACTCGCCGACTTTGCCGGTCTTGAAGTAGCCCGTGTAGATCGAGCCAATCGGGTCGACGCCCACGTTCTGAATCTTCGGGTTCTTCTCTTTGAAGTACTTGCCGGCGCCGCTCATCGTGCCGCCCGTGCCCAGGCCAGAGACGAAGAAGTCGAACTTGCCGTCCATCTGGTTGTACGTCTCAGGGCCGGTCGAGAGGTAGTGCGCCTCGATGTTGTCCTGCGTGTGGTACTGGTTTGGGTAGAACGATCCGGGGGTGTCGCGCACCAACCGCTTGGCCGTCTCGTAGTAGCTGCGCGGGTCTTCGGCCGGCACGTTCGTCGGCGTCACCACCACCTGCGCGCCCATGCCCTTGAGGCGGTTGACCTTCTCGTTCGACATCTTGTCCGGCATCGTGAAGATCGACTTGTAGCCACGCACCGCGGCGATCATCGCCAGCGCGAAGCCGGTGTTGCCCGAGGTGTTCTCGATGATGGTGCCGCCCGGCTTGAGGCGCCCGTCCTTCTCGGCCTTGTTCACGATGTGCACCGCCATGCGGTCCTTGATGGCGCCGCCGGGGTTCATGAACTCGAGCTTCACGTAGATGGTCGCGTCCTCCGGGCCGACCAGCTTGTTCAGCTTGACGATGGGCGTGTTGCCAATGGCACCGAGGACAGACTCGTGGACGTTCGAGGGCATGCGGCGCACATAGCAAACTGCGGCCGCAATCGCGCTACTGGACCTTGCGGACCTTCTGCCCCTTCATCAGGGACTCGATTCGTTCCAGCACTTCGGCCTTGTAGACGCGGGATCCACAATTGGGGCAGGCGCCCTGCGGCACGTCGGTCAGCACCACGACTTTCGCGTTCACCGTGAGGCGAACCTCGACGAAGCGATTGTCGTAGAGACCGCTGCACGGGCAGCGCCCGTAGTCGCGTCTGGCGTAATCGGCCATGAAGTTGGCGTACCATAGTGGAACCTTGAGCTCCCGCGTACCGCCGTCGAGCAAACCTCCGCAGGGTCAGTCGCTGCAGGCCCAGCGGGTCAGGCGCAGCACCCGGCCCCAGGCCGCCGAAAAGCCCAAGCCCATCAAGGCCGGCGGCGGCCAGGGAGGCGACGAGAGCCTCAACAGCCCCGAAGCCCAGCTCTGGGCCGGCCAGGACATGGACAGGTCACTGGAGATCCGCGCGGCCGACATCGAGGCCCGCATGGCGGAGATCGGTCAGTCCGAGCAGGCGGAAAAAGAAGAGGGCGCAGAAGCCACCGCCGAGCTCCATGAGGCCGCCGAGAAAGACGAGAAGAAGGGCCTCTTCAAAATCTTCAGCTGGCAGAAGCAGGCCTCCAAGCCCAGCGACGCCAAGACCCTGCTGCAGAAACAACAGGAAGCGCGCCAGGAAGCGCTCAAGAAACTGCCCGGCTTCAAGCCGACCACCCCCACCAACCTCACGGGCATCAGCGCGTCCCGGC
>JAYVNA010000460.1:0-13695 GCA_043758715.1 Archangium sp.
GCGGGGCGCATGAAGCTCTACTCGTGCGATTCCGTGGCGGGCAAGGCGATGATCACCCAGGAAGGCACGCCGGGACATCGGCAGTGGGTGCTCAACCAGTTCCACCAGTACATCAAGCACGAGCTGGTGCCGGCGGTTCGAAAGGACTGCGGGTCTGAGAGCATCGAGCTGTTCTCGGCGGGCGCGTCGATTGGCGCCTTCCACGCGGTGGCGGTGTTGTGCCGCTTCCCTGACCTGTTCAGCAAGGCGATCGCGATGTCGGGCACGTTCGACATTCGCCGCTTCATGAGCTCTGAGCAGTTTGGCGACGATTACTGGGTGAGTTCACCGCTGCACTTCGTGCCCACGTTGTCCGGGCCGCACCTCGAGAAGCTGCGCACCCGGTACGTGCTGATGCCCTCGGGCGAAGGCAAGGCCGAAGACATCAGTGAGTCGTGGGCGATGGCGCGGGTGTTGGGGAGAGCGGGCGTCCCCAATCGCGTCGACAGTTGGGGGCGAGAGACACCTCACGACTGGATGACGTGGCGTGACATGCTGCCGCGGTACCTGTCGCAGTTGATCAGCTGATTCCGTCGATGGGCCGGGAGGACGCTTGAGCACCGAAACGACGCGGGCGCACAAAGAGATCGACGTCGAACGTGACGCGAAGACGGGGCGTGCGTTCACACGAGCGGTGCTCGCTGACTTGCGCGCCATCGAGCGCATGTTGGCGAACGGCATGTTCGAGAAGGGCGTGCGGCGCATCGGCGCGGAACAGGAGATGTTCCTGACCGACCAGAGCTACCTGCCGGCGCCGGGCGCGCTGGCGATGCTCGACAAGCTCAAAGACCCGCACTTCACCACCGAGCTGGGTGCCTTCCAGCTCGAGATGAACGCGGCGCCGCAAGACTTCGTGGGCACGGGCTTCTCCGCCCTCGAGCGGCAGATGACCTCGCTGATGGAGAAGGCGTGGAAGGCCGCGGAGGAGCTCGGGCTGCATGCGGTGCTCATCGGCATTCTGCCCACCATGCGCAAGGCCGACCTGGGCATGGAGAACATGGTGCCCAGCCCGCGCTACCTCGCGCTGAGTAAAGCGGTGGCGGCGCTGCGTGGGGGTGACTTCGAGTTCTCCATCAAGGGGCTCGACGAGCTGATCATCGCGCACGACTCGGTGATGGTGGAGGCCTGCAACAGCTCGTTCCAGGTGCACCTGCAGGTCGACGCTGACGACTTCGCGCGGCAGTACAACCTGGCCCAGGTGCTCGCGGGCCCTCTGATGTCGATGTCCTGCAACTCGCCGCTGCTGTTCGGCAAGCGGCTGTGGGCCGAGACGCGCATCGCCTTGTTTCAACAGTCCGTGGACACGCGCAGCAAGACGCAGCACCTGCGTGACCAGGCCGCGCGCGTGACCTTCGGCTCGCGGTACGTGGAGAAGTCGATCACGGAGATCTTTCGCGAAGACATCGCGCGCTTCCGCACGCTGGTGGGTACGGACCTCGACGAAGATCCGATGGCGGTGCTCGACTCCGGGCAGGCGCCGCAGCTCAAGGCCCTGCGCCTGCACAACGGCACCATCTATCGGTGGAACCGCGCGTGTTACGGAATCATCGACGGCAAGCCGCACCTGCGCATCGAGAACCGGGTGATGCCCGCGGGCCCGAGCGTGCTCGATGAAGTGGCCAACGCCGCGTTCTGGTGCGGGCTGATGATCGAGTTCTCGCAGCGCTACGAAGACATCACGCAGCACATCGACTTCGATCACGCGGCGGGCAACTTCTACACGGCGGCCCGCGAGGGTTACGTGGCGCCCATGCACTGGCTCGATGGGGAAGAGGTGCCGGCCTCGAAGCTGGTGCTCGACCGGTTGTTGCCGGCGGCCGAAGCGGGCCTGCGCAAGCAGCACGTCGATGAGGCGGACATCAAGCGGTACTTAGGCATCGTCGAAGCGCGGGTGCGCTCCGGCCGAACGGGTTCACGGTGGCTGACACAGTCACTGCACAAGATGAAGGATCACGGCAGCGCCGGCGAGCGGCAGTGCGCGCTGGTGGCTGCCACGATCCAGCGACAGAAAGCGGGGCGACCGGTGTCTGAGTGGGAACCTGCGCGGCTCGATGAAGCGGGCTCGCCGAAGCACACGTATCAGCGGGTGGAGCAGTTCATGACCACCGACCTGTTCACGGTGGAGGCGGACGACGCGGTCGATCTCGTCGCCAACATCATGAGCTGGGAACGAGTCCGCTACATTCTGGTGGAGGACAAAGACCACCGGCTGGTGGGGCTGATTTCCTACCGCGCCGTGCTGCGATTCCTGGCGGCGGGCGGCATGGCCAAGGATGCTCCGGTGTCCGAGGTGATGAAGCCTGATTTGATGTTCGTGACGCCGCAGACGTCGACGCTCGAGGCGATCTCGATCATGCGCGACAAGCGGGTGGGGTGTCTGCCGGTGCTGCTCGATGGGAAGTTGGTGGGCGTGCTCACTGAAGAGAACTTCCTGAAGATTGCGCGCGACCTGCTCGAAGCGCAGCTTCGTCAGTAAGCGACCTCTCAATCAAAACGAACTCCGAAACTGTCTCTCTCGCCCCGCGGGGGAAAGGGTCGGGGAGGGGCACCCTCGATCTTCAACACGTCTCGATCGCCGCGCCCGATGGCCGGATTCTTCGGTACTCCCGCCATCTCGGCGCTGATGGACGACTCCTGACCGTTGACCCTGTTTGCGGGTGCTGACCGCGCCGTCATACACTCCGTATGACATGAGCACTCGAATCAATGCGCGTCTGGACGAGCAACTGAGCCAGCAGTTGGAAGAGTTGCGTCGTCGCACGGGGCAGACCATCACCGAGATCATCGAAGAGGCTCTCCGCTCGTGGACGAAGGAGCAATTGGGCAAGCGGCCCTCTGCGGCGGAGGTCTTCACCGCGACCGGGTTCATCGGGTCGGGTGAAGGTCCACCTGATCTGGGCCGCAACTCGAAGAAATACCTCACGCAGTCGCTCAAGAGGAAGGCGTGATCATCGCCGACACAGGCTTCTTCGTCGCGCTCGCCAATCGTGCGGACAAGGACAGCGAGGCCGCCATCAAAGCGCTATCCAAGCTCAAGGAAGGTTTGGTGACGACCTGGCCGGTGGTCACCGAGACGACTCATCTGCTCGCTGCAAGGGTGGGCACGCACGCTCTGCTGTCCTGGGTCGCGAGCGCAAAGGCGGGCGCCTTCGAGATCTTCGACCTCACCGCCGCGCACTGGCCCCGTCTGGAGGCGCTGATCAAGCACTACGCCGACCTGCCGATGGATCTCGCTGACGCTTCGCTGGTCTTGCTCGCCGAAGAGCAGAACGACGGCCGCATTCTCTCGACCGATCGGCGCGATTTTCGGACCTACCGCTGGAAGAAGAGGAAACCCTTCAAAAACCTTCTCGACCTCGACGACTGAAGTGTCTGCCCTCTCCCCCGCGGGGCCCGCGGGGAGAGGGAGACAGGTGTCGAGTCAGCCACCCGCGTAGAGCGTGACGTCGGTCGCCGCGGCAAAGGCGATCTTGTAGGCCGCGTCCCAGTTCGGGTGACGAATCATCAAGTGCCCGTCGGACAAGAGCGTCTGCTTCCAGTTGCGCCGCTGCGTGCCCGGCCGGAGCAGCTGCTCCTCGACCACGTAGTCGCCGTACTTGTGCATGTACTCACGCAGCCCGGTGATCTTCGTGATCCGCCCCTGGCCCAGCGCGCGCTTGAAGATGATCCCCGCATTGAACTTGCGCTTGGTCGACCCCTCGAACGACTTCCAGCAGGCCACCCGCGCCCACTCGCGGAAGAGGTCGACGTCGCCCGTGTAGTTCATCTGATCGACGAGGTGCGCACCGCCGGGCCGGCAACCGATCTCACCGAACACCGCCTCGCCCTTCTTCGTCATGAACCATTCCATGTGCGTGAAGCCATCGCCCATCTTCAGCGCCTTGAGCACCTTCCGTCCGAGCTCGATGCCCGGCTTGATCTTCGGCTGATCGAGCTCTCGTACCGTGATGATCACCGGGCTGACCCACTCATTGCTCCGCGCGATGAGGGGCGGCGGAAGGTACGCGGCCACGTTCTCGTAGAGCGGCCGTCCGTCGACCGACACCGTGTCGTAGGTAAACTCTTCGCCGTCGATGAACTCTTCGCAGCTGCACACCTCGACGTGCCGCATCATCGGGATGGCGTTCTCGAGCTCGGCCTTCGAGGAGATCTTGTAGGTGTCGGCGCTGCCCGCCCCGGAGATCGGCTTCAAGATCAGCGGGTAGCCGATCTTCTCGGCCGCCTCGCGAATCTCCCGCTCGCTCTTCACCTTGAACGCATGCGGCACGCGCAGCCCGGCCGCCTTCACGCGGTCCTTCATGAGCATCTTGTCGCGGAAGCCGGTGACGGTATCGACCGACATGCCCGGCAGCCCGAAGCGTTCGCGCAGCTTCGCCGCGAGGATCACCAGCGGTTCCCAGTTCGCCAGAATGCGATCGATGCGCTTGCCCCGCAGCCAGGCCGAGACGCGCTTGATGACGTCTTCTTCGTCCATGATGCGGGGCACCTGCAGGTAGTCGTGCAGGTATGGCTTGAGAGAAGGCGGCAGGCCGCGGCGGGGGGAGTCGCCGACTCCGAAGACGTTGGCGCCGACTTCGGCGAGGCCACGCGTGTACTGCTGCATCTCAGGCGGGTACGAGGGCGCGAGGAAGACGACGTTCATGAGGGCGGAGCATAGCTTCCGCGAGGGCGAGTCGGCCGCGCAGATTTTGCCCCCCTGTCCCCGGGAGACAAGGCGTGACTCGCGTCGGCGCCAAGTCGAGAATGCCCCCATGCGAACAGTCGTCTTCGTGTTGCCGTACCCCGCAGAAGCCAGTCTTCGTTTCGCCCGCGCCTTCGCAGAGCTCAAAGGTGTTCGCCTGATCGGGCTTGTCCAGAAGGCCCCGACCGGCGCGGCGGCCAAGCCCTTCGCCAACTTCGTACACGTCGACGACTGCTTCGAGGCCAAACAGCTGGTGATCGCCTGCGAGAAGGTCCGCAAGCGCTACGGCGGCATTCACCAGATCGTGGGGGTGCTCGAGCCCCTGCAGGTCGCGCTCGCCGAGACCCGGAAGTTCTTCGGCATTCCCGGCACCGACCCGAAGACGGCCGATCTCTTCCGCGACAAGTCGCGCATGAAGGACGCCCTGCGCGCCGCCGGCCTGCCCTGCGCGCGCCACAAGCTCATCACCTCGCTGGCCGACGCCGTCGCGTTCGTGCAGCAGGTGCACTTCCCCATTGTGCTCAAGCCGCCCGCGGGCGCCGGCTGCAAGGCCACCTGGCGGATCAAGAACCTCGACGAGCTCAAGAGCGCGATCGAAGCGGTGCACCCGCGCGTCGACAACCCCACGCTGGCCGAGGAGTTCCTCAAGGGCCGCGAGTACTGCTTCGACACCATCACGGTGAAGGGCAAGGTGCTCTTCGAGAACGTCAGCCGCTACTACCCGGGCCCGCTCGAGGTGACCGAGAACCCGTGGATCCAGTGGTCGGTGGTGCAGCCCCGCTCGATCGCCGATCTCGAAGACGCGCGCGCGCTCGGCCGCAAGGTGATCAAGGTGCTCGGGCTGGCGACCGGCTTCACGCACATGGAATGGTTCCGCCGCGAAGATGGCTCGCTCGCGGTCGGTGAGATCGCCGCCCGCCCGCCCGGCGCGAACTTCGTCGAGATGATGGGCTTCGGCCACGACGCCGACATGTACCGGGCGTGGGCGCGCGCGGTCGTCGACAACGCCTTCGACGGCCCCTACGAGCGGAAATACGCGGTCGGCTGTGCGTACCTGCGCGGCATGGGCCACGGCCGGGTGCAGCGCGTGGTCGGCGTGAAGGAAGCCGATGCGCGCGTGGGCAAGCTGGCGGTGAAGACGCGGCTGCCGAAGCTCGGCCAGCCCAAGACGGATCACTACGAAGGCGAGGGCTACGTGATCGTTCGCCACCCCGACACCGAGGTGGTGAAGGCCGCGGTGAAGACCATCGTCGAGACCATTCGCATCGAATACGCATGAAGCTTCCTGAATCGATCGAAGGAGTGGTCGAGGTGATCGTTCACCGCGCTCCCTCGCCCAGTCAGAAGTGGCTCTTCATCGAGGTGCCTCACGGCGCCACAAGGAAGAGCGATTACGATGCGGTGGTCTCGCGGCTCAAGAGCACCTTGCCCGACCAGCTCGAGCACTTCTTCTTCGTGAACACCGACATCGGTGCGCCCGAAGGCGCCGCCTGGCTCGGTCGAGCCCTGAGCGCGCAGGGCGTCAACGTGGTGGTCGCGCGGTGTCTGATTCCGCGCACGTTCATCGACACCAACCGGGTCATCGCCGGCACGGAGCAGGGCGTGGTGAAGGACGGGCTCACCCCCGCGGTGCCCGGCTACATCGACTCGCCCCAGGACGCGGAGTGGCTCACCTCGCAGCACGCGCGCTACCACCAGGTGGTCGAGGCTGCGTACCTCGAGATCTGCCGGGGGGCGAACGGGCTCGCGCTGCAGTTGCACTCGTTCTCACCGCGCTCGGTGGCGATCGAGAAGACCGACGGGAACATCGTCACTGCGCTGCACGAAGCCTACGTGCCCGAGGTCTATGCGAAGTGGCCCGAGCGGCCGCCCATCGACGTCATCAGCGCGCTGGCTGACGGCTCTTTTCGCGCTGCACCGAAGCTGGTTGACGCGCTCCTCCAGGCCTACGTGGCCGACGGCATCGCGGCGAAAGAGAACGGCTCGTATCACCTGCACGCGGTCGCGATGGGCTACCAGTACGCCCGCGCGTATCCCTCCCAGGTGGTGTGCGTGGAGTTGAATCGCGGCCTGGTGGCCGACCCGTTCGTTCCCTTCGGTGTGTCGCCCATCAGTGAAGCGAAGGTCGCGAAGATGGTGGCGCCGATCGCGCGCGTGCTGGCTGCTGCGCTGAGCTGAGAACGTTCCTCAACGGCCGCCGTCTGGAGCCAGAAGCACAGCGCGGCGCTCTCGCCTTCCGGCTTGCGTCATTCGCTTCGGCGCGCGCAGGAACTCACGTGAAGTCAGAGATCTTTTTCGCGGCAGCATCGTCGGCGCTGGCGCAGAGACTCACTTCTACCAGTGCGATCTCGAGCTCAACCGCCGCAACGTCACGCGCACGCTGCAGGAACTCGCCCCCAACGCCCAGCTCTTCTTCACCGGACACTTCGGGCCGGTCTCACGCGAGGCCGTGGCCGAACACTTTCCACTTCAGTGAGCGGGACCGACCTTCTCGGCCGGCACGCCCAGGCCCACCTTCTGAACTACGAAGCTCTTCACGTCGCGTTTGAGCAGCGCGATCGATTCGAAGTTGTGCGCCTGCCATCGCTGGGCGCCGTCGTAGAAGTACGTCATCGGCACGCCTGCTGAAGCCGCTTCCTCGACCAGGTTCAGCAGCACCGAGACCGTCGACGAGTTGAACTGAATCAGGTGCTCGAAGTGCAGGTCGAGCTTCGCGCGCCGCACCGAGGCTTCCGCGAGCGCCACCTTGAAGTACGCCCGCAGCGCCTCGCCGGGGTTTCGCGAGTTGCTCGAACCGCGCCAGATGAGCTCGAGGCCCTCGGCCGTTCCGCCCACTTCGATGGTCAAGTCGCCGAACACTGTGCCGTGCATGTGGATTTCCGGGTGCGAAGGTGGGGTCGAAGTCTACCTGCCCTCAAGTGGTTCTTGGCACCTACAACAGCTTGATGGTCTGTTCGACCCCTCCAATGGTGAATCTTCAATCCGATGATCTGCTGATCGAGGTCGACGAGCGGGAGCCGGGGCTGCTGGTCTTGAACTGGTTGGGCAGGTCAGCCAGCCGCACGCCCGGAGCGGTGCTTCACCCCTGGTTCGAGCAGCTCTTCGGCCTGGCGCGGGAGCGCGGCGCGGCCCTGGAGATGCGCTTCGAGCGGCTCGAGCACTTCAACTCCTCGACCATCGCGGTGCTCATTCAGCTGATCAACTCGGCGCAGGATCGCCGCATCAAGCTGACCGTGCGCTACGACGCCAACCTCCGCTGGCAGACGCTCTCGTTCGATGCGCTCCGGCGCGCCCTGCGGCCCTTCGACAACGGCGTCGACACGGTGCAGGTCAGCTTCGTCGCGCAGTGATCAGGTCACCCGGCGCAGCATTACGATCGTGAGATCGTCGTCCTGCTTCTTCTGAAACGCCTCGACCCGTTCGCGCACCAGCTTCACCGCCTCGCGCAGCGTCACCTTGCCGGCGACCTCGCTGAGCACGCGGCGCAGGCCCGCTTCGCCGAACATCACCCCGTTCGCGTTGGTCGCCTCGGTGAGCCCGTCGGTGTGGAGCAACACCCAGTCACCGGTCTCGAGCTTGATCGCCTGATCTTCGACGGACTTGCGCACGTCGTCGACCACGCCGATCCACGGGCCTTCGTTGGTGATGGTCTCGACGGTGTTGGTCTTCGAACGCCAGACGAAGAAGTCCTGGTGTTTGCCCGCCACCACCAGCCGGTCTTCTTCGAGGCGAATGATGTTCAACGTCATGTACCGATGCCCACCGAGGCGCGAGACGTTGTCGCGAATGACGCGGTTGGTGTGCACGAACACGTCAGAGGGGCTGCGTTTGGGCTCGGTGTTCACCACCGTGGCGATGGCCGTCTGGGTCATCATCATCACCAGGCCCGACTCGACGCCGTGGCCCGAGACGTCGCCGATGGCCAGCCAGCGCTCGCCGTGCGGCGTCTCGAAGAAGTCGTAGTAGTCGCCCCCCACTTCTTCCGCGGGCGACATCGAGGCTTCCAGCTCCCAGGGGCCCAGGCGGCGGTTCTTCGGGAGCAGCGCGGTCTGAATGCGCTGGGCGACCTCCATCTCGCTCCAGAGGCGATCGCGGGCCTGCTTGAGGTCAGCGCGCGAAGTCTCGAGCACCACGTTGGTGTCTTCGAGCTGGGCGCGCAGGCCAAATTCGCGCTCGATCAAGCGGTACCGCGTCTCGCTCATCGCGACGATCAACACCACCGACGCGATGAGGAAGTAGAGGTTGTTCACCAGCGCGCTCACCGGGTACTCGGCGCCGAAGAGCAGGTTTGCGCCTAAGTACATGCTCACCGTGAACAGCCCGTTGACCGCCGAGTGATACGAGCGCCACGGCAGCAGCACGTTCACCGGGAAGATCACCAGCATCAGCCCGACGTAGTACCCGCTGTTGAACCCGCCGAGGTCCACCGTCATCTGCACGATCATCCCGCAGACCAGCGCGTTGAAGGCGTAGCCGTGCAGGTACGACCAGCGAGAGGGCTTGCTCCAGCGCAGCATCAACAGCTGCACGAATGAGGTGAGGGTGGCGATGCCGCGATAGACCGCGAAGCGGCTGAGCAGCTCGCGGGGCATGGTGACGTAGTCGAGCAGCAGGAACAGCGGCACCAGCACCGCGCCCAGCACCGCCAGGATCTTCATCCAGTCGTGCACGAGCTCGTCGCGGTACGCCTTGAAGCGCGCGCTGGTGAGCAACGGCTGGGGAGGGGGCGAGGGAGTCACGCCCGCTTCTCCACCGAGAGGAACATCTGGCACCCGGTGTCGTCGAAGCCCACCTTCACGGTCGCGTCGGGCAGCCCCTCGGCGAGCGCCGCGAACTCTTCTTCGGTGCGGTAGTACAGAACCCAGTCGAGCCAGTACGCCATGTAGAAACGGCTCGGGTTCTTCACGTGGTAGTTGCCCACCACCAGCGCGCCCCCCGGTTCGAGCAGCTCGTACAGGCGCGCGAGCACCGCCCTCGCCACGGGCGGAGTGAGGTAGTCGAACATGCCCATGCTGTAGATGAAGTCGAAGCGTCCCCAGCGCTCGGTGGCCGCGCGGTCCTTGAGCAGGGTGCGCACCGAGTCGTTGACCAGCGCCAGCTTGCGCGGCTGGCCCACCCGCTCGATGGTGTTGCGCGCCGCGGCCAGCGCCTCGTCGTCTTGATCGAGCAGCGTCAGCTCGAAGCGTTGCGCGTCGGCCGGGGTGGCGAAGATGTCTTCGAGCTCGCGCGCGGGCCCGCACGCCACCGACAACAAACGGAACGGGTCAGCCTTGCTCTGGGCCAGGTGCGCCTGCAGCAGCCGGGGAATCAACACGCGGCGGTTTCGCACCGCGGCCGCCGCCGGGTGCTGCACCGGGTGACGGTGCATCAGCTTGTTGAAGACCCACGTGCCCTGGTACCGGTCGTCGTAGATCATCTGCATCATGGTGGCGTCGCCCGCGTAGCCGCGCGGCTTGAGGTTGGTGCGTTCCATGAACGCAGAGCCCATGATGAACGGCCACAGCTGCTGCCTGAAATAGTACCCGTGCCGCTCGTGCTGCTCCGGGGTGAACTCGCGCACCAGCGTGCTCAACCTCTCGAGGTTCACGTCGAGGAAGCGGAAGAACTCCGGCCCGGCGCGGCGCAGCAACACTTCCTGCGCGGCGGCGGCCACGTGCGGGGCTTCGCGGGAGAACGTGCGGTCCTGCTCGTCGAAGAACTTTTTGTAAACGGTGAGATCGTAGATGAGGTCGGCCACGAAGCCGCGGAACCCTTCGGTCACTTCGGTGCGCTGCGCGAGCACCAGCGGCAGTTCGTTGAAGAAGCCCAGCAGGTTCTTCAGCCGGCCGTGCTCCATCAGGGTGTGGCAGTCGTAGACGTCGTCGACGAAGATCAGCTGATCAGTCGCGCCCACAAGGCGGCACTTCGAGAGCGTGAGGGTGCGTGCCGGGTGCTTGATCACCACCCGGGTGAAGAGGCTGCCCGGGGGAGGGCGCTGCGTGAACTGCGCGGTGAGCGACAGCCCCGAGGCCACCGAGAGCCGCGCGGGCCAGGCGCGCCCGGCTTCGTCGAACAACTCCGCGGGGACGTCGGTCGGCTTCACGAAAGGCCCGCTCCCACCTGGTAGACCGCCGACATCGCCAGGCGGCCCGAGCCGGTCACGTAGAAGTCGAGCAGGCAGCGCGCCTCGTAGGCGATGCGGCACAGGCCCAGCCCGCTCTCGCCCTCTTCGTAGGCCTGCGAGGAGACGTGCTTGAGCCGCTCCACGTACGCCTGGAAGGGGCTCTGGAAGCCGCGCATCCACTGAATGCGATCGTCAAGGCTCCGCACTGAAGCGGGGTCATCGATGACCGGGTTCTCCACCTCGACCACCACCGCGCGCTGCGAGACTTCGATGGCCAGGCTGATGACGTCTTCCTTCTTCCTCCAGTCGCCGTACTTGATCGCGTTCTCCAGCAACTCCGACGCAGTCATGGCCATCGCATAGCTTTCGTTGGCGTCGAGGCCGCAGCCGGTGAAGAACGCCTTGAGGGACGCCCATTCCTGCTTGGCCTGGTCCCAATCGGGGGCGAGGCGCTTCTCGAGGCGCTTGTTCAGCAGCCGGCTCGTCATGAGGGGTTCGCCTTCGGGGGGAATTTCCGCAGGCGCAGTCTAGCCGCCCCCGGGCGGGCTGCCTCATTTCCAGCAGCGCTATCCAGTGCATCCAGTGGGGCCTCATCGACCCTGCTCCAGAGCTCGACACCGGCGCGGCCGCTGGAACTCAGGAGCCGCTCAGGGGCTGATCGGCCCCGCGCTGCGCCGTCGCAGCCAGGCCGTGAGCGCGTGCACGTCGAATGCTTCGCGAAGGCAGATGGTGCCCGGCTTGGGGTCAGTCGCGGCCACCAGCAACACCCGGCTCTCGAGTTCAGGGGGGAACCTTCGCTTCAGAGAGGGCCACCAACAGCACTTCAGGCATGGCATCGGCCGGCACCGAACCCAGCTCAGAGGTCACCCGGCAGTCGGCTTCGCGCTCGAGCGCTTCGCTGGCGGCGCAGGGCTTTCCCACCCACCACGCCTTGAGTCGCGGTTGTGAGGCCAGTCGCTGCGCGGGCGGCAGCACCACCCTGAACGAGGCTCCGGTTCCTTCCGGGTTCGAGGCGTACTCGAGCCGGCCGAGCTGGTTCTCGATGATCGACTTCGAGATGGCGAGCCCCAGGCCGGTGCCCTGCCCCGGTGGCTTGGTGGTGAAGAACGGGTCGAAGATGCGCTCGCGCAGGTGCTCGGGCACGCCGGGGCCGGTGTCGCTGAGCATGAGCACGGCCTCGCCCAACTCGGTGGTGCCGCTCGAGATGGTGAGCACCCGGCGGGTCGTCAGGACGCTCCATCGCGTGCAAGGCGTTGATGATGAGGTTCACGAACACCTGCGTGAGGCGGGCCGGAGCGGCCATCACCGCGGGCGCGGCCTTCAAGTCGAGCACCACTCCGGTCTCTGCCCGCCAGTGACCGCGGGTGAGGCTGAGCGCGATCGCCAGAATGGCCGAAGGCTCGACCAGCTCGAGCTGTTCGCTCTGCGGTCGGGACAGCAGCCGGAGATCGCCGACGATCTGCGCCACCCGTCGGGCCGCGTCAGCCGCCGCGAGCATCGCCTGGCGCGTCTCGGCCCCGAGCTCCTCGCTGAGCGCGAATTGAAGGTTGGCGCTCACGATGGCCAACGGGTTGTTCACCTCGTGGGCGACGCCGGCCGCCAGGGTGCCCAGGGAGTTGAGCCGATCGGAGAACTCGTTCTGCGTTCGCGCGAGCAGCAGGTCGGTGAGGTCTCGCAGTGCGATCACCACGCCGAAGGTGGAATTGCCCAGCCGCAGCTCGGCGGCCGCGCACGCCAGGAAACGACTGCCCAACCTCGCCTCGAAACCGCACCGCCCGTGCTCGCGGGCGGCGGCGATGGGGTCGCGGGCGAGCGGGCCGCCATCGACCTCGCGCAGGTCGAGCACGCTGGCCAGCGGCTGATGCAGGGCCTCGGCCGACTTCACTCGGGAGAGCCGCTCGGCAGCGGCGTTCAGATAGGTGATCACCCCGGTCGCGTCGGTGGTGATGTTTCGCAAGTAGGCGTCGCGTTGCGCGCGGTGCGAGCTGGCGAGGCCGTCGACCAGCAGCTCGACCGGGTGGCCGAGCAATTCATCGTGTGAGTAGCCGAACAACACCTCGAGCTGCCGATTGGCATCGAGAATGGTGCCGCCGCCGTCGACGACGAGCATGCCGACGGGCGCGACCCGAAATGCTTCCTGAAAGAATGCGAGACGTCGATACATCGAATGCCCCCCACGGAGACCCCACCACTCACCGTTGCCAGCTCTGCCGCGCGCGGCAGAGCCTTCATTATCCCGCGAGCCGACTCCGAACAGCGATGCTCTCTTCGCGCGGCCAGCGGACTGCGTGCGAAATTCAGGAGCGAGAGCGCGGAATAATCACAGCCCGCCGACGAATTATCGCTTTCACGTCTCGCGGCTGAAAGCGGCGGGTTGACGTACGGCTCTCTGTGGTCTCGAGGGTGAGGTGCGGCTCGAAGCAGCACCCAGTCGCAGTTGATGCCCGGGCGCGCTGCTGGTCGTCCGACGGTGAACTCCGCGCCGAGTGCTAAACGCGTCGCCGCCGCGCCGCCGCCAGTCCCAAAAGGACAGTGATCGAGAGGAAGCTCGAGCTTCCCGCGTCCGTGCTGCACCCGCAGCCGGTCGCGCGCTGGCCATCGGGTCCACCGGCATCAGGACCGTCTCCTCCGGTTCCGGTCCCGATGCTACCGCCGCCGGTCGGGCCTCCTCCGGCGCCGCCCGTGCCTGCGCCCCCGCCGGTCGCAGTGCCACCGCCGGTCGCAGTGCCACCGCCGGTCGCAGTGCCACCGCCGGTCGCAGTGCCCCCGCCGGTCGCAGTGCCCCCGCCGGTCGCAGTCCCACCGCCGGTCGCAGTCCCACCGCCGGTCGCAGTCCCACCGCCGGTCGCAGTCCCACCGCCGGTCGCAGTCC
>JAYVNA010000461.1:0-13690 GCA_043758715.1 Archangium sp.
TAGCTGACGCCGACGTTGCCGGTCTTGAGCACCGGGTCTCCGTAGAGCCCCGATTCGCGCAGGGCCATCTCTGACGCGCGGGTCGCCATCATCGCCACCCGGCCCATGCCGCGCATGGTCTTGCGGTTGTAGGCCTTCTCGTCGAGCGTGAAGGGCGCGGTCGGCGCCGCGAGCCGGGTGAGCATGCCTTCGTATTGACCGAGGGCTTCCATCACCACGATGGCGTTTTCCTTCGACTGCAGGCGCGCGAACACCGTCGGCCAATCGTTGCCGAGCGGGCTCAGGGCCCCCACTCCTGTCACCACCACGCGTCGCATCAGCCGAGGCCTCCGTTGACCGAAATCACCTGCCGGGTCACATACGCCGCTTCGGGCGAGAGGAGAAACGCTACCGCGTGGGCGACCTCTTCGGGTCTCCCCAGCCGTCTGGCGGGAATGAGCTCGAGCGCGTGCTTGACCACTTCTTCCGAGACCATCTCGGTCTCGATCAGGCCCGGCGCGACGCAGTTGACGGTGATTTCCCGCTTGGCCAGCTCGAGCGCGAGCGCCTTGGTCGCGCCGATGATGCCGGCCTTGGCCGCGCTGTAGTTGACCTGCCCGCGGTTGCCGATGACACCCGACACCGAAGAGATGGTGACGATGCGCCCGGGCTTGCGGCGCTGCACCAGCGGCATCACCAGCGGCCGGAGCACGTTGTAGAATGCGTCGAGGTTGGTGTGAATGACGCTGTCCCAGTCTTCACCCGTCATCGCGGGGAAGGCCGTGTCGCGGGCGATGCCGGCGTTGCACACCACGCCGTAATAGGCCCCGTGCTCGGCGATGTCGGCCTCCAGGGCCGCGGCGGTGGCGGCGCGATCACCCACGTCGAAGGTGATCAGCCGAGTCTTTCGCCCCAGCGCGGTGATCTGTTCCATCACCGCCTTCGCCTCGTCGACCCGGGAGCGGCAGTGCACCACCACGTCGAAGCCATCTTGGGCGGCGCGCAGAGCGATGGCGCGGCCGATGCCGCGAGACGAACCGGTGACGAGGATGGTGTCAGCCATGGGTGCTGCCTCGCAGGTATTCATCGACGTTGGGAGGTTGAAAGGCGTTGAGCTGCGCGGTGGCCACCACGTCCTGCCCGAGGAACATCTTGCAGGCAAACACCACCAGGCCGTTCTCGCCCACCATCTCCTGCCGCGCTTCGATCTCGAGGCTCGAGCCCACCGGAAAAAACGGCAGGGTGCACTCGTAGCGCCGGGTGCCCAGGAGGAACCCCAGCTGCACGGGCCGCTTCGCCTCGAGGGCCCGCAGCCCACCCCACGCGGCCACCGTCTGGGCCATCAGCTCGATCCCGACCCAGCCCGGCATGCCTTCAGGCGCGAGGAAGAGCTCGCCGGGCTTGATCACCGCCTCGACGCGAATGCTCTCGGGCTCGTCAGCCAGCAGGCGATCGATCAGCAGCATCGCGCCCCGATGCGGCACCAGCTCGCAGATGGGGCCATCGAACGAGCGGCCCATGGTCAGCTCTTCACCAGGGCGAGCGAGGCGTTGCTGCCACCAAACGCGAAGGAATTGCTCAACACCGCCCGCACCGTGCCACGGGCTCCCCCTTCGACCAATCGAATGGGAGGCAGCTTTGGGTCGCGCTCGCCGTCGAACCAGTGCGGAGGCAGCCGGCCCTGGGCGTCGGTCAGCGTCAGCCACGAGAGCGCCGCTTCGAGCGCGCCGGCGGCCCCCAGGGTGTGACCGGTCAGCGGCTTGGTGGAGCTGCCGGGAACCTCGAGCCCGAGCACCTGCTCGACGGCGCGCGATTCCATGGCGTCGTTCTGCGGCGTGGCGGTGCCATGCAGGTTCACGTAGCCGACGTCTTTCGCCTCGAGTTGGGCCCTTCGCAGCGCCAGCCGCATCGCCTCGGCCGCGCCCTTTCCCGTCGGCTCGGGGGCGGAGAGATGGTGCGCGTCGGAGGTCTCCCCCCAGCCCGCCAGCCGCACCGCGCCTTCGTCACGGCTGAGCAGGAACAGCGCGGAGGCCTCGCCGATGTTGATGCCGTTGCGATTGCGGCTCATCGGGTTGCAGCGCTGGGCGCTCACCGACTCGAGCGCGCTGAAGCCGGCGATGGTGAAGCGGCACAACGAGTCTGAACCGCCCGCGATCACCATGTCGACCAGCCCCGCGTCCAACCAGCGGGCGGCCGAAGCGAGCGCCTTGGCGCTCGAGCTGCAGGCGGTGGAGATCACCGCGGTCGGCCCGCTCACGCCTAAGGTCGCGGCGAGAAAGCGGGCGGGTGAGCCGAGCTCCTGCTGGGTGTAGTGGTAGCCCTCGTTGAGCGCCCCGCGGCGGATCAGCGAGTCGATCGCAAGCTCAGCTTCACCGATGCCCGAGGTGCTGGTGCCGAGCACGATGCCGATGCGGGTGGGGCCGTGGCGCGCGATCGCCTGGTCGACGGCCGGGCGAATCTGCGCGAGCGCCAGGCTGAGCAGGCCGTTGTTGCGGCTGCGGTAACCGATGATGGCGGCCTCGAGGGAAGCCGGCTTCGCCTCGATCCGGCCGAGCGCCAGCAGCCGATCAGCGGCGAAGAAGTCCGTCGTCTTCACCCCCGAAGGGGCGTTGGCGAAGAGGGCCTCGCGCACGGCCGCTTGCCCTTCGCCCAGCGCGCAGACCAGCCCCAGCTCGTTGAGGAAGGCGCTCACGGGGCCGCCTCCACCGACTCGATTTCCAGCAGGTACCCGTCGTGAACCTGGGTGAGTCGCACGAACTTCCACGCGGGCGCGGTGCCTTCGTAGGTGACCTGGGCGTAGAGCGTTCCCCCGTTCAGCAGCGATCGTTTGCCGCCCTCTTCTTCGAGAGAAAAACCGGCGGGCAACCCGGTGCGAATGGCCTCGGCCGGCCACCAGGCGAGCTGCACGTCGCTCAAGATGCGCGCGGCGGTGATCGCCGGCGGCACGTGCGCCGACACCTGCTGCTCGAGCGATTTTCCATCGAAGCTCAAGCTGGCGATCGTCTGACCCATCGCCACCGCGGCGATGCGCACCGCGCCCGCATCGACCTCGAGCTGCGCGTCGAAGCTCTTGCGCTCGTCGCCATGCACCACGGTGATGCGCTGCGAGAGCTGCAGCTCCCGGCCCAGGGAGGCGGGCGCGAGCCGCAGTAAGAACTCCGCTTCAGGCCGGGGCTTCGGCGCGGTCACACAGCCGGCTGCGAGGAGGAGGAAAATCAGGCCTGCGCGCACACCTGCTCCAGCACGGTGAGGCGCCGTTTCGGTTCAGCGACGTAGGGGTTCTTCGTGTTCCACGCGTAGCCCGCGAGGATCGCGCAGATCATCTTGCGAATGTCCGGCGAGGGCGCGGGGTGGAAGATGATCTTCTGGAAGCCGCCGGCGTACCAGGCCTCGACGAAGGCGCGGAAGGCGTCGACGCCTCTCTTGAGCGGCACGGCGAAGTCAGCGTTCCAATCGACCGTCTCGCCGGTCAGCTCGCGGTGCGCGCACTTGGCGGCCATGCTCGCCGAGGTCATCGCGATGGTGACGCCCGAGGAGAACACCGGGTCGAGGAACTCCCCCGCGTTGCCCAGCAGCGCGTAGCCCTTGCCGTTGAGCTGCTTCACGTTGCTGCTGTAGCCACGCAGGGTGCGCGCCGGGGTGTCCCAGACGGCGTTGGCCAGCAGGGCCTTGAGGGTCGGGTCTTCGTTGACCAGCGTCTTGAGCTTGGTCATCTCGTCGCCCTGGTAGCGATCGAGGAAGGCGGCTTCGGCCACCACGCCCAGCGAACAACGGCCGCCGGAGAACGGAATGACCCAGAACCAGACGTCCTGGTGCTCGGGGTGCACCGCGACGCGGATCTTGTTTCGATCGAAGCCCTGATTCGAGGCGATGTGATCTTCGATGTGCGTGAAGAAGGCCTGCCTCACCGGGAAAGCCGAGGGCCGCTCGAGATCGAGCAGGCGGGGCAGCAGCCGCGCGAAGCCGCTGGCGTCGAGGATGAGCTTGCAGTGCACCTCGTAAATTTCGCCGGTGTCGGAGGTCACGGTGACCTTCGGCGGGCCGGAGACGTCGACCGCCGTCACCTGGTGGCGGTAGCGCACCTCGGCGCCCATGCGCTGAGCGGCATCGGCGAGCACCTTGTCGAAGCGGCCGCGCTCCACCTGGTAGGTGGTGCCCCAGCCCTCACCGAACTTGTCGCGGAAGTCGAACTCGGTGGTCTTGCCCTGGTACGAGAACGAAGCGCCGTTCTTGTACTGGAAGCCGGCTTCCACCACGTCTTGCAGCATGCCGGCCTCTTCGATGTACGCCATCGTCTGGGGCAGCAGGCTCTCGCCGATGGAGAAGCGCGGGAAGGTCTCCTTCTCGAGCACCAGCACCTGGTGGCCCTGCTTGCGGAGCAACCCCGCGGCGATGGCCCCAGAAGGCCCGGCACCGGTGATGACGACTTCGAAGTTCTCAACGCGCATGGCAACTCCTTGGGGGAAAACGGACAGTACCCCTCTACTCAAGGCGGGCTCCCGGTCCAAGACAGGGCTACTTTCCGTGCCCATGTTGAGCACAGCCGTTCTGTTGGTGGCCTTGACTCAGGCCCCGCAGCCCCTGCAGTGGGAGCCGCGGGCCGACATTCCCATTTCGGGCGCCCTGGCGGTCGGCTGGCTCCTCTCGGAGTTCGCCTTCAAGAAGCAGCTCGCCTCGCCCCAGTGCCGCTGGTGCGTGACCAACGGCTTCGACACCGCGGTGCGCAGTGTCTTCAACCCCGGTCTGACCCCCAGCGCCAACGGCATCGCGGGGCCGGACCTCGCCAGCAACCTCATCGGCTTCGTGGGGGTGCCGGTGTTGGCCCTCGGGCTCGATGGGCTGCTGGCCTGGCGCTCGGGCGCGTTTTGGGAGACGTACCCGGTCGACTTCCTGCTGATCATCGAGTCGTTGCTGGTGGCGCAGGGCCTGAACCAGTCGATCAAGTTTGCCGCCGCGCGGGGGCGCCCCTACACCGTCGGCGCCTCGCCCGAGCTTTTGGCCGAGAGCAAGAACCCGACTGACGCCAATCTCTCGTTCTTCAGCGGTCACTCGTCGTTCGTGTTCGCGCTGGTGGCCGGAGCCGCCAACGTGGCCGAGCTGCGCGGCTACAAATACGCGTGGCTCATCTGGGCGGTGGGCCTGCCGTTGGCGACCGCGACGGCCGTGTTGCGGGTGGCCGCCGACAAGCATTGGACCAGTGACGTGGTGCTGGGCTCGGTGGTGGGCCTGGCCACCGGCGTGCTGGTGCCGCGCCTGCTGCACGCGCGGCTGGGCACGGTGAAGCTGCGTCTGGTGCCCATGGGGAACGGGCTCGGGGTGGCCGGGCAGTTCCAGTGACGCACAGAGGTGGACGGACCGCCCGGGACCGTGGCAAGTGACGGCCGAATGGTCCTGCGCCGCCTCCCCGTGTTCCTGTCGGTGTTCATCGCGCAGGTGGTCCTCGATCAATGGACCAAGCAGCTGGCCATCGCGCACTTGAAGGACACCCCTACCCGCTCCTGGCTGGGTGACGTGTTTCGCTTGCAGTACGCGACCAACGAAGGGGCGTTCCTTTCACTGGGCGCGAGCCTTCCTCCGCAAGCCCGCTACTGGATGCTCACCATCGGCGTGGGGGCGTTGCTGCTCTCGCTGACGGTGTACGCGTTGTTCAGCGAGCTCATCTGGAAGACGAAGCTCGATGGCCTGCAGGTGGCGGCGTATTCGCTCATCGCCTCGGGCGGGTTTTCGAACTGGGTCGATCGCGCGCGCTTCGAAGGCAGCGTGGTCGACTTCATGAACATGGGAATTGGGTCGCTGCGCACCGGTGTCTTCAACGTGGCCGACCTCGCGATCCTCGCAGGCATCGGGGTGTTGTTCTTCCACGGCTGGCGCGAAGAGAAGCGGCTCAAGGCCGAGAAGGCGCTCAAGGCGTCGGAAGATCCCGCGCTGCAAAAGTGAGGGCGGAAGGCAAACGCCCTCATGAGCAAGTGAGTTGGAAAAGTGACAGCGCCGCCCGAGTGAAGAAGCCGCTGTGTTGGCGGACCCATGCAGGTCCAGCCGGGATTCGAACCCGAAGCAGCTCTTGCGAGCCGCGTTTCCAGAGTGCGTGTAGGGCCTCTGCTGCCGGGCGGCGCTGTCCTGAGTTCTGACGACAAGTCAGCTGTGTTCCTGACGCAGCAAAGCGACGCCGGGCTCGATCACGCGAAGGTACTGCTTCTCGCCCACTGAGGCCGGGAGCAGGCGCATCGCTGTGTTGCGGAGCGTCTGCACAAGCGGGTTTTCCCAATGCGCGACCTGGCCCAGGCGCCGCGAATCGAGCTGCACCTGGCGCACCCGTGGCTGGCGGGCCGAACGGTACCGCTCGAGCGCGCCGTCGAGACCGGCGGCGAGTTCACGGCTCAAGACGAACGCGTCTTCGATGGCCATCGCCGCGCCCTGCCCCTGGTTCGGGGTCATCGCGTGCGCGGCATCGCCCAGCAGGATCACTCGCCCCCGGCCCCAGGTCGGCGCTTCGAGCTCGTCGAGATCGTGATGAAGCGGCGGCGAGCCCTTCATGACTTCGAACAGCTTGGCGACGGTCGGGCCCAGCCCGGCGAACGCGGCGTGAAAGCCTTCGGGCCAGCTCAGCGCCGGCGCGCGACGGGCAGCCGTGAGCACGAGGAAGTAATACAGCTGGCCGTCACGCAGCGGGACCAGGCCCACGCGCGCCGCTCCGCCCCAGACTTCGAGCGCGCCCGTGAAGCCGGGGTTGGGCACGAGGCCACGCCAGCAGGTGACGCCGCTGTAGCGCTGCGGCCATTCGCCGACGAGCAGGCGCCGGGTGGCGCTGTTGAGTCCGTCGGCGCCGATGACGAGGTCGACCCGGCGTGAAGTGTTTTCGCCGGTGAGGTTCACTTCGACGTCGTGGCCGTGATCCTTCAGCGCGGAGAGTTCGAAGCCGAGCCGCAGCTCGACGGTGCCGGGCAACGCCGCGGTGAGCGCTTCGGTCAACGCGGGCCGGGTGAGCGCGTAGGTGGGTCCCCAGCGCTTCTCGTATTGGCCGGTCTCGAGGCGCTGCAGCACCCTGCCCTTCGGGTCGAGCACGTCGAGGAACGGAAGCGGGTGACCCCGCGATGCGAGGTCGACTCCGAGTGAGCCGAGCACCCGTGCGGCGTTGGGCGCCATGATGATGCCGGCGCCGATGGGGGAGAACTTCTGCGCGCGCTCAGCGAGCGTGACGTGGTGGCCAGCTTTGGAGAGCGCGACCGCCGCGGTGAGCCCGCCGATGCCTCCGCCTGCGATGAGGATCTTCATGGTCTGACTTCATCAAACCAGAAGACGATCGCCACGGATGATCTGGTCCAGGCGGGAAAGAGGCAGCCAGCATCAGGGGGGCGTGGGGTGAACGATCCTCTCCGTGCACGTCGCGCGCAGGCTCTTTGTCGCGTGCATGGCGTCACTCACTTCACCTGGCTTCGTGATGGTGAACGGCTGCTATGCGCAAATGTCACACGGGCCTGTTTTGAACCGCCGCGCTGAAATTTTCACGCCGTTTTCGCGGCGAACCGCGAGCGAAGTGCACCACTTTGGAGCGGTCTTCGACCGCCGTGCTTGCGTGAATGTCACACAGCGTCGGTTTGAGTGACGTTTACGCATAGTGCTCGCGCTCCAAGCGCCGAACGCCACCATCACGAAGCTGAGTAAAGCGAGTGACGCGAGCAACATGGTCGTCGCGTGCTGGCCCCTCACCTTGAACTCCCGTCACGAGGTGACCAGGCTTCGTGAACGTGACTCATTCCCCAAACCGGAGCGGGTTCCGGTTTCGGTCAACCTCGCTCAGCCGAGCGGGTGCACGTCATCACGCGATGATGTCGTCGGGCCTCGAAACGAAGCGACCACGTCCCGTGAGCGAACTCGCCGCGAAGCTCGAGAGCCCACACGTGTCGAGCAACGTGGTGAACCCTGAACACCCCCGCCCCCAAGGAGCTGTTGTCTGTTCACCGCGCAGTCGACTCCAGCGTCGGCGGTGAACTGACTGCCGCAGCCCTGAACCGTTCGCGCACGCTCCGAACACCGTGCGCGCACGCTCAGCACGCGGGCTGCCCGCCCTCGTTCCGGCACCTTGGAAGTTCAAATTGGTGGGCCCGGAGTTGCTCAAGGGGCTCGCGCCGAGTCACTTCACTCACTCTCACTGCCAGGACACCTCATGACCACCACCGAGCTCATTCGCGCCAACTTCGCCCTCGTCGTCGAGCGCTCCCCCGACATCGTCGAGCGCTTCTACGCCCGCCTCTTCACCGAGCAGCCGCCGCTCAAGGCGCTCTTTGGCCGCCGCTCCGAGAAGGCGCAGGCCGAGATGCTCACGGGCGCGCTCATCGCCGTCGTCGAACACCTCGAAGACGCCTCGTGGCTGGTGAACACGCTCGCGCCGATGGGCGACAAGCACCGGACCTACGGCGTGAAGGACGAGATGTACCCGATGGTCGCCGGCGCGCTGCTGGGCACCTTGAAGGAAGTCAGCGGGCCTGACTGGAATGAGCCGACCGCCGCGGCCTGGCTGGGCGCCCTCACCTTCGTCGCCAACACGATGATCGGCGGCGCCGGAGCAGTGAAGGCGGCATGAGCTGGCCCATCTGCTGGCCCGACTGGCTCGTGCCCTTCAGCAACGACTGGTGGAGGTAAGCCGGTGAGCTGCGGCAGGGTCGCTGCGCGATGTCGGCCGAGATCACCGGGAGCTTCGAGGAGGAGACCTGGGAACGCGCCGACGTCACCGTGCGCAGAGTCGGTCAGCTGGTGCTCGTCTGGACGCTCGATGAGCCACGCCGGCTGGGCGAGGCGCTGGTGGTCGAAGCAACCTGCTCGGTGGGGCGCGGTCAGGGGCTCGATGACGACGCCGCGCCTCTTTCCCTCACGCGTTCGCCCGGGCGGCGTGGCACCGACGGCGGCCCTGGCCAGTGCGCGCGTGGCGCGCCAGCAGCTGCTCATCACCCCGCTCTCCGAAGAGCGGCTGCAGGTGAAGAATCTCGGTGCGGCTCCGATTCGCATCAACGGCGTGCAACACAAAGAAGCCATCGTGAGCGAAGGCGACCTGATCGAGCTGCAGAACGCAGCGACCTGGCTGGTGCGCTTCTCGCCGCTCACCCGGCGGACGAGCCAATTCCCTGACTTTGCCTTCGGTGGGCCTGATCCCTTCGGGCTCGTGGGGGAGAGCCCCGCGGCCTGGGCGCTCCGAGACGCGCTCACCTTCGCCGCCGGCACCGATCGCCACGTGTTGCTGCTGGGTGAGAGCGGCACCGGCAAGGAACTCGCCGCGCGTTCGCTGCACGGGTTGTCACGTCAGCGCAAAGGGCCGCTCGTCTCGCGCAACGCCGCCACCCTGCCCGAGGGGCTCATCGACGCCGAACTCTTCGGCAACGTGAAGAACTACCCCAACCCCGGCATGCCCGAGCGCGCCGGGCTGGTAGGCGAGGCCGACGGCGGAACCTTGTTCCTCGACGAGATCGGCGAGCTGCCCGAGCGCAGCCAGGTGCACCTGCTCCGCGTGCTCGACAGCGACGGGGAATACCAACGCCTGGGTGAGAGCAAGACGCGCCGCAGCCAGTTTCGCCTGGTGGCGGCGACGAACCGGTCCACAAGCTAGCTCAAGCACGACTTCCTCGCCCGCTTCACGCACCGGGTGCAGGTGCCTTCCTTCGACGATCGCCGGGAAGACGTGCCGCTCATCTTCGACGCGGCGCTGCGCACGGTGGCGGAGAAGGACGCCTCGATCGTCGCTCGCTTCTTCGCCCGCCGGCACAGCGCGATGGCCGAGGCGCGCGTCTCCCCCACCCTGATGGCTCGCCTAGTGCGGCACCGCTACACCCACCACGCCCGCGAGCTCGATCGCCTGATGTGGCTCGCGATTCAGACGGCCACCGAAGATTTCCTGGGCGTCACCCCGGAGCTCGACCGCGAGCTGACCTCGAACTTCCCCCAGCTCGACCCCACCACGCTCGACGCCGGCGCGCTCACCCGCGCGATGGAAGCCGCCGAGCAGAGCCCGACCCGTGCCGCGCGCGCGCTCGGCCTGAAGAATCGCTACGTGCTGCTTCGATTGCTCAAGAAACACGGGCTGTCGATCGGCGAAGGAACGGACCCATGAGTGACGCCGACGTGCTGCGGGAACTGCTCGAGGAAGTGCTCGCGAACGACGCCGATTTTCCGGCGAAGTTCTACGCGCGGCTCTTCGCTACGCACCCGGAGGTGCGCCCGCTCTTCTTTCGATCGTCGCCCGATGCGCAGCAGAAGATGTTCGCGCAGAAGCTGATGCTGCTGGTCGACGTGCTCGATCAACCCGAGCGCCTCCGCAAGGAACTCGCAGGCGTGAAGGCCTCTCACGAGACCTATGGCGTCACCCGCGAGATGTACGCGTGGGTCGGTGATGCGCTGGTCTCGGCAGTCACCGATGCGCTGGGTGAGCGGCTCTCCCCCGAACGGCGGCACGCGTTGATCTCGGGCTGGGGAACGATGACCGCAATCATCTTCGACGCGCGCTGAGCACAACGACGCTCGGCGACGATGACTTTCGCGTGGGAGGAGTAGAGTGCGCGTCTTGCGCACTCTTCTCCCCTGCCTGATTTTTGCCGTTTCGAGCGCGCCGGCGTTCGCAGAAGCGCAGCTGCACCTGGTGATCCCCGGGTTCAGCGCCGTCGGGCTGCCTGAGTCGAAGGCGGCCTTCTTCAGCGAGCACCTCGGCTCAGCCCTGACGCGCGCGGGCGTGCGGGTGACGACGGCGAAGGCGGTCTCCGAGGTGCTCGGCATCGAACGGCAGAAGCAGCTGCTCGGCTGCACCGATACGGGCTGCACCATCGAGCTCACGAACGCGCTCGGAGCCGACGGCATCATCTCGGGTGAGGTCGCGACGCTGAGCAACTCGATCCAATGCAACATCAGGCTCCTCTCGTCGCGAAGCGGAGAAGTGCTCGAGGCGCTCTCGGTGCGCGCGCCGAACGACGAGGCGCTGCTCGACGAGTTGGAGGGTGCGGCCAGGCGCCTCGCTGCGACTGGGGCTACCCGCCTCTCGCGTGAGCTGGGGGCCACCGCGGCCGCGAAGGGTCCGAGCCTTCGGACGATCGCCATCGCACCTGCCGCCGTCGGTCTCGCGGGCGTGGTGACTGGCGCGGTGCTGCTCTTCTTGGCGCGCGCGCAACTCGACGCCATTCCTCTCACGGGCTCCGCCATTTCGGAAACCGACGCCCAGGCCCACGCCACCGCTGGGCGGCCACTGGAGACCGGAGGGTGGGTCGCGGTCGGTGCGGGCGGGGCCGCCATCGCCGCAGCCGTGGTGATGTTTGCCGTCGGGGGAAACTCGAGCACGGTGAGCGCCGCGATCAGCCCGCTGCCCTCGGGCGGAGCCTGGGCGGGCGTGGGAGGTTCCTTTTGAGACGCGTTGCGCTGGTCGTCCTGCTGGTTCCCCTGCTCACCCGCTGCCTGCCGTGGGACGAGCGTCTGGGCATGTGCCGTGACGCAGGCTTGTGCACCTCCCCGGCCGATGCGGGCGAAGGCTCGGACGCGGGCACGGGGACCGACGCAGGCGGCGGCACCGCCGACGGTGGCGATGGCGGCAGTGCCGTCATGGACGCCGGCGTCGACGCAGGTACTGACGCAGGCGTCGCGCTCCTGGGCGTGATGCCCGCACCGCTGCTGTTCGGTCCGGTCGAGCAGAACACCACGAAGGACCTCCCGTTGGAGATCACCAATACGGGCGACGTCGCGCTTGCGGCGCCCACAGCCGAACCCGAAAATCTGGCGATCTTCTCAGTGACCAATCCGTGCGGCGCGCTTGCCCCCGGCGGCAGCTGCACCATGACGGTGCGCTATTCGCCGAACAGTCCAACGCAGCAGGACGACAAGCTGCTCACCGTTCGCGCGCCGCCCGCGGCGCCCGTGGTCATTCACACGGTGGCCAGCAGCACGCCACCGGGGGTCCGGTACGAGGTGCTGCCTCAATCGCTGACCTTCGGCCCCCAGCAGATGCTGGTGCCATCGGCGACCCAGCAAGTCGTCTTCCACAACCTCGGCGTCCCCTCGGTCGCGCTGAACGACGCGACGCTCAGCGACGCAGGCGACTTTTCGATCGTGAGCGACGGCTGCCGCACCACGACCCAGCCCACCGACGGAGGCTGCGCGGTGGTGGTGCGCTTCACCCCGCGTACGGAAGGGCAGCTCGACGCCGAGTTGCGTTTGAAGCCGGCCTCGTTGGCTGACCTGGTCATTCCGCTGCACGGCACCGGGTTCGCTCTGACGTCCCTGAACGTGGCTCGCACCGGCATCAGCTCTGACGGCGGCCGGATCTACTCAGACGATGGCGGCATCGACTGCCCCGGCCGATGCATTCACCAGGCGCCCCGGGGGACGGTCGTGACGCTGCGCAATGGGTCTGTCAGCCCTGCGGCCCACTTCGTCGAGTGGGACGCCGGCGCCTGCAGCCCCGGAGCCGCGACCTGCGACGTCACCATGCAGGCCGACGCGTCGGTGGCGAGCGCTCGGTTCGATCCCTACAACCGCGTCTTCGTCCTCACGGGCAACATCAACGGCCAGTTCAAGGCTTCCGGCAACTCCTGCACCGCGGCGGCGGGCGCCTTGCCGACGCGGGCGGGCACGAGCTGGGTCTACGGCGTCAGTGACGACGGCGGCACGCTGGTGTCGGCGCTGGCGGGTTCGCGAGGCTGGGAACGAACTGATGGCATTCCCTTTGCCGACCTGCCGACCGACATCATCAACGACCGGGTGTTGTCACCGCCCCTGTACTCCGCGACCGGCATGTTGATGAACGAGGCGCTGTGGACAGGCATCGGGGCCAGCGGCGCCACCACCCCGTGGAACTGCGCCGACTGGACCTCGGTGAGCACGACTGAGTACGGCTCTCAGGGATACACGCAGAGCGAAGCGGGTTGGTCCAGCGGGGGGAGCTCACAGCCGTGCTCGACCACCGCCGCCGTCCTGTGCTTCGAGATCGGCGGGCGGGCCCCGATGGTGATCGCACCGCGGCCGACGCCGTCGCGCCTCGTGTTCGTCAGCGCCGGTACCGTCGCAGGCGATACGCCGCAAGCCACCGCGAACACGCTCTGCAACCAGGAGGCAGGCGCCAGCAACAAGTTCGTCGCGATGCGGGCGAACGTTGGCGGCGTGAACGCGCTCGTCTCGTTCGACGGCGGCACCTGGTACCGCCCGGACAACGTGCGGGTGTTCAATCAGGCCAACGAGATGAGCTACCAGACCAAGCTCCAGCTCGCGGGCATCAGCCGGCAGTTCGATGGCGGCGTCTTGCCTGCGCTCACGCGGGTGTGGACGGGCGGCGATCCCGCATCGGCGTACACGGCGGCCAATACGTGCAACGGGTGGACGTCGACCTCCGGAAGCGGCGAGGCGGGCTTCACGAATTATGTCAACGGGTCGGCCTTCTTCGGGCCGCTCAATTGCAACCAGCAAGCCCACCTGTACTGCTTCGAGAAGTGAGCCGAACTAGCGCCGCACGACGAACTTCACCGTGTCGAGCAGGGCACCTGACTGGTCCCTGACCTGCATCACGTGCGCGCCTTGCGTTGCCGGAAGGTGTCCGGTGAACGGGGGCTGCAGCTCGAGCGTTCGTTCGCCGTCGATCCACACTGCGAGAGGACCTGCTGACGCCGAGGCCCTGACCCGCACCGGGATGGCTTGATCGGCGAGAGGCAGATCGGAGAGCAGCAAGAACTCGCCGCCGTTCACGGGGTTG